>NZ_JBQENK010000008.1:0-59069 GCF_052044735.1 Pseudomonas sp. 22526
CAGGCTTACAGCGGCTCAACCCTCGTCGCTGTCCTCGTCATCCCCGCCGTCGACCTTCATCCCCAACTCCTTGATCTTGCGCGTCAGGGTGTTGCGGCCCCAGCCCAGCAGCACGGCGGCGTCGCGGCGGCGGCCGGCGGTGTGCTTGAGGGCGGTCTCGATCATGATCCGCTCGAAGCTCGGCACCGCGCTGTCCAGCAGGCTCGACTGGCCGCGTGCCAGGGCCTGGTCGGCCCACTGGCGCAGGGCCTGCTCCCAGTTGGTCACCGGCGCCGAATCCTGCGGCAGGCTCAGCAGCTCCGGCGGCAGGTCGCTGATATGCACCTCGCGACCCGAAGCCATCACGGTGATCCAGCGGCAGGTGTTCTCCAGCTGACGCACGTTGCCGGGCCACGGCAGGTTCTTCAGGTATTCCTCGGTCTCGCTTTTCAGCAGCTTGGGCTCGACGGCCAGCTCCTGGGCGGCGCGGCTGAGGAAGTGCTTGGCCAGGGTCGGGATATCTTCGCGACGGTCCGACAGGCGCGGGATATGGATGCGGATCACGTTCAGGCGGTGGAACAGGTCCTCACGGAACTTGCCGGCGTGCACCAGGGTTTCCAGGTTCTGGTGGGTCGCGGCGATGATGCGCACATCGACCTTGACCGGCGTATGCCCGCCGACCCGGTAGAACTCGCCGTCGGCCAGCACCCGCAGCAGGCGGGTCTGGGTGTCGGCCGGCATGTCGCCGATCTCGTCGAGGAACAGGGTGCCGCCGTCGGCCTGTTCGAAGCGTCCGCGCCGCAGGTTGGCCGCGCCGGTGAAGGCGCCTTTTTCATGGCCGAACAGCTCGGACTCCATCAGGTCCTTGGGGATCGCCGCCATGTTCAGCGCGATGAACGGCGAAGCCGCGCGCGGGCTGTGGCGGTGCAGGGCGTGGGCCACCAGCTCTTTACCGGTACCGGACTCACCGTTGATCAGCACGGTGATGTTGGAGTGGCTGAGGCGACCGATGGCGCGAAATACCTCCTGCATCGCCGGCGCTTCACCGATGATTTCCGGGGTGCGGGCCAGCGCCGGGATCACTTCCAGGCCTTGCTGCTCCTGGGCGTGCTGGTTGGCGCGCTTGACCAGGGACACCGCTTCGTCGACATCGAACGGCTTGGGCAGGTACTCGAAGGCGCCGCCCTGGTAGGAAGCGACAGCGCTGTCCAGGTCGGAGTGCGCGGTCATGATGATCACCGGCAGGCGCGGGTGCTGCTCGCGGATCCGCGCCAGCAGGTCCAGGCCACTGGCACCCGGCATACGGATATCGGAGATGATCACGTCCGGTTGCTGGCGGGCCAGGCGACTCATCACACCATCGGCGCTATCGAAGCTCTGGGTGGTCATGCCTTCCTGTTGCAAGGCCTTCTCCAGAACCCAACGGATAGAACGGTCGTCATCGACGATCCACACGGTTTCACTACGGCTCATGTCGATGGGGCTCCTTGTTCCAGTGGCAGAAAGATCGAGAACGTGGTGTGGCCGGGATGGCTGTCACACTCGATCAGGCCCTGGTGCTGGCTGATGATGTTCTGGGTAATGGCCAGGCCCAGCCCGGTACCGTCCGGACGGCCGCTGACCATGGGGAAGAAGATGGTTTCCTGAAGTTCCGCGGGGATCCCCGGGCCGTTGTCGATGATCTCGATCTTGGTCACCAGGCGGTGGCGCACGTGGCCGATGGTGAACTGGCGCATGGTGCGGGTACGCAGGCAGATGCGCCCCAGGCGCAGCTCGTTCTGGCTGCTGATGGCCTGCATCGCATTGCGCACGATGTTGAGCACCGCCTGGATCATCTGTTCGCGGTCGATCAACACATCGGGAATGCTCGGGTCGTAGTCGCGCACCAGGGTGATGCAGCCCTGACTTTCGGCCTCCACCAGGCTGCTCACGCGCTCCAGCACCTCGTGCACGTTGCACAGGGCCAGCGACGGCAGCTTGTTGGAGCCGAGCATGCGGTCCACCAGGTTCCGCAGGCGGTCAGCCTCTTCGATGATGACGTTGGTGTAGTCCTTGAGGTTCTCGTCCGGCAGTTCGCGGGCCAGCAACTGGGCGGCGCCGCGAATCCCGCCGAGGGGGTTCTTGATCTCGTGGGCCAGGCCGCGCACCAGCATCTTGCTGGTTTCCTGCTTGGACAGCTGGGCCTCTTCCTTGGTGATCCGCAGCAGGCGGTCACGGGGGTGGACTTCCAGCAACAGCAGGGTGTCGCCATTGCTCAGGATCGGCGTCACGGCATAGTCCACGGTCAGGGTCTGGCCGGTCAGCGCGGTGAGCATGGCCTCGCGCTTGGTGAACGGGTGCGCCTGTTGCACCGCCTGGCGCAGGGAGCTCAGGGCTTCGGCCGACTCGGTGAACAGTTCGCTGATGAATTGCCCATGGCTGCGCTGGCCGCTGATAGCCAGCAACATCTCCGCCGCCGGGTTCATGTACTCAAGGCGCAGGTCGGCGTTGAGCAGGATGGTCGCGGTGGTCAGGTTGTCGAGTAGCAAACGGTGCAATTGATCGCTGATGGTCATTAGGACCTCTTTTGGAGCATGGCGCGCGCGTGGACAGAGCGCTGTCATCGGGAAAATGCAAAAACCAAACCAAGGCTCCGAAAAGAAGCGCCCGCGCCCTGAAACAGCCGTTTGAAGTGCTGTTTCGCAGTGTTTTGCCGGCTTGGCTGGGTACTTTCGAACCAAAATGGGCTGCGGATGAATGAAGGTGCAGCTTGATGCACCAATATAGTGCGATTTCTTTAGCGGTGCGCTAAAGAATGGCCAGGGTCAAAGGTGCAGAGCCAACGCAAAAAGGCCCGCTTGCGGGCGGGCCTGGAAGAATGCGGCGGATGGCGTATCAGTGGGCGGGCTGCGGGTCCTTGTCGATACCCTGCTGTGGCGTGATCGGCTCCTCGTTCGGCGGCGTGGCGTGGGGTTCCCGGGCCAGTTCGTCGGCGTCCGCCTGCTCGGCGGTGGACAGGTCGGCGGCGTTGTGGCCGATGCGCTTGAGCAGCAGGAGCATGCACACCAAGGACACCAGGGCGTAGCAGGCAGAGGCAATGGCCACGCCGACAATGCTCCCGGTGTTGTTGAGAATGCCCTGGGCCAGGACCGGCGTGGCACCGCCCACCAGCAGGGAGCAGAGCTGGTAGGAAATCGACAGGCCGCTGTAGCGCACCTTGGTCGGGAAGGCACGGGCCAGGATGCCGCCGACGGCGCCATAGAACATCGAGTGCGGCACGGTGGCCAGGCACATGCCGAGCACGGCGATCCAGTAGACGCCGGTTTCCACGGCGAAGAACATCGCCGGCATCAGGAAGAACTCCGGCAGCACCATCAGCACCACCGCCTTGCGCATGTCCATCCGGGAAACCAGCAGCGCGCCCAGGGGCTGGGTGATGAACTGCACCACCAGGGCGATGACGATCACGCTGAGAAAGCTGCTCTGGCTGTAGCCCAGTTCCTTGGTGGCCCAGGACAGGGCGAAGGTGCTCTTGAAGTAGGTGACATGGATGATCGGCAGCACGCCGGCCCCCAGCAGCACGATCTGCCAGTGGTTGCGCAGGACCTCCAGGATCGGCAGCTTGACGGTCTTTTTCTGCTGGATCAGGCGCTTCATGTCGTCCGACTCTTCGAGCTTGAGGCGAATCACCATGCCCACCAGGACCAGTGCCGCCGAGAGCAGGAACGGAATGCGCCAGCCCCACAGCAGGAAGTCCGGCGCGGGCAGGGCGCTGAGGCCGAAGAACACCAGGGTCGCCAGCAGGTTGCCGGCTGGCGAGCCCTGTTGGGCGAAGGCCGCGTAGAGGATGCCTTTGCCCTTGGGCGCGCTTTCGCTGGCGATGAGGATGGCGCCGCCCCATTCGCCGCCCACCGCGATACCCTGGATGATGCGCAGCAGCACCAGGGCAATCGGCGCCCAGATACCGATCTGCAGGTAGCTGGGCAGCAGGCCGATGCAGGTGGTGGCCACGCCCATCATGATCAGGGTGATCACCAGGGTGGTCTTGCGCCCGATCTTGTCGCCCAGGTGGCCGAAGATGATGCCGCCGATGGGGCGGGCGATGAAGCCGGCCCAGAGGGTCAGGAACGACAGCAGGGTGGCGGTGCCCGCCGGCAGGTCGGCGGGGAAGAACACCTTGCCGAAGACCAGCGCGGCGGCGATCCCGTAGGCGTAGAAGTCATACCATTCGATGGTGGTGCCGATGAACGAGGCGATTCCCGCCTTGCGGGCTTTCTTGTGCGCGGCAGCGTGCTGGGCGGCATTCATATTCAATTCCTGCAGTTGTTATTGTTATTTGCGCCGCGGGAGGTCGTCTGGCGACCGCTCCGGATACTCGTTGCACGAACAGGCGCATCACGCATTTGCAAGGTCCGACGGCACGGAGCCTATACAGGCAGGAATTAAAAAAATAATGATTAAATCTTATTGTGTGATACGGGATTTCGTATGGTCGCCGGCCCTCAAAGCCCCGGCGCCACGGGCTGTTGCAGGGCCTTGAGGACAGTCAGGAAACTCTCCGCGGCGGCCGATGGTTTGTCGGCATGACGGATGGCGTGGACCTCGGACAACGCCCCGTCGCCGCTGATTTCGCAGTAATGCACACCCTCCTTCCAGGTGCCGGCCAGGGTCTGCGGCACCAGGGCCACGCCCATTTCGTAGGCGACCATCGCCACCACCGTTTGCCACAGCCGGGTTTCGTGACGGATGCGCGGGCTGAAGCCGGCCGCCACGCAGCGGGCGATGATCAGATCGTGATAGTGCGGCGAGACGTTGCGCGGAAACAGGATGAAGTCGTCGTTGGCCAGTTGCGCCAGGTCGATGCGCGACTCGCCCGCCAGCCGGTGGCCCTGGGGCAGGCAGCAGAGGAAGGGTTCGGCGAGGACCGGCTCGCAGCGGATGCCCTCGGGAAAGTGGCTCCAGTGCACGAAGCCGATATCGATCTGCCCGCGTTGCAGCGCCTGGGCCTGTTCGGCGCTGTTCATCTCCATCAGCACGATCTCGGTGTCCGGGTGATCCTGCTCGAAGGTCCGCACCGCCTGCGGCAAGCCGCGATGCAGGATCGAGTTGACGAAACCGATGCTCAGCCGGCCGACGAAACCCTGGGCCGAGCGCAGGGTCAGGCGCCGCGCCTGCTCGGCCCGCAGCAGCAGGTAGCGGGCTTCGTCGAGCAGCACCTGGCCGGCGTTGGTCAGGCTCACCGACTTGTTGTTGCGGGTCAGCAACTGCACGTCCAGCTGGCTTTCGAGCTTCTTGATATCGAAGCTCAGGGCCGGCTGGGAGATGAACAGGCGAGCGGCGGCCCGGCCGAAATGCAGCTCTTCGGCGACCGCGACGAAGTAACGAAGCTGTTTGAGATCCATGCTGGCGTCCTCGCTTTACGATCTGTTTTTCTTATCGTAGTTGATTGATTTTGTATTAGATACTTATCGATGGCGACTCTAGTCTCGGGGCAAAAGAGCCTGGAGAGACGCCATGACTGCCTTGCCTGAACCCGCCCAAGACATCCTGAATATCCCCGATAGCCGGGGCTTGAACCTGTTCGACTGCGATGCCGGACTGGCAGCCCTGCTCAAGGTCTACCTGCCGCCGCAGCTGTTCGCCCAGTGGTTGCCGACCTTGCGCCAACTCGGTGGGCGGGCCGGTGGCGAGCTGGATGTGCTGGCGCTCTCGGCGGACAAGAACCCGCCGCAACTGCTGCCGCGCACCCGTCGTGGCGAAGACCTGCAGAGCATCCACAAGCACCCGGATTTCATCGCCCTGGAGCGCGCCGCGTATGCCGAGCTGGGCCTGGCCTCCATGAGCCATTGCGCCGAGCCGGTGCTGCCGCTGGTCAAGTACGCCCTGACCTTCCTCTTCGTGCAGGCCGAGTTCGGCCTGTGTTGCCCGGTGAGCATGACCGACTCGCTGACCCGCACCCTGCGCAAGTACGGTTCGCCGGAGTTGGTGGCGCGCTACCTGCCGTCCCTGGCTTCGCGGGATTTCGAGCGGTTGTTCCAGGGCGCGATGTTCATGACCGAACAGGCCGCCGGCTCCGACGTGTCGCGCACCGAAACCCGCGCGCGCCTGGAGAACGGCGAGTGGCGGCTGTTCGGCGACAAGTGGTTCTGCTCCAACCCGGACGCCGACCTGGCCATGGTCCTGGCCCGTCCGGAAGACGCTCCGGAGGGCATGAAAGGGGTCAGCCTGTTCCTGCTGCCCAAGCTCCGCCCCGATGGCTCGCGCAATGCCTATCGGATCCTGCGCCTGAAGGACAAGCTGGGCAGCCGCTCCATGGCCAGTGGCGAAATCAGTCTGGACGGCGCCAGCGCCTACCTGATCGGCGAGGTCGGTCGCGGCTTCCAGCAGATGGCCGACATGATCAACATGTCGCGTCTGTCCAACGGGGTGCGGGCCGCCGGGCTGATGCGCCGTGGGGTCAATGAGGCGCTTTATGTCGCCCGCCATCGCCGGGCCTTTGGCCGCCATCTGATCGAGATGCCGCTGATGCAGCGCCAGCTGCTGAAAATGATGCTGCCCGCCGAGGAGGCCCGGTCGATGTTCATGCAGATCGCCACGCTGCTGCCCAAGGCCGATGCCGGCGACGAGGCGGCGCGCAAGTGCGTGCGCATCCTCACGCCGCTGATCAAGTTCCGCGCCTGCCGCGATGCGCGGCGGGTCACCGGGGACGCCATGGAAGTACGCGGCGGGGTTGGCTACATCGAGGAGTGGAGCGACGCGCGGCTGGTGCGCGATGCCCACCTGGGCTCGATCTGGGAGGGCACCAGCAACATAGTCGCGCTGGATATTGCCCGCGCCGTGACCCGCGAGCAGGCCCTGGAGCCGCTGCGGCATTACCTCGCCGGGCTGCTCGCCGAGGCCGACCTGCCGGCGGCCAGCCAGCGCCTGTTCGAGACAGTCCTGCAACGCGCGGTCGCGGCCATCGAAAAGGTCGCGCAAGAGCGCCGCGACGATCAGGTGCGCCTGGCCGGCAGCGCCCTTTATCACAGCGCCACGGCGATCTTCATGGCCTGGGAAGCGAGCCGCCAGGCCCCCGATTACCGGCGCCTGGCCCTGGCCCATCTGCTGCTCCAGCACAAGCTGCTGCCCCGCGATCCGCTGCGTCCGGAGCCAGCGCTCGAACATGAGTTGCTGGCGCTCCTGGCCAATGAAGGCCCGTTGTCGAAAGCCGACGCGATGCAGCTGTTGCCGGCCTGAACGGCCCTGCCCATTTTTCAGAGAACTGCCATGAACCATTCAAAAGGGGCCCTGGACGGCCTGAAAGTGATCGACCTCAGCCGCGTGCTGGGCGGGCCCTACTGCTCCCAGGCCCTGGCCGACCACGGCGCCGAAGTGATCAAGCTGGAACCCTTGAGCGGCGACGAGACTCGCGGCTGGGGCCCGCCTTTCGAGGGCGCCGACGCGTCGTACTTCAGGGGCGTAAACCGCAACAAGCAGGGGATCGCCGTGGACCTGTCCCGGCCCGCGGGCATCAGGCTGCTGATGCGCCTGCTGGAAGATGCCGATGTGCTGATCGAGAACTTCAAGCCCGGCACCCTGGAGCGTTGGGGCATAGGTTATGCCGAGGTGCTGAGCCAGCGTTTCCCGGCACTGATCCACTGCGCGGTTTCCGGTTTTGGCAGCGACGGCCCCTTGGGTGGGCTGCCCGGCTACGACGCGGTGATCCAGGCGATGGCCGGGCTGATGAGCGTGAACGGCGAAGCCGACAGCGGCCCGCTGCGCATCGGCCTGCCGATCGTCGATATGGTCACCGGGCTCAATGCCCTGGCGGGGATTCTGCTGGCGCTCAACGAACGCCATCGCAGTGGCCTGGGGCAGTCCCTCGACATCACCCTGTACGACTGCGGCGTGTCCCTGCTGCACCCGCATCTGGCCAACTATTTCGCCGCCGGCAAGACCCCGCAGCGCACCGGCAACGCCCATCCGAATATCGCTCCCTACGACAGTTACCGCACCGGCACCGAGCCGATCTTCCTGGCGGTCGGCAACGACCGCCAGTTCGCCAAATTGTGCGAGCAGCTGGACGCCGGCGCCTTGCTGGACGACCCGCGCTTTGCCGACAACGGTTGCCGCTCGGTCAACCGCGAGGCGCTGAAACAGGCGCTGGAGGCGCGGCTGGCCGAGCACGACGGTACGTTCCTGGCGCAGCGCCTGATCCGCCTGGGCGTGCCCTGCGGCTCGATTGCCTCGATCGACAAGGTGGTCGAGCACCCGCATACCCGGCATCGCGGCCTGCTGGTGGAGATCGGCGACTACCGCGGCGTCGGCTCGCCGGTGAAGCTGTCGCGGACCCCGGCCAGCTATCGCAGTGCCCCGCCAGCGCTGGGGGCCAATACCCGCGAGGTGCTCGAGGGCCTGGGCCTCGACGACCAGACGATCGAAAACCTGTTCGAGCGCGGCATCGTCCGCGAGTGAAGGGCGGCGCCAGAGGCCCGGTCGGGTCGCTGGCGTGCTTCTCAGGTTCCTATCTGCATCAGGAGATTCCATGAGTCCCGAGTCCGTTAGCCCTCAACCCCTGGTCCTGCTGAAACAACCCGCGCCGGGCGTGGCGCTGCTGCGGCTGAACCGCCCGCAAGCGCTCAACGCGTTGAACATGGCGCTGCGCGAGGAGCTGGCCGAGCACTTTCGCCGCCTGGATGCCTGCCCCCAGACCCGGGTGGTGGTGCTCACCGGCGGCGATAGGGTGTTTGCCGCCGGCGCCGACCTCGGTGAGCTGGTGAACGCCAGCGCGCTGCAACTCTATGCCCGGCATGCCGAGCGCCACTGGCAAGCCATCTCGGCATGCCGCAAGCCGGTCATCGCCGCGGTCAACGGTTACGCCCTGGGCGGTGGCTGCGAGCTGGCGATGCATTGCGACCTGATAGTCGCCGGCCACTCGGCGCGTTTTGCCCAGCCTGAAATCAAGGTCGGGGTGATGCCGGGGGCGGGCGGCACCCAGCGCCTGCTGCGCGCGGTCGGCAAGTTCCAGGCGCTGCGCCTGTTGCTCACCGGTTGCCAGGTGCCGGCTGACGAGGCGCTGCGCCTGGGCCTGGTCAGCGAGGTGGTGGCGGACAGCGAGACCCTGCCGCGGGCCCTGGCCCTGGCTACCAGCATCGCCGGCATGCCGCCGCTGGCGGTGGCGCAGATCAAGGAGGTGGTGCTGGCCGGCATGGACCTGCCGCTGGAGCAGGCGCTGGTGCTGGAGCGCAAGGCGTTCCAGCTGCTGTTCGGCTCCCATGACCAGCGCGAAGGCATGCAGGCCTTTCTTGAGAAACGCAAACCGGAGTACCAGGGGAAATGACCACGCAACCATTGCAGCGCATCGGTCTGGTCGGCACCGGAGCCATGGGCCGGGGCATCGCCCAGGTCATGGCCATGGCCGGGCTCAAGGTGTTTTTGTTCGATGCGCGCCCGGGTGCCGCGGGCACGGCCCGGGAACAGCTGGCGACGATCTTCGCCCAGCAGATCGAGAAGGCCCGCATTACCCCGCAGGACGCCACGGCGGCCATGCTCAACCTGGAAGTGGTCGACAGCCTGCAAGCGCTACATGACTGCCAGCTGGTGATCGAGGCGATAGTCGAGGACCTGGAGGCTAAGCAACAGCTGTTTCGGCAACTGGAGGATGTACTGGCGCCGAGCGCGATCCTGGCCAGCAATACCTCGTCGCTGTCGATCACCGCGATTGCCTCGGTGTGCCGTCATCCGGAGCGCGTCGCCGGGTTGCATTTTTTCAATCCGGTGCCGCGGATGCGCATTGTCGAGGTGATCGACGGCCTCGCCACCAGCGTCGGCGCCCGCTTGCAGGCACTGGTACGCGCCATCGGCTACTACCCGGCGCGGGCCAAGGATTCTCCCGGCTTTATCGTCAATCATGCCGGGCGGGCCTTTGGCACCGAGGCGCTGCGCATCCTCAGCGAGGGCGTGGCCCCGGCGTGGCGGATCGATGCGCTGCTGCGCGACAGCGCCGGTTTCGCCATGGGGCCGTTCGAGCTGCTCGACCTGATCGGCCTGGATGTCAGCGTGCCGGTGATGGAGTCGGTCTACCGGCAGTTCTATGAGGAGCCGCGTTATCGGCCGCACCCCGTGCTGCGGCTGATGCAGGCGGGTGGGCGCCTGGGGCGCAAGAGCGGGCAGGGCTTCTACCTCTACGACGAGCCCGGCGATACGCGGCGCCCGCCACAGGCGGTGCCCCATTGCGCGGCGCTGCCGCCGGTGTGGATCGCCGCCGACGACGAGGTCGGCCGGCTGCGCCTGCTGGACCTGCTCGAACGCCTGGGGGCCAAGGTCGAGAACGGCCTGCGACCTTCCTCTTCGGCCTTGTGCCTGGTGGCGCCGCTGGGCGATGACGCCAGCGAAGCGGCCTTGCGCCATGCCACAGACCCGTCGCGCACGGTGGCGATCGATACCCTGACCACGCTCGACAGCCAGCGCTGCCTGATGCTCAACCCGGCAACCCGCGAAGACATGCAGCACGCCGCCCACGCGCTGTTCAGCGCCGACGGCGGCACGGTGACGCTGATCCGCGACAGCTGCGGCTTCATCGTCCAGCGCACCCTGGCGTCGATCGTCAACCTGGCCTGCGATATCGCCCAGCAGGGCATCGCCTCGGTGGCCGATATCGACGCGGCGGTGCGCCTGGGTCTCGGCTACCCGCTGGGGCCGCTGGAGTGGGGCGACCAACTGGGCCCCGAGCGCCTGCTGCAGATCCTCGAGCGCATGCACGCGCTCACTGGCGATCCGCGTTATCGCCCCAGCGGCTGGTTGCGCCGTCGGGCCCTGCTGGGCCTGTCCCTGCGCCAGCCGGAAAACCCGATGCCGGCCTGAGGCCTGCCGATCCCTACCTCTGCGAGAGTCTTTTCATGCTTGATGCCTATATCTACAGCGGCTTGCGAACCCCCTTCGGCCGTCATGGCGGCAGCCTCGCCAGCGTGCGTCCGGACGATCTGGTGGGGCCCTTGCTGGTGCGTTTGCTGGAAACCTCGGGGCTACCGGCCGAGGCGCTGGAAGAGGTGATCCTCGGTTGTACCAACCAGGCCGGCGAGGACAGCCGCAACCTGGCGCGCAATGCCTTGCTCAGCGCCGGGCTGCCTTGGCGCGTGCCGGGGCAGACGGTCAACCGCCTGTGCGCCAGCGGCCTGTCGGCGGTGATCGATGCGGCCCGGGCGATCACCTGCGGCGAAGGCCGGCTGTACCTGGCCGGCGGCGTCGAAAGCATGTCCCGGGCGCCCTTCATCATGGCCAAGGCCGAGAGTGCCTACAGCCGGACCCTGGAGGTGGCCGACAGCACCATTGGCGCGCGCTTCGCCAACCCGCGGCTGGTGGAGCGCTACGGCAACCACAGCATGCCCGAGACTGGCGACAACCTGGCCCGCCGGTTTGCCATCAGCCGCGAGGACGCCGACCGCTTCGCCGCCGCATCCCAGGCGCGTTACCAGGCGGCCTTGCTGGCCGGGGTGCTGGACGACGAAATCATGGCCGTCGAGGTGCCGATCGGGCGCAAGGGCCAGTCCTTGACCGTGTGTGATGACGAACATCCGCGGCCCGGCTCCGACCTGGCGGCCCTGTCGCGATTGCCGACGCTGTTCGCCGAGGGCGTGGTGACCGCCGGCAACGCTTCGGGGATCAACGATGGCGCGGCGGTGTTGCTGCTCGGCAGTCGTGAGATCGGCATGGAGCATGGGGTCGCGCCCATGGCGCGGATCCTCTCGTCGGCCTCGGTCGGCGTGGAGCCGCAGTTCATGGGCATCGGCCCGCACAGGGCGATTCTGCTGGCGCTGCAGCGGGCCCGCATCGGCCTGGAGCAGCTCGACCTGATCGAGATCAACGAGGCATTCGCGCCGCAGGTGCTGGCCTGCCTCAAGGCCCTGAACCTGGATTTCGACGATCCGCGGGTCAACCCCAATGGTGGCGCCATCGCCATCGGCCACCCGCTGGGCGCGTCCGGGGCCCGGCTGGTGTTGAGCGCCTGCCGCAGCCTGCAACGCAACAACCAGCGTTACGCCGTGGTCAGCCTGTGCGTGGGCGTTGGCCAGGGCGTGGCCATGGTGATCGAGCGCGCCTGAGCCATTCAGGCCGCTCATCCTCGAAGGGGCGCATTCGACGCTCCTCGGTCGGTTCGGAGAGCTTCATGAATAACAATAAGAACGTAAAAGCCCTGCTCTTGGGTGCCCTGGTGGGCAGTGATGTTGCGCAGGTCCTGGCCGAGGGGTTTGTGCCAGACAGCAAAGCCAGCGTGATGGCCCGCAACTTCTACATGAATCGGGATTTTCGCGACGGCGCCGGGCGCTCGAAGGCCGATGAGTGGGCCCAGGGTTTCCTGTTCGACTACCGCTCCGGCTACACCGCCGGGACCTTCGGTTTCGGCCTGGATGCCCTGGGCAAGCTGGGCCTCAAGCTGGACTCCAGCCCCGACCGCAGTGGCACCGGCCTGTTGCCGGTGCAGAGCGACGGGCGCGCGCCGGACAGCTATTCGCGGCTCGGCCTGACGGCCAAGGTGCGGGTTTCCCGCAGCGAACTGAAAGTCGGCAGCCTGGTTCCCAGGCTGCCGATCCTGCAACCGAATTTCGGGCGGCTGTTCCCCCAGGCGTTCGAAGGCGGCCTGCTCACCTCCAGCGACATAACCGGCCTGACCCTGAACCTCGGGCGGCTGGAGGAAGTCAGCCAGCGCAACGAGTCGGGCACCAGTGATCTGGCGTTGTTCAACCGCGATAGGCGATTTGCCGCGGCGGCCACGGCGGGGCATTTCGACCTGGCCGGACTGGATTACCAGCTCGCCCCGGGCTGGATCGCCAGCTATCACTACGGTGAACTGGACAAGGTCTATCGCCAGCATTTCTTCGGCCTGAAAAGCCAGCGCCGCCTGGGCATCGGCACCCTGGAAAGCGACTTGCGGCTGGCCCTCAGCCAGGACGTCGGGCAGGCCCGGGGCGGCGAGATCGACAACCGCGCGCTGAACGGCCTGTTCACCTATCGCCTGCCCACGGGTCATGCCTTCGGCCTCGGTTATCAGCGCATGAGCGGCAGCAGTGCCTATCCCTACCTGGCGGGGACCGATCCTTACCTGACCAACTTTGGCCAATACAACGATTTCGCCAGCGCCAAGGAAGTCTCCTGGCAGTTGCGTTACGACTACGATTTCGCCGCCGCGGGGCTGCCCGGCCTGACGTTCATGACCCGTTACTTCAACGGTCGTGACGCGGCCCTGGCGAACGGCGAGAGCGGACGCGAATGGGAGCGCAACCTCGATATCCAGTACGTGCTGCAAAGCGGCCCGCTGAAGGACCTCGGCCTGCGCTGGCGCAACGCGACCTATCGTTCCAGCTTCAGCCGCGATGTCGATGAAAACCGCCTGTACCTGACCTACAGCATCGCGCTGTTCTAGTCGGCTGTTGGCTCGGGGGGCCGTTGGCGAATCAACGCCTGATTTGCGGCGGCATCCGCTGCGGCGCTGCTCTACAGTGCACAGACATTCCCCTCTGCTGCTGGAGACGGCCATGGACAACGCCCCCTTGCTGTTCCAACTGCCTGACGACGACACCCTGTACCGCGCCCTGCTCGAACGCGACCCGGCCTATGACGGCTTTGCTTTCGTCGGGGTCAAGAGCACGGGAGTGTTCTGTCGGCTGACTTGCGCGGCGCGCAAGCCCAAGCGCGAAAACACGGTGTTCTTCAGTTCGATCAAAGCCTGTGTCGAGGCCGGTTTTCGCGCCTGCCTGCGCTGCCGTCCGCTGGAGCAGACAGGTGCCCAGGAGCCCCTGGTCAAACAGCTGCTGGCCTTGCTGGAAAACAATGCCGACAAGCGCTGGTATGAAGGCGACCTGGTCGAACTCGGTTTCGACCCTTCCACGGTGCGCCGGGCCTTCAAGCGCCACTTTGGCGTGACCTTCCTGGAAATGGCCCGGCTGCGGCGGATCGGCGACGGCATGCAGCAACTGGCGGGCGGCGCCAGCGTGATCGATGCGCAGATCAGCGCCAGTTTCGATTCCGACAGCGGCTTTCGCAGTGCCTTCACCCGGCTGCTCGGCCAGCCGCCGTCGAACCTGCGGGGTTGCGAACTGCTCAAGGCCGATTGGCTGCAAACCCCGATCGGCGTGATGCTGGCGGTGGCCGATGCACAGGCCCTGCATCTGCTGGAGTTCTTCGACCGCCCGGCCTTGGCCACTGAGCTGAAGCGCCTGCAAGGGAACACCGGCTCGACCATCGGCTTCGGACGTTTTGCCCCCATCGACCAGATCGAGAGCGAGTTGCGGCGATTTTTCGCCGGGGAGTCGGCAAGCTTTGCCACACCCCTGGCGCTGAATGCTTCGGCCTTTACCCGCACGGTGTGGCAGGCCCTCAGGGCGATACCGCCAGGCGTTACCCGCAGTTACGTCGAGGTGGCGAGCAGCATAGGTTCGGCCTCCGCCGTGCGGGCCGTGGCCCGGGCCAATGGCGCCAACCAGATCGCCATAGTGATTGCCTGTCACCGGGTGATAGGTTCCGACGGCTCGCTCACCGGTTATGGCGGCGGGCTGTGGCGCAAACGCTGGTTGCTCGAACATGAGCGGCGCCTGTATTCGCAGCTTCAGGCGCGACACAACCTCAGGGCTGACGAACCCGTTGCAGGGTGAAGGTCAACGGCGGGCTTTGCTGGATCACCCGCTCGCCATCGAGCACCTGCACTGCCAGGCGATGCTCGCCGCGATCGATGTTCACCAGTTGCAGGCTCGGCACATTGCCGGGTTGGCCATAGGCTTGGTCGTCCAGCAGCAGGCGCAGGCGATGCTCGTTGTGCAGGGGCGGTTGCAGGCGGACCTCGACCTTGAAGCTGCCGTTATTGGCCCGCACCACACCGCCATCCGCTACGCCACTCAGCTCCAGGGTGGTGTAGGCCGGTGAGCGGGTGGGTGGCGTTTGTACTGGATCGACGCCGGGCGGCATGAGCGGCCTGGGCGCCTCGATGCGGTTCAGCGGCGCCAGCTCGACGGCCTGGCCGGGCACACCGGCCGGCGGCTGGTCGCTGTAGGCGGTGTTGCCGTGGGCGTCGGTGTAGCGATAGATCTGCGCGGCGGCCGGCAGGGCGGCCAGCAACAGCAGGTAGAGACAGTGCACACGCATGGTGGCTTTCCTGGGAGCTTGGGTCGGCGGCTTCAACGATGAAACTGCCTCCAGCATAGAGCCGCGGACCGGGCCCAGGTTCGCCGCTTCAACCTTTGAACACACAAAGCTCGGCGGTGGCACGGATCAGCGCCAGTTGGCGCAGTGGTGCCCGATCACCTCCGTGGGTGGCCTGGGCCAGCCATTGTGGGCACTGCGGGTCGTTGCGGTAGGGGCTGAAATCCGCCAGTTGCTGCAGCAGGCGTTTTTGTAACTGATCAAGTTGCGGGCGGATCTGCCCCACCAGGTCCGGACGCGGTGCGTCCGGTGCCTGGCCTTGCAGGGTCCACTCGGACAGATGGGCGTACTGCACCAGCTTGTTGGCCTCGATCTGCGCGGCGAAGAACTGTTCCACCGCCGCGCCGTCGAGCTTGTAGGCCGGTGCCTGGGCCACCGCGCCGGCAATCACCTCGCGCTCGCGCGGGCGGTCTTCCACCGGTTTGTGGCTGTCCCATTTGCTCAGGGCCACCTGGTCGGCGATGGCCAGGCGTTCTTCGATACTGGCCAACAGAGGGCTGAGGGTGGCAGGGGCGGCGCAGGCATTGCCGGCCAGCAGCAGGGTCAACAGGGCAAGGCAGAATCGTGAAGTCATGGAGGGTCTCGGCTTTTTGGGGACAAGTCGGCGGCCATGATGCACGTAAAACTGCAGTGCCTGGCAAGACTCGGGCATCAGGTGGGTCATTGGCTGGCCGCGGCGGTCGCGGGCGCCCCGCAATTGGTTGGGCTGGAAGACAGTCGCTTGCCGCTTTCGTCATAGACGATCCGGCAGGCGCTCAAGCCGTTGTCGATCAGCTCGCGGCTCTTGATCGCGCCGTTGCGGTGATAGCACAGCTGTTCGCCAGTCAGTTGGCCGTCGGATTCATGACTTTTCACCTTTTGCTGGTTGACGGTCATCCAGGTGAAGCCCACCGAGTTTTTCTGGCACTCGATCTGCCCGTTGTCGTAGTAGGTGCGCTGAGTGATTTGGTCATTGTCGCCGATGATCTTCTCGCGGATCTTTTGGCCTGTTTCATAGTTGTACTCGATGGAGCCTTGGGGGCTGCCAAAGAGAAAGTCCGTTTCCCAGGACAGCTTTCCGTGGGTGAACCGCCGTTGTTTTCCACAGCGTTCGACGGTTGGGCCGCGCTTGTCGAAGCGGCACCAGTTGGCTTCCTCATAAAGCACTTCGTCCTGATCGTATTGTTTCATCAGGCCGACAAAGCGCCCTCCCTCGAAGCGCCCGACCGTGGCCGGCGTCCCGTCGCGCAGGAAGGTCAGGTGAGGGCCTTCGTACCTATCGTTGTGCCAGGAGATATCGCTGATCAGCTTGCCGTCTTCGCTGTAACCCAGTGAGCGGCCTTCCCGTTTGCCATTCTCATAGTGCTGCGAGTACTGCAGTTTGCCGCTGGGGCTGTAGCCTTCGCGGGTACCGGACAGCACATCTGCCTTGTAATGCTCGACCAGGAGCAGCACGCCGTTGGCATCGGTTTCGCGCAACTCGCCCTCTTTTTTATCGGCGACGAAGTTCAGGCTCTGGTTATGGCCCTTGTCTGTCTTGAGTATCCACGGGCCGCTTTTCAGGCCGTTCTCGAAGTTGCCGCGACCTGCCTGGGTCACCCATGGCCCTTCGCGTTTGTTGTTGCGATAGCTGCCGCTTTCTGTGAAACCGTCCACTTTCTCTTCGCTCGGACCCTCGAGCACACCCTGGACATAGGTCTGGAAGCCGGTGACGGCGGATTCGCCTCCTTCGTTACTGGACAGCTCCCAGCGTCCCTCGCGCAGATCGTCCCGGTATTCGCCGGTAGCGGTTTGCCAGCCGTTGGACTCAGTCCACTGGCCTTGGCGTTTGCCATCGACAAAACGGCCGTGGGTCCAGCCATCGTCCGGGTTGGAAAAACTCCATTCGCCGGTGCGTTGGCCGTGGGCATAGGCACCCTGGGCGATGACGGCTCCGCCGAAACTGGAGTACTCCACGTAGGCCCCGTCCTCGCTGCCAGTGAAGCGCTGCGGCTCGGTTTCCCAGGCGATGTGGCTGGCCCGGTAGTTGTACAGCAGGGGCTCGCCTTCCAATGCGGGCTCGTCACCGCGCCAGTAGGTGGCGGTGAGAAAGCGTCCGTTCTTTTCGGCAAAGGTCTTTTTGTAGCGGTACTGGTCGGCTCCGGGCGGATTGGCGGTGATGGGCTGCCCGTCAGCGTCGAAATAGCCCACCAGGGTGCCGGCCGAATGGTCGATCCGGTCGAATTCGTCGATACCCGAGTCTTGGTAGAAGTAGCTGTAGTTCAGCGGTGTCAGCTGGCGCAGGGCCTGTTTCACCGTCAGGGCATCGAGTTTCTTGCGGTCTTTGGCGATGCGCTCCAGGGCGGGCTGCAGTTTGTCCAGGCGCCGGTAGAGGTGGTCGTTTTCGTCATAACGGTAGGCATGCACGCGATACTGGCCGCTCTGCTTGAACAGCACCAGGCGGGTCGGGGACTCGCTGTCCAGGGCGATGTTGAACACCGACTCAATGGTGGCATTGCCGAAGTCATCCAGCAGTTGCGGCTGGCTCTCGTCCGGGTCGAGCGAGTAATAACCTTTGACGCCGCCGGCCTGCTTGATAAAGGCCAGGGTCGCCTGGCTTTCCGTCAGGCCGATGATCGGCGGGTGGGCCAGGGATTTGCCGGCATAGAAAGGAGCCGCCTGGGTGCTGCCGAACGCCAGGCAGGCGATCAGGCCGAGAGAACGAGTCCACTGCATACGAATCCCTTCGTCGAGGCGCCGGACAGAGGGCGCGAGAGGCGCGGATTATCCATGGATGAATAGCCCGGGGGAATGCTCCGGGGCTATGGGCGGGCAATAAAAAAGGCCTCCCGAGGGAGGCCTTTTCTTGTCACGCCGTGCGTGGCGGCGCTACCGGATCAGCAGCTGTAGTACAGCTCGTATTCCAGTGGGTGTACGAAGGTACGAACCTTGATTTCTTCTTCGCTTTTCAGAGCGATGTAAGCGTCGATGAAGTCGTCGCTGAAAACGCCGCCTTTGGTCAGGAACGCACGACCTTTGTCCAGCTCTTCCAGGGCTTCTTTCAGGCTGCCGCAAACTTGTGGGATCTCTTTGGCCTCTTCAGGCGGCAGGTCGTACAGGTTTTTGTCAGCGGCGTCGCCAGGGTGGATCTTGTTCTGGATACCGTCCAGGCCGGCCATCAGCAGGGCAGCGAAGGCCAGGTATGGGTTGGCAGCCGGATCCGGGAAGCGCGCTTCGATACGGCGGGCTTTAGGGCTCGACACGTAAGGAATACGGATCGAAGCGGAACGGTTGCGAGCCGAGTAGGCCAGCATCACTGGAGCTTCGAAGCCTGGCACCAGACGCTTGTAGGAGTTGGTCGCCGGGTTGGTGAAGCCGTTCAGGGCCTTACCGTGCTTGATGATGCCGCCGATGAAGTACAGGGCGGTATCGGACAGGCCGGCATAACCTTCGCCAGCGAAGGTGTTCTTGCCGTCTTTCCAGATCGACATGTGGACGTGCATGCCCGAACCGTTGTCGCCATACAGAGGCTTAGGCATGAAGGTAGCGGTACGGCCGTAGGCGTCGGCAACGTTGTGCACGACGTACTTCAGGGTCTGGGTTTCGTCGGCCTTCTTCACCAGGGTGTTGAACTTGACGCCGATTTCGTTCTGGCCGGCAGTCGCCACTTCGTGGTGGTGGACTTCGACGGTCAGGCCCATTTCTTCCAGTGCGTTGCACATGGAGGTACGGATTTCGTGGTCGTGGTCGAACGGTGGAACCGGGAAGTAGCCGCCCTTGACGCCTGGACGGTGGCCCTTGTTGCCGCCTTCGATGTCCTGGTCGGACATCCACGAACCTTGCTCGGAGTAGATCTTGAACATCGAGCCGGAGATGTCGGACTTGAACTTCACCTGGTCGAAGATGAAGAACTCAGGCTCTGGACCGGCGAATACGGTGTCGCCGATACCGGTGGCTTTCAGGTGCTCTTCGGCGCGCTTGGCGATCGCGCGAGGGTCGCGGTCGTAGCCCTGCATGCTCGAAGGCTCGATGATGTCGCACACCAGGATCAGGGTCGGCTCTTCGGTGAACGGATCCAGCACGGCGGTTTCGTCGTCTGGCATCAGGATCATGTCGGAGGCTTCGATGCCTTTCCAGCCAGCGATGGAGGAACCGTCGAACATCTTGCCGACTTCGAAGAAGTCGTCATCCAGCGCATCACGGGCCGGCATGGTCACGTGGTGCTGAGTGCCTTTGGTGTCAGTGAAGCGCAGATCAATCCATTTGACGTCATGATCTTTGATGAGTTGAACCGACTTCGACATAGTGTCCTCCGGGTGGCTTCGGGCGGGTGTTGGTGTGCCCTTAGAATGTGGGTGATGCCGGCGCAGATACTCGGCCATGGCAACCTGCCTCACAAGGGAGCAAATTGCATGCCAGTGCCCCGAGTTGGGTTTTATGCCCCAAACTCACGCATTCCGGGAGGTATTTGGGGCAAATCGGTAAAGTGGCGCACCGCAATGTTGCGCTTTTATCTCTTGTTGACCCATTTTGGTGCACGAAAAACCAGATGCACATTAATTGGTTAAACCTTGAGCAATTTCCGCTATAATCCGCGCCCCCCTTTTTCGGCTGGCCCAGCGCGCGCTGTTTTCATGAAACTAATCGTTAAAGTTTTCCCGGAAATCACCATCAAGAGCCGCCCGGTACGGACGCGTTTCATCCGTCAGCTGGCCAAGAACATCCGTGCCGTGCTCCGCGATCTGGACCCGGCTGTGGTGGTCAATGGTGTGTGGGACAACCTCGAGCTGGAAACCGCCGTCAGCGAGCCGAAAGCCTTGAAGGAGATGACCGAGCGCCTGAGCTGCATGCCGGGCATCGCGCATTTCCTGCAGGTCGATGAATACCCGCTGGGCGACTTCGACGACATAGTCGCCAAGTGCAAGCAGCACTTTGGCGAGGCCCTGGCGGGGAAAGTTTTCGCCGTGCGCTGCAAGCGCGCCGGCAAGCATGAATTCAGCTCCATGGACGTGGAGAAATACGTCGGCAGCCAACTGCGTCGGCAGTGCGGCGCCGCCGGAATTTCCCTGAAAGAGCCGGAAATCGAAGTGCGGATGGAAATTCGCGACCAACGGTTGTTCGTGATCCACAGCCAGCACAACAGCATCGGCGGTTATCCGCTGGGCGCCCTGGAACAGACCCTGGTGTTGATGTCCGGCGGTTTCGATTCCACGGTGGCGGCCTACCAGATCATGCGCCGCGGCCTGATGAGCCACTTCTGCTTCTTCAACCTGGGCGGGCGTGCCCATGAATTGGGCGTGATGGAAGTCGCGCACTATATCTGGAAGAAGTACGGCAGCTCCCAGCGTGTGCTGTTTGTCAGCGTGCCGTTCGAGGAAGTGCTCGGCGAAATCCTCGGCAAAGTCGACAACAGTCATATGGGCGTCATTTTGAAGCGTATGATGTTGCGTGCCGCGTCGAGCATCGCCGACCGCCTGCACATCGACGCGCTGGTCACCGGCGAGGCGATTTCCCAGGTGTCGAGCCAGACCCTGCCGAACCTCTCGGTCATCGACTGCGTAACCGACAAGCTGGTGCTGCGCCCACTGATCGCCAGCCACAAGCAGGACATCATCGACCTGGCCAACGAAATCGGCACCGCCGACTTCGCCAAGCACATGCCGGAGTACTGCGGGGTCATCTCGGTGAACCCCAAGACCCACGCCAAGCGCCATCGCGTGGAGCATGAAGAGAAAGAATTCGACATGGCGGTGCTCGAGCGTGCGATCGAGCGGGCCAAACTGGTGCCGATCGATCGGGTGATCGACGAACTGGGCCAGGATTTGCAGATCGAAGAAGTCAGCGAGGCGCTGGCGGGCCAGATCGTGATCGACATCCGGCATCCGGATGCTCAGGAAGACGACCCGCTTACGCTTTCTGGCATCGAGATAAAAGCGCTGCCGTTCTATGCATTGAACGCTCGCTTCAAGGAACTGGACCCTACTCGCCAGTACCTGCTGTATTGCGACAAAGGCGTCATGAGTCGCCTGCATGCTCACCATCTGCTCAGTGAGGGACATGCCAATGTGCGCGTTTATAGACCGAGCTAAGTGCCCGGGGCTGTTTGCCTGTGGCTTGCGTCACCGGCCCCCCGACGCCACCGTCAAGCTGTAACGGCCTTGCCGGACTCTATTGTTAATCGCTGCCAGCAGTTGTCAGCACACCGAATCCTCTGATCGAGATACACAAGTGATCGAAAATCTACGTAACATCGCCATCATTGCTCACGTTGACCACGGTAAAACCACCCTGGTAGACAAACTCCTGCGTCAATCCGGCACCCTGGAGCGCAACGAGCTCAACGACGAGCGCGTGATGGACTCCAACGACCAGGAAAAAGAGCGCGGTATTACCATCCTGGCCAAAAACACCGCCATCAACTGGAACGGCTACCACATCAACATCGTGGACACCCCGGGCCACGCCGACTTCGGCGGCGAAGTTGAACGCGTAATGTCGATGGTCGACTCCGTTCTGCTGCTGGTCGACGCCCAAGACGGTCCTATGCCGCAAACCCGTTTCGTGACCAAGAAGGCTTTCGAAGCCGGCCTGCGTCCGATCGTGGTAATCAACAAGGTCGACCGTCCAGGCGCGCGTCCTGACTGGGTTCTGGACCAGATCTTCGATCTGTTCGACAACCTGGGTGCCACCGAAGAACAGCTGGACTTCAAAGTCGTCTACGCCTCGGCCCTGAACGGTATTGCCGGTCTGGACCACACCGACATGGCTGAAGACATGACCCCGCTGTACCAGTCGATCGTCGACAACGTTCCGGCTCCAGCCGTTGACCGTGACGGTCCGTTCCAGATGCAGATCTCCGCTCTGGACTACAACAGCTTCCTGGGTGTGATCGGCGTTGGCCGTATCGCTCGCGGTCGCGTCAAGCCGAACACTCCGGTTGTCGCTATCGACACCGAAGGCAAGAAGCGCAACGGCCGTATCCTGAAGCTGATGGGCCACCACGGTCTGCACCGTGTGGACGTTGAAGAAGCAGCTGCCGGCGACATCGTCTGCATCAGCGGTTTCGACGAGCTGTTCATCTCCGACACCCTGTGCGATCCGACCGCTGTCGAAGCGATGAAGCCGCTGACCGTCGACGAGCCAACCGTTTCCATGACCTTCCAGGTCAACGACTCGCCATTCTGCGGTAAAGAAGGCAAGTTCGTGACCAGCCGTAACATCAAGGAACGTCTGGACAAAGAGCTGCTGTACAACGTTGCACTGCGCGTTGAAGAAGGCGACTCGGCCGACAAGTTCAAGGTTTCCGGCCGTGGTGAGCTGCACCTGTCGGTACTGATCGAAACCATGCGTCGCGAAGGTTTCGAAATGGGCGTTGGCCGTCCTGAAGTGATCATCCGTGAAGTCGACGGCGTGAAGCAGGAACCGTTCGAAAACGTCACCATCGACATCCCTGAAGAATCCCAGGGCAAGGTCATGGAAGAAATGGGTCTGCGTAAAGGCGACCTGAGCAACATGGTTCCGGATGGCAAGGGCCGTGTACGCCTGGAATACAACATTCCAGCCCGTGGTCTGATCGGTTTCCGTAACCAGTTCCTGACCCTGACCAACGGTGCAGGCATCCTGACCTCGATCTTCGATCGCTACGCTCCGATGAAGTCCGGCCACATGTCCGGTCGTCAGAACGGCGTACTGGTTTCGGTTGAAACCGGCAAGGCTCTGACCTACTCCCTGGAAACCCTGCAGGCGCGCGGCAAGCTGTTCGTCGAGCACGGCCAGGAAATCTACAACGGTCAGATCGTTGGTCTGAACAGCCGTGACAACGACCTGGGCGTGAACCCAACCAAAGGCAAGAAGCTCGACAACATGCGTGCTTCGGGCAAGGACGAAACCATCGCCCTGGTTCCGCCGGTTCGTTTCACCCTGGAACAGGCTCTGGAATTCATCCAGGACGACGAGCTGTGTGAAGTGACTCCTAAGTCCATCCGTCTTCGCAAGAAGATCCTGGACGAAGGCGAGCGTACCCGCGCTGCCAAGAAAGCCAAGAACTGATCTTTTAGTTCAGGCTGAATAGAAACGCCCCCGGTCGAAAGGCCGGGGGCGTTTTTTTTGATCTGCGAAAAAGGTGCTGCTTACCGCCTGTAGCCGCTGCCGAGGCACGAGGCTGCGATCGGCTGCGCAGCAGTCGTAATACGGCCACCGCCGAGTTTCAGGTGTACCGCGTCGTATGGTTTTGCGGNCTACAGGGCTACAGGGCGGTAGGGTTATGCGGGGAGCGGGGTTATAGGCGCAGGCCTGGGCTCAGAAGCGTTCCAGGGTCCGGCTGCTGGTGTTGGTCGGGCGCTCGACCGGCTTGGGCTTGTATGCGCAATAGCCCGGGCGCGGGCCGATCTTCGGGTGGTTGCGGCAGGTGTCGGGGCGCTTGTCATAAATGGTGCACAGGCGGCTCTTACGATCCAGATACAGGCAGTCGTTGTTGCTCATGCGCTGCAGGGTGAAGATCTCGGACTTCTGGTTGTAGCGCTCGACGATGCCTTCCTTCTGCAGGCGCTTGGCGATGTTCTTCGCCGGCTCGCCGCGCTCGAATTCGTCGACGATGCCGATGCGGATCAGATCCTTGATCTTGACCTCCACCGGCAGGGTGCAGCAGCTGGACATGCAGGAGCCGCACATGGGCGCGGAATACTTGGCCCAGGTATCGAGTCGGTCGATTTCCGCGGCGGCGATCAGGTTGGACTTCATCAGGCGTGTTTCCAGCGTGTGTATCAGGGCGCGCGATCATACCGGTACTGGTGGATTTTTGAACAACCATTTAACGGAATTTACGCCTGTCCAGGGGGATTGTAGGGTCGGCACGGCATCTGCATCATTTTTACCAGCTGCCGCGGGAGACGCCGCCTTTGTTCGGGCAATTGCAAGACGCACCGAACCAGAGACTTTGGCTCCTGTCAGACCGACTAGGCTCAGACAATTCCATGCTCACTGTCTATCTCGCTCGAGGTCGTATCCATGACTGAGGAACTGCAGGTTCGTGACGCTGAGGTGGCCGCTTTTCGCGACGCCGTGTTGAACAAGCTCACCTACGCGGTGGGCAAGGACCCGGACCACGCCTTCGACCATGACTGGTTCGAGGCCATCGCCCTGGCGGCGCGCGATCACATGGTCGAGCACTGGATGGACCATACGCGGCAGATCTACCGCAAGGGCCAGAAGCGCGTTTATTACCTGTCCCTGGAGTTCCTCATCGGCCGCCTGCTCTTCGACAGCCTGAGCAACCTCGGGCTGCTGGACGTGGCGCGCGATGCGCTGAGCGATCTGGGCGTCGACCTGGAGCGCATCCGCCTGCTGGAGCCGGACGCGGCGCTGGGCAACGGTGGCCTCGGCCGCTTGGCGGCGTGCTTCATGGAAAGCATGTCGACCCTGGGCATTGCCGGCCACGGCTACGGCATCCGTTACGAACACGGCCTGTTCCGCCAGGCCATAGTCGATGGCTGGCAGCAGGAGCAGACCGAGCACTGGCTGGACTTCGGCAACCCCTGGGAGTTCGAGCGCCCCGAAGTGATCTATTCGATCGGCTTCGGTGGCAGCGTCGATACCGTCACCGACGAGGCCGGCCACACCCGGCAGGTCTGGTGGCCGGCGGAAACCGTGCGCGCGGTGGCCTACGACACGCCGGTGGTCGGCTGGCGCGGCGCCAGCGTCAACACCCTGCGCCTGTGGCGGGCGCGGGCCATGGAAGACCTGCACCTGGAACGCTTCAACGCCGGCGACCACCTCGGCGCGGTGGCCGAGGTGGCCCGCGCCGAGAGTATCTCGCGGGTGCTCTACCCGGCGGACAGCACCGAAGCCGGGCAGGAGTTGCGCCTGCGCCAGGAATACTTCTTCGTCTCCGCGTCCTTGCAGGACCTGCTGCGCCGGCACAAGAACATGCACGATTCGGTGCTCAGCCTCGGCGAGCATGCGGCGATCCAGCTCAACGACACCCACCCGTCGATCGCCGTGGCCGAGCTGATGCGCCAGCTGGTGGACCTGCACGGCATCGCCTGGGAAGCGGCCTGGCAGATCACCGTCGAGACCCTGGCCTACACCAACCACACGTTGCTGCCTGAAGCCCTGGAAACCTGGCCGGTGGGCCTGATGGAGCGCATGCTGCCGCGGCACATGCAGATCATTTACCTGATCAACGCCCAGCACATCGATTCGCTGCGGGCCAAGGGTATTCATGACTTCGACGTGCTGCGCGCAGTGTCGCTGATCGAGGAAGACAACGGCCGCCGGGTGCGCATGGGCAACCTGGCGTTTCTCGGTTCCCACAGCGTCAACGGCGTGTCCGGCCTGCACACCCAGCTGATGCGCAGCACGGTGTTCTCCGAGCTGCACAAGCTGTATCCGGAGCGGATCAACAACAAGACCAACGGCATCACCTTCCGCCGCTGGCTGTACCAGGCCAACCCCAAACTGACGGCGATGCTGGTCGAGGCCGTCGGCCCGGAGCTGCTGGACAACCCTGAAGAGCTGTTGCTCAAGCTCGAACCCTTCGCCGAGAAACCGGCCTTTCGTAAGCAGTTCGCCGAGCAGCGCCTGCACAGCAAGCGCGCGCTGGCGGCGATCATCCATGAGCGCCTGGGCATCGCGGTCAATCCGGCGGCGCTGTTCGACGTGCAGGTCAAACGGATCCACGAGTACAAGCGCCAGTTGCTCAACCTGTTGCACACCGTGGCGCTGTACCAGGCGATCCGCGCCGAGCCGGAGATCGACTGGGTGCCGCGGGTGAAGATCTTCGCCGGCAAGGCCGCGGCCAGTTATCACCAGGCCAAGCTGATCATCAAACTGAGCAACGACATCGCCCGCACCGTGAACAACGACCCGACCGTGCGCGGCCTGCTCAAGGTGGTGTTCCTGCCCAACTACAACGTCAGCCTGGCCGAAAGCATCATCCCGGCGGCCGACCTATCGGAGCAGATCTCCACCGCCGGCTTCGAGGCCTCGGGCACCAGCAACATGAAGTTCGGCCTCAACGGCGCCCTGACCATCGGCACCCTGGACGGCGCCAACGTCGAGATGTGCGAGCGGGTCGGCGCCGAGCACATGTTCATCTTCGGCCTCAGCGCCCAGCAGGTGGAGGCGCGCAAGCGCAATGGCGAGTTCAGCGCGGTGCCGGATATCGCTGCCTCCCATCGTCTCAACGATGTGCTGCAGGCGATTCGTGGCGGGGTGTTCTCGCCGGACGATCCGGCCCGCTACACCGGTCTTATCGATTCGCTGATCGACTATGACCGCTTCCATGTGTGCGCCGATTTCGACTCCTACTGGAATGCCCAGCTGCATGTCGAAGAGCGCTGGCGCGACAGCAATCAATGGTGGCGCTCGGCGGTGCTCAACAGCGCGCGCATGGGCTGGTTCTCTTCGGACCGGACCATTCGCGAGTACGCCACGCAGATCTGGAAGGCTCTGGAATAGGCTGCTCGCGGGCCCCCTAGGGGCGAAAGGGCGCAGGCCAGCGCGGCCTGCGCCAGCGGCTACAGGTCGGATTTCGGGCTACGCTCAACCCCAGGCATGAACTCTCTATGGCGGATCTCGTCTCATAGGAGGAAATGCACCCCGACTCGCGCTAAACTGCGCGGGTTTTTTACCCCCCATTCCTCCGGAGCCTTCCATGTCCCGCGTTACCCTGAGTCGCTATTTGATTGAGCAGACCCGCAGCAACAACACTCCTGCCGATCTGCGCTTCCTGATCGAAGTGGTGGCGCGTGCCTGCAAGGAGATCAGCCACGCCGTGTCCAAAGGCGCCCTGGGCGGTGTTCTGGGCAGTATGGGCACTGAAAACGTCCAAGGCGAAGTGCAGAAGAAGCTCGACGTGCTCTCCAACGAGATCCTGCTCGAAGCCAACGAATGGGGCGGCCACCTGGCCGGCATGGCGTCCGAGGAAATGGACAATGCCTACCAGATCCCGGGCAAATACCCGAAAGGCGCCTACCTGCTGGTGTTCGACCCACTGGACGGTTCGTCGAACATCGATATCAACGCGCCGGTCGGTACCATCTTCTCCGTGCTGCGTTGCCCGAACGAATACCTGAGCCAGAACGAAGCCCTGAACGAAAAGGCCTTCCTGCAACCAGGCACCCAGCAGGTAGCCGCCGGCTATGCCATCTACGGCCCGCAGACCATGCTGGTGCTGACCCTGGGCGATGGCGTCAAGGGCTTTACCCTGGACCGTGAAATGGGCAGCTTCGTGCTGACCCACGAAGACCTGACCATTCCTGAGAGCACCCAGGAATTCGCCATCAACATGTCCAACCAGCGTCACTGGGAAGCGCCGGTCGCGCGCTACGTGAGCGAGTTGATGGCCGGCGAGGAAGGCCCGGTGAAGAAGAACTTCAACATGCGCTGGGTCGCCGCGATGGTGGCCGACGTGCACCGCATCCTGACCCGTGGCGGCGTGTTCATGTATCCACGCGACAGCCGCGAGCCATCGAAGCCGGGCAAACTGCGCCTGATGTACGAAGCCAACCCGATGTCGTTCCTGGTTGAACAGGCCGGCGGCGCAGCCACCGACGGTCACCAGCGCATTCTCGACATCCAGCCTGAAGGCCTGCACCAGCGCGTAGCGGTGTTCCTCGGCTCGAAGGAAGAAGTCGCCCGCGTCACCTCCTACCACAAGGAATGAATCATGGCCGCGCCCTGGCAGCCCCTGCTCGACTGGTGGTTCGGCTCTGCCGAGAAACCTGCGGACATCCGAGCTGAAAAGGGCGGGCTGTGGTTTGGCAAGCGCGACAGCCAGGACCTCGAAGCGCGCGAGCGTTTCGGGGATCTGGTGGAACAGGCGCTGGCCGGCGGATTGACCGAGTGGGCGCAACGCCCGCAAGGCTGGCTGGCCCTGGTGCTGCTGCTCGACCAGCTGCCGCGCATGCTGTATCGCGAAACCCCCAAGAGTTTTTCCGGCGACCTGCGAGCCCAGGCATTGGTGGCCCAGGGCATCGCCGCGGATTTCGACCGGCAACTGCCGGCGATGCAGCGCAGTTTCATCTACCTGGTGTTCGAGCATTGCGAGAATCTGGCGGTGCAGAACGAAGCGATCTCCAGGTTCGCCGCGTTGCAGGACGAACAGCCGCCGGAAGATCGACCGGTGTTCGCCGACCAGCTGGATTACGCCGAACGGCATCAGAAAATCATCGCCCGCTTCGGGCGCTTCCCCCATCGCAATCGGATTCTCGGGCGTGAATCGACGCCGGAGGAACTGGCATTCCTGCGCGAGCCGGGTTCCAGCTTCTAAATCTGCTGAGCAGCATCAAAAGCTATCGCGGGCAAGCCTCGCTCCTANCCCGCGATGCTTTTCAGATCCGGAAACTGCCCACCAGATGCTTCAACCGCGCCGCCTGTTGCTCCAGATCGGCGCAGGCACGCAGGGTCGCCTGCAGGTTTTCCACGCCTTCCTGGTGGAGGGTGTTGATCTCGGTGATGTCGACGTTGATCGACTCGACCACGGCGGTCTGTTCTTCGGTGGCGGTGGCCACGGACTGGTTCATGCCGTCGATCTCACCGATGCGCTGGGTCACACTGCCCAAGCGCTGACCGGCCTGGTTGGCGATGCCGACGCTGCTTTCGCTCTCGCGCTGGCTTTCGGTCATGGTGTTCACCGCCTGGCGGGCGCCGACCTGCAGTTCCTCGATCATCTTCTGCACTTGCTGCGCCGAGTCCTGGGTGCGGTGGGCGAGGTTGCGCACTTCATCGGCGACCACCGCGAAACCGCGGCCGGCCTCACCGGCGCGGGCGGCTTCGATGGCGGCGTTGAGGGCCAGCAGGTTGGTCTGCTGGGAGATGCTGGTGATGACTTCGAGGATCTGCCCGATGTTCACCGTGTTGCTGTTCAGGGTTTCGATATTGCCGCAGGAGTCGCTGATCTTCGCCGACAGTTGCTGCATGGCGGCGATGGTCTGGTCCACCACGGCCTGGCCTTCGCTGGCCAGGTTGCGCGCATCGCTGGAGTGCTGCGACGCCAGGGCGGCGTTCTGGGCGATTTCCTGGGCGGCGGCGCCGAGCTGGTTGATCGCCGCGGCGACGCTGCTGGTGCGCGAGGCCTGCTGGTCGGAGTTGAACATCGACGAGTTCGAGGCACTGACCACCCGCAGGGCGACTTCGTTGACCTGGCCGGTGGCCGAGGCGACTTCGCGGATCGAACCCTGAACCCGTTCGACGAAGCGGTTGAACGACGCGCCCAGGGTGCCGAATTCGTCGTGGCCATGGATGGTCAGGCGCTTGGTCAGATCGCCTTCGCCCTCGGCGATGTCGTGCATGGCGCGGCCCATCAGGTGCAGCGGTTGCATCAGCACGCGGATCAGCATGCCCAGCAGGCTGATGATGATCACCACGGCAATCAGCATGGCAATGATCGCCGAGGTGCGGAACTCGCTGAGCATCGAGAACGCGGTGTCCTTGTCCAGCACCAGCGCCACGTACCAGTCCGCCGAGGGTACGCCGTTGACCCGGGTGAAGGAGATGAACTGGGTCTTGCCGTCCAGCTCGACTTCCTTCAGGCCCGGGCTGACCTGCGGGGCGCCATTGGGGTAGGCGTCGCTGAGGTTCTTGAGCACCAGCTTGCTGTCCGGGTGGATCAGGATCTTGCCGCCGGCGCTGACGATGAACGCCTGACCATGGCCGCCGAAGTTCAGCGAGTTGATGATGGCGCTGACGTTGGACAGGTCGATGTCGGCCCCGGCGATGCCGATGAAGCTGCCCTGGTGCTGGACCGGGGTGGCGACGGTGATCACCAGCTTGCCGGAAGAGGCGGCGATGTAGGGTTCGGTGACGATGGTCTGTTGGGCCGAGTTGGCCGCCTTGTACCAGCCGCGGGCGCGCGGGTCGTAGTCGGGCGCGCGGTTGCCCGCCGGGACCGAGAACATCGCGCCGTCCTGGCCGCCGAAGTAGCTGAGCTGGAAGTTGCTGGCGTAGGCGGGGAGGCCGACGCTGCGTTTCAGGCCGTCGGCGCCGCTGCCGTCCACGGCGATCTGCTGGGCCAGGGTGTGCAGCAACTGGATGCGGCTTTCCAGCCAGGTCTGGATGTTGCTGCTGGTCAGGCTGCCGAGTTCCTGCATGGAGGACTCGTTGCTGCTGCGCAGGGCCTCGCGCTGTCGATAGTCGTTGAACAGGATAAAACAGGCGAACGCAACGGCGACCACAAGAGCGGCGGCAAGCAGGATCTTATGGCTGAATTTCATGTTTCTGGTCATTAGGTGAACTACCGCGAGAGGGTGGTCAGCGAGGGGGCGTCAATTTGCCATAACGGCGGCTTTTGCGCTGCTTTTATGTCGACTGGCCATCATGAAAGATTAGGCGCGCCGAGCGCTGTCCGACGAAATGCTTTTTGCTCCTGCAAAGTGATTGATTCCGGAGGAAATGCTGGGCGCTGCGTCACAATAAATAGGCGCCTGGCTGGGGAACCAGACGGGGCTTTTCTCTTCTAAGCTTCTGGTTGGCAGCATGCCATCCCCCCGTCCGTCCAGGAGTTTCACCATGTCCCTGCGTTCTCTCGCTCTGTTGTCGTTCTGCGTGCTGTTGGCTGCATGCGGCAAGGTCAATCAGGAAAACTATTCCAAGCTGTCGGCCGGCATGCCCAAGGCCGAAGTTGAAAAACTGCTGGGCAAACCGACCGACTGTTCCGGCGCGCTGGGCATGTCCAGCTGCACCTGGGGCGACAAGAACAGCTTTATCAGCGTGCAGTACGCCGGTGACAAAGTGCTGATGTTTTCCGGGCAAGGCCTGAAGTAAAAAAAACCGGGGCCACGTGCCCACGGGAGAAAAATAATGATGCGTTTGGTAGTCACTCTTCTGGCCGGCCTGTTGTTGGCCGGCTGCGCCACTTCCCGGGACGATTCACTGGCGCCCAAGACCGTTAATCACGTCGATCTAAAGCGTTACCAAGGGACCTGGTACGAGTTGGCGCGTTTGCCGATGTATTTCCAGCGCAATTGCGCGCAATCCGAAGCCCGCTACACCCTGCTGCCCGAAGGCAATATGGCGGTACTCAACCGCTGCCTGACCGCCAACTGGCAATGGGAAGAGGTGCGGGGCACGGCAACGCCGCAGGCGCCGGATAAAACCGACAAGCTGTGGGTCGAGTTCGATACCTGGTTTTCCCGGTTGATACCGGGCCTGGCCAGGGGCGACTACTGGGTGCTGTACGTGAGCGACGACTACAAGACCGCCATTGTCGGCAACCCGGATCGTCGATACCTGTGGCTGTTGTCGCGCCGGCCGAATGTCAGCGAGGCGGTTCGCGAGGACCTGCTGAGCAGGGCGCGTCAGCAAGGATATGACACCACCCGCCTGATCTGGCGCGTGTCGGACAAGGCGATGGCCAAGACCTCGAAGTGAATCCATACAGGAGCCAGCAAAGCTGGCTCCTGTGGTAACGGGTTTCAGCCGAGCAGGTCGCGCAGCACCTGGGTAAAGGCCCGGTTGCTTTCTTCCTCGCCTGCGTGACGTCCGTCGCGCACGACCCACTGTCCGTTGACCAGCACATCGCGCACCTGACGATCGCCGCCAGCGAACAGCCAGCGGTTGAGAATGCCGTCGCCCTCGGCGGTGGCCAGGTAAGGATCGCTGCCGTCGAGCACCAGCCAGTCGGCGCGCTTGCCCACTTCCAGGGCGCCGATCGGCTGCCCCAGGGCCTGGGCGCCGCCGTCCAGCGCGGCGTCATACAGGGTGCGGCCAACCATCGGCTGGTCGTTGCGATACAGGCGGTTGCGGCGTTGATCGCGCAGACGCTGGCCATATTCCGCCCAGCGCAATTCCTCCACCACGCTCAGCGACACATGGCTGTCGGAACCGATGCCCATGCGGCCGCCCTGGGCGAGGAAATCCACTGCCGGGAAAATCCCGTCGCCGAGGTTGGCTTCGGTGGTCAGGCACAGGCCGGCAATCGCCCGGCTTTGCGCCATGAGGCTGACTTCTTCGGCATTGGCGTGGGTGGCGTGGACCAGGCACCAGCGCTGATCGACCTCGGTATTTTCATACAGCCATTGCAGCGGCCGACGCCCGCTCCAGGTCAGGCAGTCGTCGACTTCCTTCTGCTGTTCGGCGATGTGGATATGCACCGGGCACTGCTTGTCGCTGGCGGCCAGCACCTCGCTGATCTGCTGCGGGGTGACCGCGCGCAACGAGTGGAAGCACAGCCCCAGTTGCTGGGCCGGTTGCCGGGCCAGCAGCGGTTGCAGGCGGCTTTGCAGCTTGAGGTAGTTTTCCGTGCTGTTGATGAAGCGGCGCTGGCCTTCATTGGGTGCCTGGCCGCCGAAGCCGGAGTGGCTGTACAGCACTGGCAGCAGGGTCAGGCCGATGCCGGCGGCGCTGGCGGCCTGGCTGATACGCAGCGACAGCTCGGCCGGGTCGGCGTAGGGCTGGCCGCTGGTGTCGTGATGCACGTAATGGAATTCGGCGACCGAGGTGTAACCGGCCTTGAGCATTTCGATGTACAGCTGACGGGCGATGATGCCCAGCTGGTCCGGGCTGATCTTGCCCACCAGGCGATACATCAGGTCGCGCCAGGTCCAGAAGCTGTCGTTGGGGTTGCCGGCCACTTCCGCCAGCCCGGCCATCGCCCGCTGGAAGGCGTGGGAGTGCAGGTTGGGCATGCCCGGCAGCAGCGGGCCCTGTAGCCGTTCGGCGCCTTGCGCGCTGGCATTGGCCTGGATGTGGGTCAGCAGGCCGTCGGCGCTGACCTCGAGACGTACGTTGTTGGCCCATCCGTTAGGCAGCAGTGCGCGTTCGGCAAAGAAGGCGGACATGGTTCAAGCACCCCGTCGTGTGTTATTTGTATATACATATACAGACGTTTGCCTGCTCGGTAAACTCCGGCAAGCTAGTCACTTTCTTCGACCAACAAGGATTTCCCGTGCCGACTCCGCCCGCCAACTCCCCGCTGGCCGCCCATCTGGGCGATAGTCCGGCGCCCCTGTACGCCCGCGTCAAGCAGATGATCACTCAGCAGATCGAGAGCGGAAACTGGCCGCCGCACTACCGTGTGCCCTCGGAAAGCGAGCTGGTCAATCAGCTGGGTTTCAGCCGCATGACCATCAATCGCGCCCTGCGCGAGATGACCGCCGAAGGCATGCTGGTGCGCATGCAGGGCGTGGGGACTTTCGTCGCCGAACCCAAGAGCCAGTCGGCCTTGTTCGAGGTGCACAACATCGCCGACGAGATCGCCTCGCGCGGCCATCGCCACACTTGCAAGGTCATTACCCTGGGTGAAGAGGCGGCCGGTTCCGAGCGCGCCGTGGCCCTGGAAATGCGCGAAGGGCAGAGGGTCTTCCACTCGCTGATCGTGCATTTCGAGAACGATATCCCGGTGCAGATCGAGGACCGTTTCGTCAACGCGCTGGTGGCGCCGGATTACCTCAAGCAGGATTTCACCCTGCAGACCCCATACGCCTACCTGAACCAGGTCGCGCCGCTGACCGAGGGCGAGCACGTGGTCGAGGCGATTCTGGCCGAGCCGGAAGAATGCAAGTTGCTGCAGATCGAGCGCGGCGAGCCGTGCCTGCTGATTCGCCGCCGGACCTGGTCCGGCCGCCAGCCGGTGACCGCCGCGCGCCTGATCCACCCGGGTTCTCGTCACAGCCTGGAAGGGCGGTTTCATAAGTAGTAAGGGGCATCAATGACTCAGTTGAACGTTTTGCGCGCGGCCAACTACCCGCGTATGCCGTGGAAAAACGGCGGCGGCAGCACCGAAGAGATCACCCGGGACGCCGGCGTCGGCCTGGAAGGTTTCGGCTGGCGGCTGTCGATTGCCGATATCGGTGAGTCCGGCGGTTTCTCCAGCTTCGCCGGCTACCAGCGCATCATCACCGTGCTGCAAGGCGCGGGCATGACCCTGACGGTGGATGGCCAGGACACCCGCGCACTGTTACCGCTGGACCCCTTTGCCTTCAGTGGCGCCAGCCAGGTCGCGTGCACCCTGATCGATGGGCCGATTCGCGACTTCAACCTGATCTACGCGCCGGATCGCTACAGCGCCCGCTTGCAATGGTTGCAGGGTGGCCAGCGCTTCTTCACCCAGGCCAGTACGGTGCTGGTGTTCAGTGTGGCCGACGAAATGCGCGCCGACCTGGGTGGCGGTGTCGCCGCCTTGCTGGAGCGCCATGACTGCCTGCAACTGCTCGATAACCCCGGTTTGCGGGAAGTCAGCGTCAGCGGCGCTTGCTGCGTGATCGAACTGACTGCCATCTGACCTGTAGCCGCTGCCGCAGGCTGCGATAAGGCTCGAAGAGCCTTCCGAGGCCTGCAAGAGCGCGTCTCCTTCGGAGCCGATCGCAGCCTTCGGCAGCGGCTACAACGCTCTTTGTTTCTCTCCCTCCACAATGTTGTTTCCCTCGCGCACCAATTTGTTACCGAACGCCCCAGCATGGCGCAAGGCCATGTCGAAGTAACAGCTGCGACCTCCTCGTGTCTCATCCTCCCCGAAAAAATAATCGACGCTGAAACCCTTGATCCAAAGGCCTTTGCGCCATTCCTGCGATTTTCTTGAGGGTTCATTCAACGAGTTGGCCGCTTGATTGCATATGCTTGTATGTACAAGTAAAGACGTATGCGTATAAGTCGCCACGTCCCCCCTGATTCGCTTGCTGCGCAGCGCACTGCGCGCAGGCACGCTCGCCCACTGCCTGGGTTGGTTTGGATTGATCGCTGAGGAGTTTTTTCGTGACTGAGAATAAACCTACGAAATACCGGAACGTCGAAATTCGCGCTGCCCGCGGCAACAAGCTGACCGCCAAGAGCTGGCTGACAGAAGCGCCGCTGCGCATGCTGATGAACAACCTCGATCCGGAAGTCGCCGAGAACCCGAAAGAGCTGGTGGTCTACGGTGGCATCGGCCGCGCCGCGCGCAACTGGGAGTGCTACGACAAGATCGTCGAGAGCCTGACCAACCTGAATGACGACGAGACCCTGCTGGTGCAATCCGGCAAGCCGGTCGGCGTGTTCAAGACTCACAGCAATGCACCGCGCGTGCTGATCGCCAACTCCAACCTGGTCCCGCACTGGGCCACCTGGGAACACTTCAACGAACTGGATGCCAAGGGCCTGGCCATGTACGGCCAGATGACCGCCGGCAGCTGGATCTACATCGGCAGCCAGGGCATCGTCCAGGGCACCTACGAAACCTTCGTCGAAGCCGGTCGCCAGCACTACAACGACAACCTCAAGGGCCGCTGGGTCCTGACCGCCGGCCTCGGCGGCATGGGCGGCGCCCAGCCTCTGGCCGCGACCCTGGCCGGTGCCTGCTCGCTGAACATCGAATGCCAGCAGACCAGCATCGATTTCCGCCTCAAGACCCGCTATGTCGACGAGCAGGCCAAGGACCTGGACGACGCCCTGGCGCGTATCGCCAAGTACACCGCCGAAGGCAAGGCGATCTCCATCGCCCTGTGCGGCAACGCGGCTGAAATCCTTCCGGAAATGGTCCGTCGCGGCGTGCGTCCGGACATGGTCACCGACCAGACCAGCGCCCACGACCCGCTCAACGGCTACCTGCCGGCCGGCTGGACCTGGGAGCAGTACCGCGAGCGCGCCAAGACCGAGCCTGCGGCAGTGGTCAAGGCGGCCAAGCAATCGATGGCCGTGCACGTCAAGGCCATGCTCGACTTCCAGAAGCAGGGCATCCCGACCTTCGACTACGGCAACAACATCCGCCAGATGGCCCAGGAAGAAGGCGTCGAGAACGCCTTCGACTTCCCAGGTTTCGTACCGGCCTATATCCGTCCGCTGTTCTGCCGCGGCATCGGTCCGTTCCGCTGGGCCGCGCTGTCGGGCGATCCGCAGGACATCTACAAGACCGACGCCAAGGTCAAGGAACTGATCCCGGACGACGCTCACCTGCACAACTGGCTGGACATGGCGCGCGAGCGCATCAGCTTCCAGGGCCTGCCGGCGCGTATCTGCTGGGTTGGCCTGGGCCTGCGCGCCAAGCTCGGCCTGGCGTTCAACGAAATGGTGCGCAGCGGCGAGCTGTCGGCGCCGATCGTCATCGGTCGCGACCACCTGGACTCCGGCTCGGTATCCAGCCCGAACCGCGAAACCGAATCGATGCAAGACGGTTCCGACGCCGTGTCCGACTGGCCACTGCTCAACGCCCTGCTGAACACCGCCAGCGGCGCGACCTGGGTGTCCCTGCACCACGGCGGCGGCGTCGGCATGGGCTTCTCCCAGCACTCCGGGATGGTGATCGTCTGCGACGGTACCGACGAAGCGGCCGAGCGTATCGCCCGTGTGCTGCATAACGACCCGGGTACCGGTGTCATGCGTCACGCCGATGCCGGTTACCAGATCGCCATCGACTGCGCCAAGGAACAGGGCCTGAACCTGCCGATGATCACTGGCAAGTAAGCTCCCGGCGGTTTGCCGCCAGGATCAGGGAAGGAGCCGTCGCACGCTGTCATGCGGCGGCTCGGTCCATGTAGCAGAGCTTTGACATGATAAGAATCTCCCGGGAGAACAATAACGATGTCCACGGCCAGCGATAGCTCCAAACCACTGATCGAACGGCGGTCGATCAACTACATCCCCGAAACCGAACGCCACGGCAAGCTCTACAGCCAGTTCACCCTGTGGTTGGGGGCTAACCTGCAGATCACCGCCATCGTCACTGGCGCTCTGGCGGTGGTGCTGGGCGGTGATGTGTTCTGGTCGTTGATCGGCCTGCTCATCGGTCAGCTGCTGGGCGGCGGTGTGATGGCGTTGCACGCGGCGCAAGGGCCCAAGCTCGGCCTGCCGCAGATGATCTCCAGCCGGGTCCAGTTCGGTGTCTATGGCGCGGCCATTCCGATCGTCCTGGTGTGCCTGATGTACCTGGGCTTCACCGCCACCGGCACCGTGCTTTCCGGCCAGGCGCTGGGCCAGCTGTTCGGCGTCAGCGACAGCGTCGGCATCCTGATCTTCGCCAGCGTCATCGTGCTGGTCACTGTGCTTGGCTACCGGGTGATCCATTTCATCGGTCGCGCCGCCAGCGTCATTGGCGTGATCGCCTTCGTTTATCTGTTCAGTCGCCTGATGAGCCAGACCGATATCGGCGCGCTCCTGGAAATCCGCCACTTCAGCTGGAGCAGCTTCCTGCTCGCGGTGTCGCTCGCCGCGTCCTGGCAGATCGCTTTCGGCCCCTACGTGGCTGACTATTCGCGCTACCTGCCGAGCAAGACCTCCTCGGTGAAAACCTTCCTCGCCGCTGGCGCAGGTTCGGTGATCGGCGCGCAGGTGGCGATGATCCTCGGCGTGTTCGCCGCGGCCATGGCCGACGGACAGTTCGCCGGCCACGAAGTGGCCTACATCGTTGGCCTGGGCGGCAGCGGTGCCACCGCCGCGCTGCTGTACTTCAGCATCGCCTTCGGCAAGGTCACCATCTCGACGCTGAACTCCTACGGCAGCTTCATGTGCATCGCCACCATCATCAGTGGCTTCCGTGGCCATCTGGAAGTGACGCGCTTGCAACGCCTGGTGTTCGTACTGGTCATCGTCGGTACCGCGACCCTGATCGCGTTGCTCGGCCAGCACTCGTTCCTCGGTGCGTTCAAGTCCTTCATCCTGTTCCTGCTGGCCTTCTTCACCCCGTGGAGCGCGGTCAACCTGGTGGACTACTACTGCATCACCCGCGAGAACTATGACGTGCCGGCGCTGGCCGATCCGAACGGTCGTTATGGCCGCTGGAACATCCTCGGGATCAGCGTCTATGTGATCGGTGTGCTGGTGCAGCTGCCGTTCATCGCTACCAAGTTCTACACCGGTCCGCTGGTGGAAGCCCTGGGTGGCGTGGATATCTCCTGGATCGTCGGCCTGGTGGTTCCCGCAGCGCTGTATTACGTCTGCGCGAAAAAATGGCATGGCGCTGTACCCGATCGCCTGATCCTGCCGGTAGAGCAGGACTCGATCACAGAACAAAAGCTGAGTGGGGCAGGCCGCGCTACTGCGGTCTAGACCTGATTGGACGTGGACGGGCTGGATGCCTCTTGACTGCCGTAATCCATTTCAATGATTGGGAGCGTCACACAATGAAAATGAATAAGACCCTGCTGACCACTTTGCTTTCCATGGGCCTGCTGGCCAGTGCCGGCGCTACCCAGGCAGCCGGCTGGTGCGAGTCCGGCAAACCGGTGAAATTCGCCGGCCTGAACTGGGAAAGCGGCATGTTGCTGACCGACGTGCTGCAAGTGGTCCTGGAAAAAGGCTACGGCTGCAAGACCGACAGCCTGCCAGGCAACTCCATCACCATGGAGAACGCCCTGAGCAGCAATGACATCCAGATTTTCGCCGAGGAATGGGTCGGTCGCAGCGAGGTCTGGAACAAGGCCGAGAAGGCCGGCAAGGTGGTCGGCGTCGGCGCCCCGGTGGTGGGCGCCATCGAAGGCTGGTACGTGCCGCGCTACGTGATCGAGGGCGACGCCAAGCGCAAGCTGGAAGCCAAGGCCCCGGACCTGAAGAACATCGCCGACCTGGGCAAGTACGCCGCTGTGTTCAAGGACCCGGAAGAGCCGAGCAAGGGCCGTTTCTACAACTGTCCGGCCGGCTGGACCTGCGAGCTGGACAACAGCGAGATGCTGAAAAGCTACGGCCTGGAAAGCAGCTACACCAACTTCCGCCCAGGCACCGGCCCGGCACTGGATGCCGCGGTGCTGTCGAGCTACAAGCGTGGCGAGCCGATCCTGTTCTACTACTGGTCGCCAACCCCGCTGATGGGCCAGGTCGACCTGGTGAAGCTGGAAGAAAAGCCGGGCGTGGACAAGAGCGTGACCATCAAGGTCGGCCTGTCCAAGACCTTCCACGAGGAAGCGCCTGAGCTGGTGGCCGTGCTGGAAAAGGTCAACCTGCCGATCGACCTGCTGAACCAGAACCTGGGCCGCATGGCGAAGGAACGTATCGAGTCGCCGAAACTGGCGAAAATCTTTCTCAAGGAACATCCTGAAGTCTGGCACGCATGGGTGAGCGACGACGCAGCCAAGAAAATCGACGCGGCCTTGTAGGTAGAGCCTTCCCGGCTGCCTGAGCGGTAGCCGGGAGCTTCACCACAACCCACTTGATCGAGAGTCTCTTTATGTTTCCTGAAAGCTTCACCTTTTCCATCGCCGACTGGGTCAACGGTTGGGTCGATTCGCTGGTAACCAACTACGGCGATGTGTTCCGCCACATCTCCGATACCCTGCTGTGGGCCATCGTCAACCTCGAAGGCCTGCTGCGCCTGGCGCCCTGGTGGCTGATGCTGGCGATCGTCGGCGGCATCGCCTGGCATTCGACCCGCAAGCTGGTGACCACCGCGGTGATCGTCGGCCTGTTGTTCCTGGTGGGCGCGGTCGGCCTGTGGGACAAGCTGATGCAGACCCTGGCGCTGATGCTGGTGGCGACCTTCATTTCGGTGCTGATCGGCATTCCTCTGGGCATCCTCTCGGCGCGCAGCAATCGCCTGCGTTCGGTGCTGATGCCGCTCCTGGACATCATGCAGACCATGCCGAGCTTCGTGTACCTGATCCCGGTGCTGATGCTGTTCGGCCTGGGCAAGGTGCCGGCGATCTTCGCCACCGTGATCTACGCCGCGCCGCCGCTGATCCGCCTGACCGACCTGGGCATTCGCCAGGTCGACGGCGAAGTCATGGAAGCGATCAATGCCTTCGGCGCCAACCGCTGGCAGCAACTGTTCGGCGTGCAACTGCCGCTGGCCCTGCCGAGCATCATGGCCGGGATCAACCAGACCACCATGATGGCCCTGTCGATGGTGGTGATCGCCTCGATGATCGGTGCCCGTGGCCTGGGCGAAGACGTGCTGGTGGGAATCCAGACCCTCAACGTCGGCCGTGGCCTGGAAGCCGGCCTGGCGATCGTGATTCTGGCCGTGGTCATCGACCGTATTACCCAAGCCTATGGTCGTCCACGCCATGAGGTGAGCAAATGAACAACGCAACCGTAAGCAAGATCGAAGTCAAAAACGTCTTCAAGATTTTCGGCAACCGTTCGGCCGACGCGCTGAACATGATTCGCCAGAACAAGACCAAGGACCAGGTGCTGGCCGAGACTGGCTGCGTGGTCGGGGTCAACGACCTGTCGCTGAGCATCGGCACCGGCGAGATCTTCGTGATCATGGGCCTGTCCGGCTCCGGCAAGTCGACCCTGGTGCGCCACTTCAACCGCCTGATCGACCCGACCAGCGGCGCGATCCTGGTGGATGGCGTGGACATCCTGCAATACGACATGGAAGCCCTGCGCGAATTTCGCCGGCACAAGATCAGCATGGTGTTCCAGAGCTTCGGCCTGTTGCCGCACAAGACCGTGCTGGAAAACACCGCCTATGGCCTCAAGGTGCGCGGCGAGAGCAAGGAAGTCTGCGCCGAACGCGCGCAGCACTGGATCAACACCGTGGGCCTCAAGGGCTACGAGGCCAAGTACCCGCACCAGCTGTCCGGCGGCATGCGCCAGCGCGTCGGCCTGGCCCGCGCCCTGGCGGCGGACACCGACATCATCCTGATGGACGAGGCCTTCAGTGCCCTCGACCCGCTGATCCGCGCCGAGATGCAGGACCAGTTGCTGGAGCTGCAAAAGACCCTGCACAAGACCATCGTCTTCATTACCCACGACCTCGACGAGGCCGTGCGCATCGGCAACCGCATCGCGATCCTCAAGGATGGCCGGCTGATCCAGGTCGGTACGCCGAAAGAGATCCTGCATTCGCCGGCGGACGAGTACGTCGACCGCTTCGTGCAGCGGCGCGCAGCGGTGGTTTAAAGGCTTGGGGCGGGCCTCTTGCTCTGTAGGAGCGAGGCTTGCCCGCGAAGGCGGCGGTAAAGCTGCATCAATGTTCAGGTTGTACCCGTGAGGTCGAAGATGTCGCAGGCTGAAAAAATCGTTATCGCCGACGCCCCGCTGCGTTGGCAGGATGTGGTCGCGGTGGCGCGGCATGGCGCGCAGCTCGAGCTGTCGGCCCAGGCCTGGGCGCGTATCGAGAATGCCCAGGCCATCGTCCAGCGCATCGTCGTCAGCGGCGAACGCGCCTATGGCATCAACACCGGCCTTGGCGCGCTGTGCAACGTTTCGCTGCAGGACGAACAGCTCAGCCAGCTGTCGCGCAACACCTTGCTCAGCCATGCCTGTGGCGTGGGTGCGCCGCTGGCCGACGAGCAGACCCGGGCGATCATCTGCGCCGCTATCGTCAACTACAGCCACGGCAAGTCCGGCCTGCATCGCCGGGTGGTCGAGGCGCTGCTGGCCCTGCTCAATCGCGGTATCACCCCGCAGGTGCCGTCCCAGGGGTCGGTGGGTTACCTGACCCACATGGCCCATATCAGCATCGCCTTGCTCGGTGTCGGCCAGGTCAGCTATCGCGGGCAGGTCGTATCGGCCGAGCAGGCGCTGGCGGCGGAAGGCCTGAAGCCGGTGCAACTGGGTGCCAAGGACGGTCTGTGCCTGGTCAACGGTACGCCGTGCATGACTGGCCTGAGTTGCCTGGCCCTGGCCGATGCCACGCGCCTGCTGCAGTGGGCCGATGTGATCGGCGCCATGAGTTTCGAGGCGCAGCGCGGGCAGATCGCCGCGTTCGACGCCGAGATCATCGCGCTCAAGCCGCACCCGGGCATGCAGCAGGTCGGCATCAACCTGCGCGCCTTGCTCGACGGCAGCGAAGTGATTGCCGCCAGCAAAGGCATCCGCACCCAGGATGCCCTGAGCATCCGTTCCATCCCGCAGGTTCACGGCGCCGCCCGCGATCAGTTGGCGCACGCGACGCAGCAGGTCGAAACCGAGCTCAACTCCGTCACCGATAACCCGATGGTGCTGGGTACTCCGGACAACTACCGGGTGATGTCCCAGGCCAACCCCCACGGCCAGTCGGTGGCATTGGCAGCGGACCTGCTGGCGATCGCCATGGCCGAGATCGGCTCGATTGCCGAGCGGCGCCTGGATCGTTTGATCAACCCCCATGTCAGTGGTCTGCCGGCGTTCCTGGTGAGCAACCCCGGGGTCAACTCCGGGATGATGATCGTCCAGTACGTCGCTGCCTCGCTGTGTGCGGAAAACCGCCAGCTGGCGCAACCGGCGGTGCTCGACAACTACGTCACCTCCGGCCTGCAGGAAGACCACCTGAGCCTGGGCACCAACGCCGCGCTGAAGCTGCACCGCGCGCTGGAGAACTGCACCCAGATCCTCGCTATCGAATACCTGCTGGCCGCCCAGGCCTTCGAATTCCTCAAGGAACAGCGTTTCGGCGCCGGCACCGAGGCGGCCTGGAAGCTGCTGCGTCAGCGGGTTCCGGCCTATGACCAGGATCGTTGGCTGGCCCCGGACATCGCCAGTGCGGCGGCGCTGCTCAAGGCTCCGGCCTTGCTGCAGGAGGTTTTACCGGGCGTGCACTGAGCAACGCCCTGCAAGAACAGGATTTTCCAAGACAACGGTTTCCACGAAAAACCAGCGTGCCAAGGCGCCACTCGCTCACAAAAGGCGGGCTGCGACGGACAACGGAAGCTTCCGGAGCGACTGGTAGTTAATAACAAACTCTCAAAAGGAGCATAAATGTGACTGCGCTAAATCTGATTCCCGGCCAACTGACCCTGGCTCAACTGCGAGCCGTCTACCAACAGCCGGTAACCCTCAGTCTCGACAACAGCGCCACGGCGCAGATCGACGCCAGCGTCGCCTGTGTCGAGCAGATCCTCGCCGAGAACCGCACCGCCTATGGCATCAACACCGGTTTCGGCCTGCTGGCCTCGACCCGCATCGCCAGCGCAGACCTGGAAAACCTCCAGCGCTCCCTGGTGCTGTCCCATGCCGCCGGTGTCGGCGCGCCGATCGACGACGCCCTGGTGCGCCTGATCATGGTGCTCAAGGTCAACAGCCTGAGCCGTGGCTTCTCCGGTATCCGCCGCCAGGTGATCGACGCGCTGATCGCCCTGGTCAACGCCGAGGTCTACCCGCATATCCCGCTCAAGGGCTCGGTGGGCGCTTCCGGCGACCTCGCGCCGCTGGCCCATATGTCCCTGGTGCTGCTGGGTGAAGGCAAGGCCCGTTACAAAGGCCAATGGCTGGAGGCTACCGAGGCCCTGAGCGTGGCCGGCCTCAAGCCGCTGACCCTGGCGGCCAAGGAAGGCCTGGCGCTGCTCAACGGCACCCAGGTTTCCACCGCTTTTGCCCTGCGCGGCCTGTTCGAGGCCGAAGACCTGTTCGCCGGTGCCCTGGCCTGTGGCGGCCTGACCGTCGAGGCGGTGCTGGGCTCGCGTTCGCCGTTCGATGCGCGGATTCATGCCGCCCGTGGCCAGAAAGGCCAGATCGATACCGCCGCGGCTTACCGCGACCTGCTGGGCGACAGCAGTGAAGTCTCCAAGTCGCACCAGAACTGCGACAAGGTGCAGGACCCGTACTCCCTGCGCTGCCAGCCGCAGGTCATGGGCGCTTGCCTGACCCAGTTCCGCCAGGCCGCCGAGGTGCTGGTGGTCGAAGCCAACGCCGTGTCGGACAACCCGCTGGTGTTCGCCGCCGAGGGCGACGTGATCTCCGGCGGTAACTTCCACGCCGAGCCGGTGGCCATGGCCGCCGACAACATCGCCCTGGGGATCGCAGAAATCGGCTCCCTGAGCGAGCGTCGCATCTCGCTGATGATGGACAAGCACATGTCCCAGCTGCCGCCGTTCCTGGTGGCCAATGGCGGGGTCAACTCCGGCTTCATGATCGCCCAGGTGACGGCCGCGGCACTGGCCAGCGAAAACAAGGCGCTGGCCCATCCGCACTCGGTGGACAGCCTGCCGACTTCCGCCAACCAGGAAGACCATGTGTCCATGGCGCCCGCCGCTGGCAAGCGCCTGTGGGAAATGGCCGACAACACCCGTGGCATCCTCGCCGTGGAATGGCTGGCGGCCTGCCAGGGCCTGGACCTGCGTGAGGGCCTGAAGACCTCGACCAAGCTGGAAAAGGCTCGCGCCACCCTGCGCAGTAAAGTGCCGTACTACGAGAAGGACCGCTTCTTCGCGCCGGACATCAACGCCGCGAGCGAGCTGCTGGCATCCCGCTGCCTGAACGAGCTGCTGCCGGCCAAGTTGCTGCCGAGCCTGTAACGACCATGCCTGTAGCCGCTGACGAGGCACGAGGCTGCGATGGCCTGCGCAGCAGCCCCCGAGGGCGGTCCTGCGGACCGCTTCGCAGCCTCGTGCCTCGGCAGCGGCTACAGGTGGTTTCGGTTTTCTCCGATAAAAATAATTAGGAACGAGAAATGCAACAGCAAGCTCAAGGATTGAAACGCGGGCTGTCCGCCCGACATATTCGCTTCATGGCGCTGGGGTCGGCGATCGGCACCGGGCTGTTCTATGGTTCTGCCTCGGCCATCCAGATGGCCGGTCCCGCGGTACTCCTGGCCTACCTGATCGGTGGCGCCGCGGTGTTCATGGTGATGCGCGCGCTGGGCGAGATGGCCGTGCACAACCCGGTGTCCGGCTCGTTCGGCCACTACGCCAGCAATTACCTGGGGCCATTGCCGGGTTTTATCCTCGGCTGGACCTATGCCTTTGAAATGATCATCGTCTGCCTGGCCGACGTCACGGCCTTCGGCATCTATATGGGCTTCTGGTTTCCGGAAGTGGCGCGCTGGGTCTGGGTGCTCGGCATCGTGTTCCTGATCGGCGGCCTCAACCTGTGCAACGTCAAGGTCTTCGGCGAGATGGAGTTCTGGCTGTCGCTGCTGAAAGTCGGCGCGATTGTCGCGATGATCCTCGCCGGCTTCGGCATCATGCTGTTCGGCATCGGTTCGGCCAGCAGCGAGCAGGCCACCGGGGTGGCCAACCTCTGGGCCCACGGCGGTTTCATGCCCAACGGTATCGGCGGCCTGATCGCTTCGTTCGCGGTGGTGATGTTCGCCTTTGGCGGTATCGAGATCATCGGTATCACCGCCGGTGAAGCCAAGGACCCGCAGCGGGTGCTCCCCAAGGCGATCAACGCGGTGCCGATGCGCATCCTGCTGTTCTATGTGCTGACCCTGTTCGTGTTGATGGCCATCTATCCATGGCCGCAGATCGGCAGCCAGGGCAGCCCGTTCGTGCAGATCTTCGACAACCTGGGCATCGGCTCGGCGGCGACCATCCTCAATATCGTGGTGATCTCGGCGGCGGTATCGGCGATCAACAGCGACATCTTCGGCGCCGGGCGCATGATGTACGGCCTGGCCCAGCAAGGGCAGGCGCCAAAAGGCTTTGCCCAACTGTCGAAACACGGCGTGCCGTGGATGACCGTGGTGGTCATGGGCGCCGCGCTGCTGGGCGGTGTGCTGCTGAACTACCTGATTCCGGAAAACGTGTTCCTGCTGATTGCCTCGATCGCCACTTTCGCCACGGTCTGGGTCTGGCTGATGATCCTGATCACCCAGGTGGCCATGCGTCGCTCGATGAGCGCCGAGCAGGTCGCCCAACTGAAATTCCCGGTGCCGTTCTGGCCCTGGGCGCCGGCAGCCGCGATCCTGTTCATGCTGTTCGTCTTCGGCGTGCTGGGTTACTTCCCGGAAACCCAGGCCGCGCTGGCGGTGGGGGCGGTGTGGATAGTGCTGCTGGTGATCGCTTATCTGTTGTGGGTCAAGCCGGCCGCCGGTCAGGCGGTCCAGGCGAACCGCGACCCTTCTTTGTCCCATCGATAACTAACGGAGGCCTCGGATGAAAACTCTCTGGCAACACTGCCACGTCGCAAGCATGGCGCAAGGCGCTTACTCGATCATCGAGGATGCCGCCATCGTGACGTCAGGAGCGCTCATAGAGTGGATCGGCCCGCGCGACCAGGTTCCGGCCGGCGACTATGCCGAGCTGCATGACCTGGCGGGGGCCTGGGTCACCCCGGGCCTGATCGACTGCCACACCCACACGGTGTTCGGCGGCAACCGCAGCGGCGAATTCGAGCAACGCCTGCAAGGGGTGAGCTACGCCGAAATCGCCGCGGCCGGTGGCGGTATCGCCAGCACCGTGCGGGCCACCCGCGCGGCGAGCGAGGACGAACTGTTCGACAGCGCCCGCAAGCGCTTGAAAAGCCTGCTGCGCGATGGCGTGACCAGTGTCGAGATCAAGTCCGGCTACGGCTTGGACCTGGCCAGCGAGCGCAAGATCCTGCGGGTGGTCCGGCGCCTAGGCGCCGAACTGCCGGTCAGCGTGCGTAGCACCTGCCTGGCGGCCCACGCCTTGCCGCCGGAATACGCCGAGCGCGCGGACGACTACATCGAGCACATCTGCGCCGAAATGCTCCCGGCCCTGGCGGCCGAGGGCCTGGTGGACGCGGTGGATGCGTTCTGCGAATACCTGGCGTTCTCGCCGGAGCAGGTGGAGCGGGTGTTCATTGCTGCACAGAAGCTCGGCCTGCCGGTGAAGCTGCACGCCGAGCAGCTGTCGTCGCTGCATGGTTCCAGCCTGGCGGCGCGTTATCACGCGTTGTCGGCCGACCACCTGGAGTTCATGACCGAGGAAGACGCCATCGCCATGGCCAAGGCCGGCACCGTCGCCGTGCTGTTGCCCGGCGCCTTCTATTTCCTGCGCGAAACCCAGCTGCCGCCGATGGACGCACTGCGCAAGCACGGGGTGAAGATCGCCGTGGCCAGCGACCTCAACCCCGGCACCTCGCCGGCGCTGTCCCTGCGCCTGATGCTGAACATGGCCTGCACCTGTTTCCGCATGACCCCGGAAGAAGCCCTGGCCGGCGTGACCCTGCATGCGGCCACCGCGCTGGGCATGGAGCGGACCCACGGTTCGCTGGAGGTCGGCAAGGTGGCGGACTTCGTCGCCTGGCAGATCGATCGTCCCGCCGACCTGGCCTACTGGCTGGGCGGCGACCTGGAAAAACGCGTCGTGCGCCACGGCGTTGAAGTGGATTTATAGGAGAAGGCTTGTGGATAAGGTTCTGAACTTCAAACAAGGCCGGGTGCCGCTGCTGATCAGCATGCCCCACGCCGGCCTGCGCCTGACGCCGGCGGTCGAGGCCGGGCTGATCCCCGAGGCGCAAAGCCTGCCGGACACCGACTGGCATATTCCGCAGCTCTATGACTTCGCCGAGGAGCTGGGCGCCAGCACCCTGGCCGCCGAATATTCGCGTTTCGTCATCGACCTCAATCGCCCGTCCGACGACAAGCCTTTATATGTCGGCGCCACCACCGGGTTGTACCCGGCCACGCTGTTCGATGGCGTGCCGCTGTTCCGTGAAGGGCTGGAGCCGTCGAAGCAGGAGCGGGCCACTTATCTGGAGAAGGTCTGGACGCCCTATCACAGCACCCTGCAGCAGGAGCTGGCACGGCTGAAGGCCGAGTTCGGTTATGCCTTGCTGTTCGATGCGCACTCGATCCGCTCGCTGATTCCGCACTTGTTCGAAGGCAAGCTGCCGGACTTCAACCTGGGCACCTTCAATGGCGCCAGTTGCGATGCCGAGCTGGCCAGCCAGCTGGAAGCGATCTGCGCCCGTCACGCCGACTACAGCCATGTGCTCAACGGCCGCTTCAAGGGCGGCCATATCACCCGGCACTACGGCAACCCGGCCGAGAACATCCATGCCGTGCAACTGGAGCTGGCGCAGAGCACCTACATGGAAGAGTTCGAGCCGTTCCGCTACCGCGACGATCTGGCGGCCCCGACCCAGGTGGTACTCAAGCAACTGCTGCAAGGGCTGCTGGCCTGGGGGCAGAAGCGCTACGGGCGCTGACCCTGTAGCCGCTGCCGCAGGCTGCGATAAGGCCGAAGGCCTTCAGCGATCTCAAGATCCTGCGCCTGCTGCGCAGTCGAGCGCAGCCTTCGGCAGCGGCTACAGGTGTGCCTGGCTTTCCGGGGGGAACAACCGCATTTTTTCCAAGGACATGCTCATTCCGTAATTCGGGTTTATGATGCCGGACGGCAGAATAATTGAAGTCCCCCCAGGGATGACCTCGACCCCTTACGGAGCGCGCAATGCAGACTTTGTACCCGCAGATCAAACCCTATGCCCGGCACGATCTGGCTGTCGACGAACCCCATGTACTCTATGTCGATGAGAGCGGTTCCCCGGAAGGCTTGCCGGTGGTGTTCATCCACGGTGGTCCGGGAGCCGGGTGCGATGCCCAGAGTCGCCGTTACTTCGACCCCAACCTGTACCGCATCATCACCTTCGACCAGCGCGGTTGCGGGCGCTCCACCCCGCACGCCAGCCTGGAAAACAACACCACCTGGGACCTGGTCGCCGACCTCGAGCGGATCCGCCTGCACCTGGGCATTGAGAAATGGGTGGTGTTCGGCGGCTCCTGGGGCTCGACCCTGGCCCTGGCCTATGCGCAAACCCATCCTGAGCGTGTCCATGGTCTGATTCTGCGTGGGATCTTTCTGTGCCGTCCGCAGGAAATCGAATGGTTCTACCAGGAAGGCGCCAGCCGTCTGTTCCCCGACTACTGGCAGGACTACGTGGCGCCTATCCCGCTGGACGAGCGCGACGACCTGCTCAGTGCCTTCCACAAGCGTCTCGTCGGCAACGATCAGATTGCCCAGATGCATGCGGCCAAGGCCTGGTCGATCTGGGAAGGGCGTACCGCCACCCTGCGGCCGAACCCGCTGGTGGTCGATCGTTTCTCCGAGCCGCAGCGCGCGCTGTCGATCGCCCGGATCGAATGCCATTACTTCACCAACCATGCGTTCCTCGAGCCGAACCAGCTGATTCGCGACATGGGCAAGATTGCCCACCTGCCGGGGGTGATAGTGCATGGTCGCTACGACGTGATCTGCCCGCTGGACAATGCCTGGGAATTGCACCAGGCCTGGCCGAACAGCGAATTGCAGGTGATCCGCGATGCCGGTCACGCCGCGTCCGAACCGGGCATCACCGATGCCCTGGTGCGCGCCGCTAATCAGATGGCCCGGCGCCTGCTCGACCTGCCGCCCGAAGAAGCATGAAGGGGCTGTTGCAGCGCGTGCGCGGCGCGCGGGTCGAAGTGGCGGGGGAAATCGTCGGTGCGGTGGACCAGGGTTTGCTGGTGCTGGTAGCGGTGGAGCCCGAGGATACCCGGGCCAGTGCCGACAAACTGCTGCACAAGCTGCTTAACTATCGGGTATTCAGTGATGCCGAGGGCAAGATGAACCTGTCCCTGGCCGATGTGGACGGCGGTTTGCTGCTGGTCTCGCAGTTCACCCTGGCCGCGGACACCAAAAACGGCCTGCGCCCGAGCTTTTCCACAGCGGCGCCGCCGGCTCTTGGCGAAGAACTTTTTGACTATCTGCTATGCAAGGCGCAGCAGTTGCATGGCAAAGTAGCATCAGGGCGCTTCGGGGCGGATATGCAGGTCCATCTGGTCAATGATGGCCCGGTAACCTTCCTGTTACAGACCTGAAAGTGCTTGAAACATCTTTTTCGGCCGGAACCGGCCGAAAATAGGCGTTTTTCGCGATAAATACTTGGTCGCCCCTGATGCGTTGTAACGCGGGCTACTAGATAATCGCGCGCTACGGGGATCAGCGTTCGTTGGTCCGTTTTTGACTTAGGTAGAGCCTTGTTCGGAACCGTTTGGGGAATCATTTAGCCCCATCGGAGTCGGAACAATGCTCGCCAACCTGGCATATAGATAGCTGGCCGTTGGTTTTTTGATCTGTTTTCGGCGAGGGTTGCTCGTGATTGTTAGTCCCTGTAATGCACCAAAATTGTCTGCCAAACGGTTACGAAACGCACTGGTGACGGGCTCTGCGCTGCTTTGCCTGCTGAGCGCCGGCCAACTCTGGGCATTCAATCTGGATGATGTATCGGCCAAGGCTAAGGATCTGGCCGGGCAGAAGTACGAGGCTCCGCGCAGTAACCTGCCGAACGAATTTCGTGAGATGAAGTTCGCGGACTATCAGAAAATCCGCTTCCTGCCTGAAAAGGCCGAGTGGGCCAAGCAGAAAACCCCATTCAAGCTGTCCTTCTATCATCAGGGCATGCATTTCGACACGCCGGTGAAAATCAACGAAATCACCACGAACACCGTCGAAGAAATCAAATACGACTCGACTCGCTTCGACTTCGGCGACCTCAAGTTCGATCCCAAGGCCACCGAGCAGTTGGGCTACGCCGGTTTCCGCGTGCTGTACCCGATCAACAAGGCGGACAAGCAGGACGAAATCATGACCATGCTCGGCGCGAGCTACTTCCGCGTCGTCGGCAAGGGTCACGTCTATGGTCTGTCGGCCCGTGGCCTGGCCATCGACACCGCGCTGCCGTCCGGTGAGGAATTCCCGCGCTTTACCGAATTCTGGATCCAGCAACCCAAGCCAACCGATAAGCACCTGGTGATCTTCGCCCTGCTGGACTCGCCGCGCGCCACTGGCGCCTATCGCCTGACCCTGCGTCCGGGCAGCGACACCATCGTCGACGTCAAAGCCCGGATGTTCCTGCGTGACAAGGTCGGCAAGCTGGGCATCGCCCCGCTGACCAGCATGTTCCTGTTCGGCGCCAACCAGCCGTCGAAAGTCCTCAACTACCGTCGCGAGCTGCACGACTCCAGCGGCCTGTCGATCCATGCCGGCAACGGCGAGTGGATCTGGCGTCCGCTGAACAACCCGAAACACCTGGCCGTGAGCAACTTCTCGGTAGAGAACCCGCGTGGTTTCGGCCTGCTGCAGCGTGGCCGCGACTTCAGCCACTACGAAGACCTCGACGACCGCTACGACAAGCGCCCAAGTGCCTGGATCGAGCCGAAGGGCGACTGGGGCAAAGGCACTGTCGACCTGGTAGAGATCCCGACCGCGGACGAAACCAACGACAACATCGTGGCGTTCTGGAGCCCGGAAAAGCAGCCTGAGCCAGGCCAGGCGTTCGATTTCGCCTATCGCCTGCACTGGACCATGGACGAAGCTTCCATACATTCGCCGGACAGCTCCTGGGTCGAGCAGACCCTGCGTTCCACCGGTGACGTCAAGCAATCCAACCTGATCCGCCAACCGGACGGCAGCGTGGCTTACCTGGTGGACTTCGAAGGTCCATCCCTGGCGGCATTGCCGGAAGACACCGAGGTGCGCAGCCAGGTCAGCGTCGGCGACAACGCCGAGCTGGTGGAAAACAGCGTGCGCTACAACCCTGAAACCAAGGGCTGGCGCCTGACCCTGCGGATGAAGATCAAGGACCCGAGCAAATCCACCGAGATGCGTGCGGCCCTGGTCAAGAACGCCACCCCTGTCGAGCCGGCCAAGGCCGTGTCGCCAGCCTCCAGCGCCTCCATTGCCAAGGCCGACAAGGTCGCCGCCAAGCAGCAGGAGAAGAAAGAGGCGGATGCCAAGCAAGCCGACGCCAAGCCGGCCAAGGACGCCAAGAACCACAAAGACGCCAAGCAGCCTGCTGCTGCCGAGGCGGCCCCAGCCACACCGGAATCTGTCCCGACCGAGCAAGTCCTGACCGAGACCTGGAGCTACCAGTTGCCTGCCGATGAGTAACTCTCAAGTACAGCCAGAGACTCTTGCCGAGTATCTGGCGCACCTGCCAATGACCGATGAGCAGCGCGCGGAACTCGCGGGCTGCAAGTCCTTCAGTGAACTGCACGAACGCCTGTCGTCGGCGACGTTCGACGCGCCTGCCGATGCCGCCCAGGCCTCGGTGGGCCGCCGGCTGGCCCTGAGTTCCGCCGAGGAACTGATCGATGCCGAGATGCTGGCGCTCGACGCCAGCGGTCGTGTTTGCCTCAAGGCCACGCCGCCGATCCGGCGGACCAAGGTGGTTCCCGAGCCCTGGCGCACCAATATCCTGGTGCGTGGCTGGCGGCGCCTGACCGGGCGCACCAACCCGCCGGCACCGAAGAAGGATGAGCGGGTGCTCCCGGCGGCGCGCTGGCGCACCGTGGGCTCGATCCGTCGTTACATCCTGCTGGTGCTGATGCTCGGCCAGACCATAGTGGCCGGCTGGTACATGAAAGGCATCATGCCGTACCAGGGCTGGTCGTTCGTCGACCTGGAAGAAGTCATGCATCAGCCATTGATGCAGACCGCCACCCAGGTACTGCCGTACGCCCTGCAGACCAGCATCCTGATCATGTTCGGCATCCTGTTCTGCTGGGTCTCGGCCGGTTTCTGGACCGCGCTGATGGGCTTCCTCGAGCTGCTCACCGGGCATGACAAATACCGTATTTCCGGCAAGAGCGCCGGCAACGAGCCGATTCCGCAAGACGCGCGCACCGCACTGGTGATGCCGATCTGCAACGAAGACGTGCCGCGGGTATTCGCCGGCCTGCGGGCGACCTTCGAGTCGGTCGCGGCCACCGGTGACCTGGACCGCTTCGACTTCTTCGTGCTCAGCGACAGTAACGACACCGATATCTGCGTGGCCGAGCAACAGGCCTGGCTGGATGTCTGCCGGGAAACCAAGGGTTTCGGCAAGATCTTCTATCGCCGCCGTCGCCGTCGGGTGAAGCGCAAGAGCGGTAACCTCGACGACTTCTGCCGTCGTTGGGGCGGTGACTACAAGTACATGGTGGTGCTCGACGCCGACAGCGTGATGAGCGGCGAATGCCTGACCAGCCTGGTGCGCCTGATGGAAGCCACGCCGGACGCGGGCATTATCCAGACCGCGCCGAAAGCCTCGGGCATGGACACCCTGTATGCGCGCATGCAGCAGTTCGCTACCCGCGTCTACGGCCCGCTGTTCACCGCCGGCCTGCACTTCTGGCAGCTGGGCGAATCCCACTACTGGGGCCACAACGCGATCATCCGTATGAAGCCGTTCATCGAGCACTGCGCCCTGGCGCCGTTGCCCGGTAAAGGCGCCTTCGCCGGTGCGATCCTGTCCCACGACTTCGTCGAAGCGGCGCTGATGCGTCGCGCCGGCTGGGGCGTGTGGATTGCCTACGACCTGCCGGGCAGCTACGAAGAGCTGCCGCCGAACCTGCTGGACGAGCTCAAGCGTGACCGGCGCTGGTGCCACGGCAACCTGATGAACTTCCGCCTGTTCCTGGTCAAGGGCATGCACCCGGTGCACCGCGCGGTGTTCCTCACCGGGGTGATGTCCTACCTGTCGGCGCCTTTGTGGTTCTTCTTCCTGGTGCTGTCGACGGCCCTGCTGGCGGTCAACACCCTGATGGAGCCGCAGTACTTCCTGGAGCCGCGCCAGCTGTATCCGCTGTGGCCGCAATGGCATCCGGACAAGGCGATCGCGCTGTTCTCGACCACTATCGTGCTGCTGTTCCTGCCGAAGCTGTTGAGCATCATCCTGATCTGGGCCAAGGGCGCGAAAGAGTTCGGCGGCAAGTTCAAGGTGACCCTGTCGATGCTGCTGGAGATGCTGTTCTCCATGCTGCTGGCGCCGGTACGGATGATCTTCCACACCCGTTTCGTGCTGGCTGCGTTCCTCGGCTGGGCCGCGACCTGGAACTCGCCGCAACGTGACGACGACTCCACGCCGTGGAGCGAAGCGGTGCGCCGCCATGGTCCGCAGACCCTGCTGGGCTTCTTCTGGGCGCTGCTGGTGATCTGGCTGAACCCGAGCTTCCTCTGGTGGCTGGTGCCGATCGTCGGTTCGCTGATGCTGTCGATCCCGGTGTCGGTGATTTCCAGTCGCGTCGGCCTGGGCCTGAAGTCCCGTGACGAAAGCCTGTTCCTGATCCCCGAGGAATACGCGCCGCCACAGGAGCTGCTGTCCACCGACCAGTACACCCATGAAAACCGTTGGCACGCACTGAACGACGGTTTCATCCGGGCGGTGGTCGATCCGCAGCAGAACGCCCTGGCCTGTGCCCTGGCGACGTCCCGCCACGGCCTGGCCGAGCCGATCGAGTGGCTGCGTATCGAACGTGTCCGCCACGCCCTGAAAGTGGGGCCGGCGGCGCTGAACAACGGCGAGCGCCTGGCGCTGCTGAGCGATCCGGTGGCCCTGGCCCGCCTGCACGAGCAGGTCTGGAGCGAAGGCCATGCCGACTGGCTGAGCGCCTGGCGGCAATCGGTGGATGAAGATCCTCATGCACCCTTGTTGCCGTTGCGACCGCAAACGGCAATCGCCCAACCGGCCTGATGACAACGCCCTTGAGAGCACTCTCAAGGGCGTTGTTGTTTATGGGCCCGCCTGTGTAGCNTGCGATCGACAGCGCAGCGCAGCGCAGCTTCGCGTCGATCGCAGCCTGCGGCAGCGGCTACAGGGAGATTGTCGCCCCCCTCTGTAACAACAAATCCTGGTCAAACCCTTGTGCAAACGGACGGGTGAGTTAGCATCGCACCCCGAATTGCTGCGAGCGGGCATTCCTGGTGCCCGTATCCGTCGGTTTTCCAGGGAAAACCTGTCGCGGGTTCGCCTCACAATAAAATGGGTTCAGGGGACTTGAAGATGAAGAAGTATCTCTCGATGCTGCTGCTCGGCGTCACGGCAATGGTGGCGGTCAATGCAGCCCAGGCTGGCGCCATCGATGATGCGGTCAAGCGCGGCACGTTGAAAGTCGGCATGGACCCGACCTACATGCCGTTCGAGATGACCAACAAGCGCGGCGAGATCATCGGTTTCGAGGTCGATATCCTCAAGGCCATGACCAAGGCGATGGGCGTCAAGCTGGAGCTGGTTTCCACCGGCTACGACGGCATCATCCCGGCCCTGCTGACCGACAAGTTCGACATGATCGGCAGCGGCATGACCCTGACCCAGGAACGCAACCTGCGCCTGAACTTCAGCGAACCCTTCATCGTGGTCGGCCAGACGCTGCTGATCCGCAAGGAGCTGGAAGGCACCATCAAGTCCTATAAAGACCTGAACACCGCCGACTACCGCATCACCTCCAAGCTGGGCACCACCGGCGAGATGGTCGCCAAGAAGCTGATCGCCAAGGCCAAGTACCACGGCTACGACAACGAGCAGGAAGCCGTGCTCGACGTGGTCAACGGCAAGGCCGATGCCTTCATCTACGACGCCCCGTACAACGTGGTGGCGCTGAGCAAGGTCGGCAACGGCAAGCTTACGTTCCTCGACAAGCCCTTCACCTACGAGCCTCTGGCTTTCGGCCTGAAGAAGGGTGACTACGACAGCCTCAACTTCATCAATAACTTCCTGCACCAGATCCACGAAGACGGCACCTACGATCGTATCCATGACAAGTGGTTCAAGAGCACCGAGTGGCTCAAGGACATGGAATAACCCTCGGTCAGACAGACCGAGTCGCCCCATTCGCGGGCAAGCCTCGCTCCTACGGATTCACGCAATCCCTGTAGGAGCGAGCTTGCTCGCGATGGCGTCCTGATCGGCAACACCGAACCTCCCCGCTGCAAACAGCTGGAACCTGCAAAGTGATCAAACATAAAAAAGCCCAATGGCCCTGGCACGTACTGACCGTGCTGGTGCTGATCGGCCTGGCCGGCGCGTTGTATTACGCCACCTCGCTGATGTCCTACGAATGGCGTTGGAACCGCGTACCGCAGTACTTCGCCTACCAGGCCGAGGAATCGCAGCGGGCGGCGGACATATCCACCGTCAGCGAGCTGGTGCGCAAAGGCGGCAAGGCCGAAGTCACGCTGCGCAACGACGCGGGTGACGAGCAACTACTGAGGGTCGACGAGAACAGCCTGCAAGTCGCCCGTGGCGACGATGTGGCCGAAGGCGATGTGATCGGCGTGACCCGTCACTGGGCGGCCGGGCCGCTGCTGCTGGGGTTGTGGACCACCTTGTGGCTATCGGTGGTGTCCGGGGTGCTGGGCCTGTTCATCGGTCTGGCGACCGGGCTTTGCCGGCTGTCGAACAACCCGACCCTGCGGGACCTGTCGACCATCTACGTTGAACTGGTGCGTGGCACGCCACTGCTGGTGCAGATCTTCATTTTCTATTTCTTCATCGGCACGGTGCTGAACCTGTCCCGCGAGTTCGCCGGGATCGCCGCGCTGTCGCTGTTCACCGGTGCCTATGTGGCGGAAATCGTCCGCGCCGGCGTGCAGTCGATCGCCCGTGGCCAGAATGAAGCGGCCCGCTCCCTGGGCCTGAACGCCAGCCAGTCGATGCGCCATGTGGTATTGCCGCAGGCTTTCAAGCGCGTGCTGCCGCCGCTGGCCGGGCAGTTCATCAGCTTGGTGAAAGACACCTCGCTGGTGTCGGTGATCGCCATCACCGAGCTGCTCAAGAGCGGACGTGAAGTCATCACCACCTCGTTTTCGCCGTTCGAGATCCTGTTCTGCGTGGCGGCCCTGTACCTGTTGATCAACCTGCCGCTGTCGAAGATGGCCAGCCGGCTTGAGCGGAGGCTCGCGCAAAGTGATTGAAGTCCGCGATCTGGTAAAAGTCTTCGACACCCGGGGCCAGGTGGTCCGCGCGGTGGATAACGTCACCACCAGCGTGGCCAAGGGCGAAGTGTTGGTGGTGATCGGCCCGTCCGGCTCCGGCAAGTCGACCTTCCTGCGCTGCCTCAACGGCCTGGAGCAGTTCGATTCCGGTTCGGTGAGCATCGACGGCCTGCAACTGGCCGATCCGAAGACCGATGTGAATGCCTATCGCCGCGAAGTCGGCATGGTGTTCCAGCACTTCAACCTGTTCCCGCACATGACCGTGCTGGAAAACCTCTGCCTGGCGCAGAAGGTGGTGCGCAAGCGCGGCAAGCAGGAGCGCGAGGCCAAGGCCCTGGCGTTGCTGGAGAAGGTCGGTATCGCGCAGAAGGCCAATGAGTTCCCGTCGCGCCTCTCCGGCGGCCAGCAGCAGCGTGTGGCCATCGCCCGGGCGCTGGCCATGGAACCCAAGGTCATGCTGTTCGACGAGCCGACCTCGGCGCTGGACCCGGAAATGGTCGGCGAAGTGCTGGACGTGATGAAGACCCTGGCCCTGGAAGGCATGACCATGGTCTGCGTGACCCACGAAATGGGTTTCGCCCGGGAAGTGGCGGATCGGGTGCTGTTCTTCGATCACGGCAAATTGCTGGAAGACGCCTCGCCAGCGGCGTTCTTCGATGCGCCCCAAGACCCGCGGGCCCAGGCGTTTCTGCGTCAGGTCCTGTAGGTTTTCCACCGGCTGAAACCCATCGCGGGNTGTAGGAGCGAGGCTTGCCCGCGATTGTTTCACCCCGATATCAAGCGAAACCGGCTCGGATCAAACCCGGAAGCGCCCGACCAGGGTCTGCAGATGGGTCCCCAGGCGCGCCAGCTCGACGCTGGAGGCCGCCGTCTCTTCACTGGCTGCCGAGGTCTGCTCGGACACGTCGCGCACGTTCAGCACGCTTCTGTTGATTTCCTCGGCCACCGCGCTCTGCTGTTCGGCCGCGGCGGCGATCTGCTGGTTCATCGCCTGGATCGCCGAGACGGTGCGGGTGATGTTTTCCAGCGAGCCACCGGCACGGCGGGTCAGTTCGACGCTGCTGTCGGTCAGGTTGCGGCTGTTGTCCATGATGTTGGCCACTTCCTGGGTGCCGTTCTGCAGGCCGACGATCAGCTCCTCGATCTCTTCGGTGGACTTCTGGGTGCGCTGCGCCAGGCTGCGCACCTCATCGGCGACCACCGCGAAACCGCGACCGGCTTCACCCGCGCGGGCGGCTTCGATGGCGGCGTTGAGGGCCAGCAGGTTGGTCTGCTGGGCGACCGACTTGATCACGTCGAGCACGCTGCCGATCTTGTCGCTTTCCTGCTTCAGATGGCCCATGGCGACGGTGGAGTTGCCGACCTCGGCGGCCAGGCGTTCGATCTGCGCGATCGCCTCGCCAACCACCTTGTCGCCTTCGCGGGCCTGCTGATCGGCGGCGACCGCTGCTTCCGAAGCTTCTTCGGCGTTGCGCGCGACTTCCTGGACCGTGGCGGCCATTTCATTCATGGCGGTGGCGACCTGGTCGGTCTCGACTTTCTGGCTGTTGACCCCGGCGCTGGTTTGCTCGGTCACCGCCGACAGCTGCTCGGCGGCGCTGGCAATCTGGGTGACGCCATCGCTGATGCCGCCGATCAGCTCGCGCAGGCTCAGGGTCATGCGTTGCATGGCCCGTTGCAGCTGGCCAAGCTCATCGCGACGCTCGACCTGCAGGTTCTCGCTGAGATCGCCCGAGGCGACACGCTCGACCACCTTGAGGGTCTGGCGCAGCGGGATGACGATCTGCCGGGTGATGCTCCAGGCGGCGACCAGGCCGAACAGCAGGGCCAGGGCGGTGACGATGGCCAGGGTGCTTCTGGCCTGGGCGGCGTCGCTGTCGCGTTTTTGGGTTTGCGCGGCGGTCAGCTGCTTGCTGACCTCCATCAGGCGGTCGCCCTGGGCCGCCATGCGTTTGAGCGCGGCGGCACTGGCCACCTGGGAGTCACGGAAATCGCTGACCGCGGAGCGATAGCCTTTCAGGGCGTCGGTGGCCTGTTGCAGGTTAGCCAGGTGTTGGTCCGGCAATTTGGCCGGCAGGCTGGCGAGGTTGTTCAGGGCGTTGTCGATGGCGTCCAGCGCCGGTTGTTCGGCCTCGGCCTTGCCGCTGTAGGTGTAGCCACGGACCTGGAAACGCGCCTGCTGGATCAGTTTGCTCAGGTCGATGACGCTGTTGAATTGCGCCAGGCTGTCGCCCTGCAGCATGGATTTTTCCACTTCGGCGACCCGGGCCACGGCGTTGTCGGCGGTGGCGCCCAGTTTGGCGCGGGCGGCTTCGCGGCTGGCGGTGGCGCGGGTGATGTCGGCGAAGGCCAGCTTGTACTCGCTGACGGCGGCGATCTGCTGGTCGATCATGGCGATGCTTTCAGGCATTTCCAGCATCTTGCGCGCGGTTTGCAAGCCTTCGTCGAGCTTGCTCAGCAGCTCGCTGACCGGCCCCGGGCCTTGTTCGCCACGGCGCATTTCATAGTCCAGGCGCGCGTTGCGCAGGTCCTTGGTCAGCTCGTTGAGGCTGGAGATGTAGCCCAGCTTGTCGCCGCGATCGATCACGTTGCCCAGGCCCGTCCAGCCGGTCGCAGTAATCAGCAGGGTCAGTAGCAGCACCAGGCCGAAGCCAACGCCGAGTTTGAGGTTGACGCTCACATTTCCCAGACTCTGGGCTAACCAACGGTACATGCCGCGAACTCCCTTGGGCTATTAATAGGTTTTGTACCAAGGCTATCGGCTGCGTCGGATTAATCTGAAGCGTTCATGTAGGAGCG
>NZ_JBQENK010000008.1:59123-200288 GCF_052044735.1 Pseudomonas sp. 22526
CGCTCCTACGGGAGTGGTGGGGCTGATTAGAAGAGGCGGGCGAGAAGGGCGGTGACAGCGGTTTCGACCCGCAGGATGCGCTCGCCGAGCTGCACCGGTTGCAGGCCGGACTTGCCCAGCAGGTCGATCTCGTAGGGGATCCAGCCGCCTTCCGGGCCAATGGCCAGGGTCACCGGCTCATCCAGGCCACGAGGGCAGGCCGGATACTGGCCGGGATGGCCGACCAGGCCGAGGGTGCCCTCGACCAGCGCTGGCAGACGGTCTTCGACGAAGGGTTTGAAGCGCTTTTCGATGACCACTTCCGGCAGCACGCTGTCGCGGGCCTGTTCCAGGCCGAGGATCAGTTGCTCGCGAATCGCCTCGGGTTCGAGGAAGGGGGTTTGCCAGAAGCTTTTCTCGACCCGGTAGCTGTTCACCAGCACCAGCCGGGGCACGCCCATGGCGGCGACGGTTTGCAGCACCCGCCGGAGCATTTTCGGGCGGGGCAGGGCCAGCACCAGGGTCAGGGGCAGCTTGGTCGGCGGTGGCTGGTCGAGGCTGACTTGCAGTTCGGCCTCCTGGGCTTCCAGGCGCAGCAGTTCGGCCGAGCCCATCAGGCCGCCGATACGGCCGACCCGCAGGCTGTCGCCCACCGCGGCACGATGGACTTCCTGCATGTGGGTCAGGCGGCGATCGCGCAGGATCACCCGGTCGGCCGCGATGAAGTCGGCCTCCTCGAGCAGCAGCAGGTTCACGCTTGGGTCGCTGGCGGCTGGTCGTTGTGGTCTTCGGCCGGCTGGTCGTCCGGATGGTCGCCGCGCTTTCTGATCAGGCTGCCGAACAGGATGCCGATCTCGAACAGCAGCCACATCGGTACTGCCAGCAAGGTCTGGGAGAAAATGTCCGGTGGGGTCAGGATCATGCCGACCACGAAGCAGCCGATGATCACGTACGGGCGGATCTTCTTCAGGTAGGCGACGTCGACCACGCCGATCCACACCAGCAGCACCACCGCCACCGGGATCTCGAACGCCACGCCGAAGGCGAAGAACAGGGTCATGACGAAGTCGAGGTAGCTGGTGATGTCGGTCATCATTTCCACGCCGGCCGGGGTGGCCGCGGCGAAGAACTTGAAGATCAGCGGGAACACCAGGAAGTAGGCGAAGGCCATACCGATGTAGAACAGCAGGATGCTGGAGACCAGCAGCGGTACGGCAATGCGCTTTTCATGCTTGTACAGGCCGGGGGCGATGAAGCCCCAGATCTGGTGCAGGATCACCGGGATCGCCAGGAACAGCGAGACCATCATCGTCAGCTTGAGCGGGGTCAGGAACGGCGACGCCACGTCGGTGGCGATCATCGTTGCGCCCGCCGGCAGGTACTGGCGCAGTGGCGTGGAGACGATGGTATAGATCTGCTGGGTGAAGGCGAACAGCCCGCCGAAGATCAGGAAGATCGCCGCCACGCAGCGCAGCAACCGGGTGCGCAACTCGGTGAGGTGCGACACCAGCGGCATATGTTGGTCGTTTTCCGGAATATCGCTCATGGGGCTCGCGGCGGCAAAGTAGGGTCGTGGGGGGCTGGCGTGACAGGCGTGGTCACGGGCGCAGCCGGTTCGGCCGGTGCAGTTGCGGCAGTGGAACTCGCCGTGGTCGCGCTGGCTGGCGCTTCAGGCGCCGCGGCGGGGGCATGAATGCTCTGCTCGGCCACGGGCTCGACCGGTGTCGGCTGTTGCTGGGTCGGATTGAGGATCTTCCGCGCTTCCTGTTCCAGCGACAGAATGTGTTCGTTGTGCAGTTGCCGACGAATGTCATCGGCACCGATTTCCCGTTCAACTTCCTGCTTGATCGCATTGAAGCTGCGCTTCAAGCGGCCGACCCACAGGCCTGCCGTGCGCGCGGCGCCCGGCAGACGCTCGGGGCCGAGCACCAGCAGGGCCACCAGGCCGACGAGCAGCAGTTCAGAGAAGCTGATACCAAACATTAGTCAGTGCTCACGAGTCTTTGCGGGTCGGCTCTTCGACTTTTTGCGCCTGCACGTCGATGGTGTGCGGCTGGTTCAGCGGAGCGCTTTGCGGCTGGACCGGCGGAGCAGGCTGGGCGGTTGGTGGCACGCCAGGCTCGGCGGGTTTTTCGTCGTCGTTCATGGCCTTGCGAAAGCCTTTGATCGATTCGCCGACGTCGGTGCCGAGGTTTTTCAGTTTCTTGGTGCCGAACACCAGTACCACGACAACCAGGATGACGACCCAGTGTTTCCAGTCAAAAATGCCCATGCTGCGTTTCCTCTCTAAATGATGTTCAGGCGGACGGACGCGAGGCTTTCTCGGCGTGTCCGGACAAACCGAAGCGCCGGTCCAGTTCATCGAGAACGGCCTGCGGATGCTGCCCCAGCTGGGCGAGCATGACCATGGTGTGGAACCACAGGTCGGCGGTTTCGTAGATCACATCGCTGCAGTCGCCGCTGTGGGCGGCGTCCTTGGCGGCGATGATGGTTTCCACCGATTCCTCGCCGACTTTTTCCAGAATCTTGTTCAGGCCCTTGTGGTACAGGCTGGCGACATAGGAAGTGTCGGCGGCGGCGCCTTTGCGCTCTTCCAGCACCTGGGCCAGACGGGTCAGGGTATCGCTCATGCTCAGTGTCCTGCTTGATATATTGCGTGCGGGTCTTTGAGTACCGGATCGACCGTTTTCCAGTCGCCGTTTTCATAGACACGGTAGAAACAGCTCTGGCGGCCTGTATGGCAGGCAATGTCGCCGATCTGTTCGACCATCAGGATGATGACGTCGGCATCACAGTCCAGGCGCATTTCATGAAGCTTTTGCACATGCCCGGACTCTTCTCCCTTGCGCCATAGCTTGCCACGCGAACGTGACCAGTAGATGGCACGGTTTTCGGCAGCGGTCAGGCTCAGCGCCTCGCGGTTCATCCAGGCCATCATCAGCACGCGCCCGGTCTTGTGATCCTGGGCGATGGCTGGCACCAGGCCGTCAGCGTCCCATTTGATCTCGTCCAGCCAATCTTTCATCTTCGACTCCGACAACAGGGCTCGACGCGCTCGTCGAGCCTCGGCGATGGGAAACAGTGTGCCAGCCGCTAGCCCGGCTGGCTATCGGCGCACGACCAGATACAAGCCCACGGCCATCATGATGCCGGCCGGCCAGTGACCCAGTTCGTTCAGCGGTCCGCCGGCCGCGAGGATAGCGCCACCACCCAGGTGCGCCGCGCCGAGAAGACGCAGGAACCAGTCGTCCTTGCGCCGTTTCCAGGGGGGCGAAGGGTCCTGGGCATGGGGCTGGGACATGCGTTCGAGCAGGTCGCGGGTCATGTTGGCCAGGTGCGGCAGTTGCTCGACCTGGCTGTGCAGGTTGCCCAGCAAGGCTTTCGGGCTGACGCGTTCGCGCATCCAGCGTTCGAGGAACGGCTGGGCGGTGTTCCACAGGTCCAGCTCCGGGTACAGCTGGCGGCCCAGGCCTTCGATGTTCAGCAGGGTCTTTTGCAGCAGCACCAGCTGCGGCTGCACTTCCATGTTGAAGCGGCGAGCGGTCTGGAACAGGCGCATCAGCACCTGGCCGAAGGAAATATCTTTTAACGGTTTTTCGAAGATCGGCTCGCACACGGTACGGATCGCCGCTTCGAATTCGTTGAGTTTGGTCTCTGCCGGCACCCAGCCCGAATCGATGTGCAACTGCGCCACGCGCCGGTAATCGCGCTTGAAGAAGGCGAACAGGTTGCGGGCCAGGTAGTCCTGGTCTTCCGGGGTCAGGCTGCCGACGATGCCGCAGTCGATGGCAATGTATTGCGGGCTCCAGGGCTGCAGGGTGCTGACGAAGATGTTGCCCGGGTGCATGTCGGCGTGGAAGAAGCTGTCGCGGAACACCTGGGTGAAGAAGATCTCCACGCCGCGCTCGGCGAGCATTTTCATGTCGGTGCGCTGGTCGGCCAGGGTGGCCAGGTCGGTCACCTGGATCCCGTAGATACGCTCCATGACCAGCACTTTCGGCCGGCACCAGTCCCAGTAGACCTGCGGCACGTAGAGCAGCGGCGAACCGTCGAAGTTGCGCTTGAGCTGGCTGGCGTTGGCCGCTTCGCGCAGCAGGTCGAGTTCGTCGTAGATGGTCTTTTCGTAATCGCTGACCACATCCACCGGGTGCAACAGGCGGGCGTCGGCCGAGACCTTTTCGGCGGCGCGGGCAAGGATGAACAGCCAGGCCAGGTCCTGGGCAATGACCGGCTTGAGGCCCGGGCGGATGACCTTGACCACCACTTCTTCGCCGCTCTTGAGCTGGGCGGCGTGGACTTGCGCCACCGAAGCGGAGGCCAGGGGCTCGATATCGAAGCGGCTGAACACATCGCTGATTTTCTTGCCCAGTTGCTCCTCGATCAGCGCCACCGATGTCTTCGAGTCGAAGGGCGGCACGCGGTCCTGCAGCAGCATCAGCTCGTCGGCGATGTCTTCGGGCAGCAGGTCGCGACGGGTCGAGAGAATCTGCCCGAACTTGATGAAGATCGGCCCCAGGTCCTGCAAGGCCAGGCGCAGACGGGCGCCGCGGGTCAGTTCCAGTTGCTTGCGCGGGAACCAGCGCCAGGGCAAGGCGTAGCGCAGTGCCAGGAGGAACCAGGGCAGGGGCAGGGCGAACAGCAGGTCATCGAGGCGGTAGCGGATCACGACGCGCTGGATGCGCAACAAACGGCGGACGGCAAGCAGCTTCATGCGTTATCGCTTGGGTCAAGGGATCGGGAAAGGCGCTCGAAGCGCGCCTCGAGGCGTTCCAGGTCGAGCTTGACCCGGTCCAGTTCACTGAAACGGGCTTCGGCTTCGCGTTGGCCCACCAGGGTGCGCGACTCTTCGGCCAGGTACTCGGCGAGGTTCTGGTTCAGGCTGGCGAAACCCTGGCGATACCAGCGTGCGCGGCTGCGTATATGGCCACTGAACAGCTGGGTGGCCACTGGGCCGAGCCAGCGCGAGAGTTCGTACTCCCAGTCCAGCTCCAGGTCCTGGAGGATGGCCGCCAGTTCCAGCAGCACACCGCTGTCGCCTTCCAGCTCGACTTCGGGACTGTGCAGCACTGAAGTCTTGTCCTGGCTCAGGGCCAGGCGCACCAGGCTCGAAGCCGGCGCCCGCAGGGTGCAGTTGGCGTCGGCGGCCCAATGCGTGGCGAGGGTCAGGCCCTCGTCACCGGGAATGACGAACAACTGCACGCTCGGGCTGCGGCAATCGACGGCGATGACCTTGCCGTTCAAATGCTGCAAGCGTGGCAAAGCCGTGCTGTCGAGACGCAGTACACGGTTGAGGCCGTGTTCGACGCTGGCAAGCAGGCCGCTGAACAACATCAGGGCTTGATGCCGCGGTGCAGGGCAACGATGCCCGCGGTCATGTTGTGGTAGGTCACACGATCGAAACCGGCCTCGACCATCATCGACTTCAGGGTTTCCTGGTTCGGGTGCATGCGGATCGATTCGGCCAGGTAGCGATAGCTTTCCGAGTCGTTGGTGATCAGCTTGCCGGCCAGCGGCATGAAGGCGAACGAGTAGGCGTCGTAGACCTTGGACATCAGCGCGTTGGTCGGTTTGGAGAACTCCAGCACCAGCAGACGGCCACCGGGCTTGAGCACCCGCAGCATCGAGCGCAGGGCATCTTCCTTGTGGGTCACGTTACGCAGGCCGAAGGCGATGGTCACGACGTCGAAATGGTTGTCCGGGAACGGCAGCTTTTCCGCGTCGGCCTGAACGAACTCGATGTTGCCGGCCACGCCCTTGTCGAGCAGACGGTCGCGACCGACCTTGAGCATGGAGGCGTTGATGTCCGCCAGCACCACCTGGCCGGTAGGGCCTACCAGGTGGGAGAACTTGCGGGTCAGGTCACCGGTGCCGCCGGCGATGTCCAGCACGCGATTGCCAGGGCGAACGCCGGACAATTCGATCGTGAAGCGTTTCCACAGGCGATGCATGCCACCGGACAGTACGTCGTTCATCAGGTCGTACTTGGCGGCTACCGAGTGGAACACCTCAGCGACTTTTTCCGCCTTCTGGCTTTCCGGAACGTTTTTGAAGCCGAAGTGAGTGGTGGGTTCGGCATCGCTGCCTTTGCGCTGATCAGTCATATCGCTGTCACCAAAAGAGAATGCGGGACATTCTAATCCCGGTGGCGGTCTTTGTCTTGGCAAGGCTGAATGTAAGATAGTGAAGCGCCGGGGCGTTTTGACGCAGCGCAGCTCAAGACGCTTCAGGCAAGTCCCGATAAAGCAGGAGTCATTCAATGGCCCGTATTAGTGTTGAGCGTGCCCACGGCCTGGGTAAGGAAGCAGCCCGCGAAAAGGCTGACCAGTTGGCGCAGAAACTGGCCGATCAGTATGGCCTGGAGCCGCAGTGGTCGGGCGATACCCTGAACCTCAAGCGTTCGGGGGTCAAAGGTGCGGTGCAGGTGGGCGACGATTCGATCAGAGTCGATGTCGAGCTGGGCCTGTTGATGTCCGCCATGAGCGGAATGATCAAGTCGGAAATCGAAAAGGCGCTGGATAAAGCCCTGGTCTGAACCGCTTTCACAGAAGTCGGCTTGCCGGTGATTTCGGGTGTGGTCATGACGCCTGGAAAAACATCGCTGGCGAGCCGGTTATCTCCAGTAACCCCTCCACCTTTTTATGACATTGGTTAGGGTGCCGATTCTAATTTTTCTCACTACTTTGTGCATGAGCCCACTTTCCTGCGGGCAGTTCCTCAAACCTTCTGCGCGTGAGGTGCACCATGGCCAAAGCAATTCTGAAGAAAAAAGTTGATGCTGCATCAACCACTCTGAGTGAAGTCAAATCCTATGCCCGCAAGATCTGGCTGGCAGGCCTGGGTGCCTACACCAAGGTCGGCCAGGAGGGCGGCGAGTACTTTCAAGAGCTCGTTAAAGCCGGTCAAACTGTTGAAAAGAAAGGCAAAAAAGTTGTGACTGAACAACTTGAGGCCGCCAACAGTCAGATTGATAGCGTGAAGGGGGATGTCACCAGTCTCAAAGGCAAAGTCGAAGTGCAGCTGGATAAAGTCGAGAAGGCTTTTGACACGCGCGTCGCAAGTGCCTTGAATCGCATCGGCATTCCGTCTAAACATGACGTTGAGACACTCTCTGCTAAGCTCGATGAGCTGACGGCATTGCTCGAACGTGTCGCGCGTAAACATTAAGGAGAACGGGATGGCTGGTAAAAAGAATACTGAAAAAGAAGGCAGCTCGTGGATCGGGAAGGTCGAAGACTACTCCCGTAAAATCTGGCTTGCTGGTTTAGGCGTGTACTCGAAAATCGACACTGACGGCAGCAAGCTTTTCGAGTCGCTGGTCAAGGATGGCGAGAAAGCCGAGAAGCTCACCAAAAGCGCTGTCGGCAAAACCGTCGACGCCGCCAAGGACTCCGCGAGCTCGGCTAAATCGCGCATCAGTGGTGTCAAGGACCGCGCGCTGGGCAAGTGGGACGAGCTGGAAGGTGCATTCGACAAGCGCTTGAACAGTGCCATTTCGCGTCTGGGCGTGCCTAGCCGCAATGAAGTGAAGGCGCTGCACAGCAAGGTCGACACTCTGACCAAACAGATCGAAAAACTCACAGGCGCCAAGGTGACTCCGATCGCGGCCAAGACTGCAGCGGCCAAACCGGCGGCCAAGCCTCTGGCTAAAGCAGCAGCCAAACCGGCAGCCAAGGCGCCGGCCAAAGCAGCAACCAAGCCTGCCGCGAAACCGGCAGCCAAAACTGCGGCGGCCAAGCCGGCTGCAAAACCTGCCGCCAAGCCAGTAGCCGCCAAGCCAGCGGCAAAACCAGCGGCCAAGCCCGCTGCGAAACCGGCGGCCAAACCGGCGGCGAAAAAACCAGCAGTGAAAAAACCGGCAGCACCCAAGGCCGCAGCACCGAAGCCAGTGGTTGCCGCCAAGCCGGCAGTACCGGTCAGCCCTGCGAACTCTGCAGTGGCGCCAACCCCTGCCGTTACCCCGACTGCCGCGCCAACACCAGCGACGCCAACCAGTCAGTCCTGAGTTTTTCGGGACATACAAAAACGCCCGGCCTGCAAAGGTCGGGCGTTTTTGTTTGTGGGGTTCTTGCGGCGCCGATCAATCCTGCTCGTCGAGGTAACGCAGGGCCATCTGTTCGGTGGCCAGTTTCGCCGGTGGCAGCAGGTGCGGCGCCACCAGCATCATGATCTGGTAGACCACCACCCGTACCTCGCCCTCGCGATCGAGAATGCGCTGGTAGTCCAGCGAGAACAGCAGGGTCATGGTGATCTGCTCCACCAGTTGCCCCAGCGCCTGGGTATCGCTGACCAGTTGTCCCGAAGCCTTGAGCCTGGCCAGCAGCGAGGCCAGGGTGCGCTTCAGGGCGTTGAGCAGGTTGCGAATCCCCTTGGCCAGTTTCGGCAGGCGTCCGGCCAGGTTGGACAGGTCCTGGAACAGGAAGCGGTAGTGCGCCAGGCGCTCGACGATCAGGTGCAGGAACAGCCAGTAGTCTTCGGGAGCCAGGTGTACATCGGCGGGTGGATCGAGCAGGGGCGTCAGCTCATTCTGGAAGCGCTCGAACAGCCCGAGGACCAGCGGCTCCTTGCCGTGAAAGTGGTAGTAGAGGTTGCCGGGGCTGATCCCCATTTCGTTGGCAACTTCCATGGTTGAGACATTGGGTTCGCCCTTGTGATTGAACAGCTGCAGGGCACATTCGAGTATCCGGTCGCGGGTTTTCATCCAGTCTTCTTGGTTGTTCAGTCAGGCCGCGACCCTTGGGCCGCGGCGCGGGGAAATTCAGCGGACGCGCACGTAGGTGCCAGGCGCCGCCTCCATCGGTGGGTAATTCTGGTTGCCCAGGGTCATCAGGGTTTCGCGCTGGGCGCCGGAACGCTCCTGGATCCACTCCAGCCATTGCGTCCACCAGCTGCCGTCGACGTGCTTGGCGTCGTAGTACCAGGCTCGCGGGTCGCTGCTGAGCTTGCCGTTTTCGACGTAGTTGGCCTTGGGGTTGCTCGGCGGGTTGAGGATGCTCTGCACGTGTCCGCTGTTGGACAGCACGAAGCGTTTTTCGCCGCCCAGCAGCAGGGTCGAGCGATACACCGCATCCCAGGGGGTGATGTGGTCGTTGATTCCGGCGACGCTGAAACTGTCGACCGTGACTTTTTGCAGGTCGATTGGCGTGCCGCACACTTCCAGGCCACCGGGATGACCCATAGGGTTGTGCTTGAAGAAGTCCAGCAGATCGCCATGAAAGGCTGCCGGCAGCCGGGTGTTGTCGTTGTTCCAGTAGAGGATGTCGAACGCCGGCGGCTCCTTGCCCAGCAGGTAGTTGTTGACCCAGTAATTCCAGATCAGGTCGTTGGGCCGCATCCAGGCGAACACCTTGGCCATGTCACGACCGTCGAGCACGCCCCGTTGATAGGAGCGGCGCTTGGCTGCCTCCAGGGTCTGTTCGTCGGCGAACAGGGTCGCCGGGCTGTCCAGCTGGCTATCCAGCAGGCTGACCAGGTAGGTGGCGCTGGAGATCCGGCGCAGTTGCCGCTTGGCTTGCAGGTGGCCTTGCAGGGCGGCAATGGTCAGGCCGCCGGCACAGGCTCCCATCAGGTTCACGTCACGACTGCCGGTGATCGCCCGGCAGACATTCATGGCTTCCTCCACGGCCTCGACGTAGCTCGACAGGCCCCATTCGCGATGCCGGACATCGGGATTGCGCCAGCTGATCATGAAGGCCTGCAGGCCGTTTTTCAGGGCGAACTGCACGAAGCTGTTGGCGGGGCTGAGGTCGAAGATATAGAACTTGTTGATCTGCGGCGGCACTATCAGCAGGGGCCGGGCGTACTGTTTTTCGCTCATCGGCTTGTACTGGATCAGTTCCAGCAGCTCGTTGCGAAACACTACCGAACCGGAGGAGGTGGCCAGGTTCCTGCCGACCTCGAAGGCCTGTTTGGTGACCTGGCTGGGCAGGCCATTGTTATGCAGCAGGTCGTCGACCAGATGACCGATGCCACGGATCACGCTGCTGCCGCCGGAGTTGAAGATTTCCTTGATCGCCAGCGGATTGAGCAGGGTGTTGGACGGTGCCACCGCATCGTTGAGCAGGTTGAAGGCAAAGTGCGCGCGGGCCCGGTCGTCCAGGCTCATGCCGCTGTCGTCGATCCAGCTTTTGATTTGCTTCTGCCAGCTGAGGTAGGCCTGCAGGCCGCGTCGGTAAAAGGGGTTCAGGCTCCAGGTCGGATCGGAGAACCGGCTGTCCTGAGGGTTGGGTTTGTGCAGTGTTTCACCCAGCAGTACACGGCCCAACTGGCCACCCAGCGCCACGGCATGGCGGGCACTGTGCACCGGGTTGCGCAGGCCGTAGGTAGCCACGCTGCGCAGAGTCGACAGCAAGTCACGGCCGCGCAGGCCGGTGATGGCGCTCTGGGCGGTGATGTAGGTGGAGGACGTGGGCAACGAGCCCGCCGTTGGTTTGTCTCGCATGCTTCAACACTCCTTCGTCAAGACATCAACAAGCACACCAAGACAAACACCATAGTCGGTCCTGAACCATCCTGCGCGCGCGACGATCCTGTCGGCAGACGCTTTTTGCTACGCACCGCTGAACGGTGTCGGATGCGGGTGCATCACTGCCCGTTGTCGCTCTTCCTCGAGGAATTTCATGATGATTGGCGCGACGGCTTCGGCCCGGGTAATCAGGAACAGATGCCCGTCGTCGATGATGTGCAGCTGGGCGTTGGGAATTCGCCACGCCAGCATGCGCATGTTGATCAGCGGGATCAGCGGGTCGTCGTCGCCGGCCAGCACCAGGGTCGGCTGATGAATCTTGTGCAGCCAGTGGATGCTGGTCCAGCCGAGGCCGGCGAACAGCTGCCAGTAGTAGCCCAGCTTGCCCGCTGAACGGACCTTGCTGGCATGCTCGGCGGCGAGGTTGGGATCGCGGCGGAACGAGCCGCCGTAGATCAGGGGGGCGATGCGGATCACATGGGAGGGCTGGATGTAGCGCCTCGGGCTGGCCATCATCCACAGCACCTTGGGTTTGCCCGGCACCATGAAGGCGCCTGCGGCGGTGGCGGCCAGCACCAGTTTCTTGCAGCGTTCGGGGTAGTCGTAGGCGAACTGCTGGGCCAGTGCCCCGCCCCAGGACACACCCACCACATTGACCTGCCCATAGTCGAGGTAGTCGAGCATGCGCGCGGTCAGCTTGGCCAGGCCGGGAAAACGGTAGGGGTGGCTCGGCGTCGAGGAGCCGCCAACGCCCGGTACGTCGAAGGCGATGACTTCCAGGTCCGGGTCCAGAGCCTGGACGAACGGAAACACCAGCTCCAGGTTGGCGCCGATACCATTGAAGATCAGCAAGGGTGTCAAGTGAGGCTTGCCGGGACGTACCGCAGTACGGATGGTCTGGCCATCCAGGTCGACGGTGCGGAAGATGAACGGTTGAGGCATGCCTTGGCCCTGTCGGTGGAATCGTTGCCTGCAGGAAAGAGTCGCTTGCGCAGCAGCATGATCGCAAGCGACTCGTTCCTACAGGCCTGCTATCGGTTAACGTTCATGGACATAAGTACCCGGCGCCGCCTCGGCCGCTGGGTACGCCTTGTTGCCGAGAATGCTCGGCGTCTTTTTCAGTTTGCCCGAGCGCTCCGCCTGCCAGGCCTGCCAGTGCAGCCACCAGGAGTCGGTGTGCTTGGTCGAGTTTTCCTGCCAGTCGTCGGCGTTGGCCGGCATCTCCTCGCTGGTCATGTAGCGCGCCTTGGGGTTGCCCGGCGGGTTGAGGATGCTCTGGATATGCCCGCTGTTGGACAGCAGGAACTCGATCTTGCCGCCGAACAGTTGGGCCGACTTGTAGCAGGACTTCCACGGGGTGATGTGGTCGTTGGTGCCGGCCACGGAGAAGATGTCGGCGGTGACCTGCTTCAGGTCGATCGGCGTGCCGCACACTTCCAGGGCGTTGGCGCGGATCAGTGGGTTGTTTTTGAACATTTCGATCAGGTCGCCGTGGAAGGCCGCGGGCAACCGGGTGGTGTCGTTGTTCCAGAACAGGATGTCGAACACCGGCGGTTCGTTACCCAGCAGGTAGTTGTTCACCCAGTAGTTCCAGATCAGGTCGTTGGGCCGCATCCAGGCGAACACCTTGGCCATGTCGCGGCCTTCCAGCACGCCAGCCTGATAGGAGTGACGCTTGGCGGCCTCCAGGGTCTGCTCGTCGACGAACAGCGCCACCTGGGTATCGAGGGTAGTGTCGAGCACGCTGACCAGCAGGGTCAGGGCGTTGACCTTCTTCTCGCCCAGGGCCGCGTAGTGCCCCAGCAGTGCGGTGCAGGTGATGCCGCCGGAGCAGGCACCGAGCATGTTCAAGTCCTTGCTGCCGGTGATGGCGATGACCACGTCGACCGCTTCTTTCAGCGCTTCGATGTAGGTCGACAGGCCCCACTCGCGCTGCGCCTTGGTCGGGTTGCGCCAACTGACGATAAAGGTCTGCACACTGTTGCGCAGGCAGAAACGCGCCAGGCTCTTGTCCGGGCTGAGGTCGAAGACGTAGAACTTGTTGATCTGTGGCGGGACCACCAGCAGCGGCCGCTCGTGCACCTGCTCGGTCACCGGGCGGTACTGGATCAGTTCCAGCACGTCGTTGCGAAACACCACCGCGCCTTCACTGGTGCCCAGGTTCTTGCCGATCTCGAAGGCGTCCATGTTGACCTGGCTCGGCATGCCGCCGTTGTGCACCAGGTCCTTGGCCAGATGGGAGAGGCCATCGAGCAGGCTTTTGCCGCCGGTCTCGAAGAAGCGTTTGACCGCTGCCGGGTTGGCGGCGGTGTTGGTCGGCGCCATGGCTTCGGTCATCAGGTTGATGACGAAGTGGGCGCGACTGATGTCCTGTTCGGAGAGGTTGCTGTGGCCGATCCAGTCGTGAAGCTCCTTGCGCCACGCCAGGTAGGTTTGCAGATAACGCTTGTACAGCGGGTTCTGGCTCCAGGCCGGATCGCTGAAGCGACGGTCATCGCTCTCCGGTTGCAGTGTCGATTTGCCGAACATCACGTTCTTCAATTCGACGCCGAAATGGGCCACATGTTTGGCGCTGTGCAGCGGTTGTTTGATGGCCTGGGTCAGCACCATACGAGCAGAGGTAAGCAGATCTTTCCGACGTAAACCGATGACAGGATTCAGGCCCAGAGTGTTTTCCGAGGCTTGGCGTTTCAGGTCATCGTTATTCTTGTTACTCATCTACGACGCTCCATTGTCCTGAGACGAGTACCGGACCTGCTGTGTAGTCACACAGCAAAGATGCCAGGTACTACTGCTCGGGTGACCGTTGATTCTGCATTACTGCTTTTTTGTTCAGAGAACACTGCAGGGAACTTGCCAGCTCCATTGGTTACCCGAGTTTAATTTTTTTCGCAAGCAGGCCAATCGTTGGCCATGCAGCCCAGCATTCAAACAGATGAATCTAGAAAATGCCCTCTAAAGCGTTAGAGGTCCGATCTAGAGCATCAGCTTGACGATAGACTCATTTGGGTCGCGGGACTTACCGGCGGCTTGAAGTTCAGCAAGATAATCCTTCCACAGATCGTCCTGACGCACCGCCAACTGGTACAGGTAGTCCCAGGTGAACAGGCCGCTGTCATGCCCGTCGTCGAAGGTCAGTTTCAGTGCGTACTGACCGGCCGGTTCGACCTTGGTCAGGCCGACGCCGATCTTGCCAAATTGCAGGATGGGTTTGCCGTGGCCCTGGACCTCGGCGGAGGGGGAGTGCACCCGCAGGAATTCGGCGGGCAGGTGATAGACCTCGTCTGGCGCGTAAGTCAGCGTCAGGGTCTTCGAGGCTTTGTGCAGGTTGATGGCGGTGGGAAGTCGAGTGGTCATGGGGCAGCCTGCGGTCCGTCTGTACAAGAAACCCTCTTGTGTAGGAGCGAGCTTGCTCGCGATGGATTCAAAGACGCCGCGTCCCTCCAGGGGCACGGNGATACCTATCGCGAGCAAGCTCGCTCCTACGCAGAGAAGTGCTCGTTACAGGATATAACGGGACAGGTCTTCGTTCTGCGCCAATTCGCCCAGGTGGCTGTTGACGTAGGCGGCGTCGATGCGGATCGGCTCTTCGTTGTGGGCGCTGGCCAGATCGCCGGCGCTGAACGACACCTCTTCGAGCAAGCGCTCGAGCAGGGTGTGCAGGCGACGGGCACCGATGTTCTCGGTCTTCTCGTTGACCTGCCAGGCAATCTCCGCCAGGCGCTTGATGCCGTCCGCCTGGAACTCGATGGTCAGGCCTTCGGTTTTCAGCAGTTCGCAGTATTGCTCGGTCAGGGAGGCGTGAGGCTCGCTGAGAATGCGCTCGAAGTCTTCCGGCGACAGCGCCTTGAGTTCGACGCGGATCGGCAGGCGGCCTTGCAGCTCGGGCACCAGGTCGCTCGGCTTGCTCAGGTGGAACGCGCCGGAAGCGATGAACAGGATGTGGTCGGTCTTGACCATGCCCAGCTTGGTGTTGACGGTGCAGCCTTCGATCAGCGGCAGCAGGTCGCGCTGCACGCCTTCGCGAGAGACGTCGACGCCACCGGAGTTGCCACGCTTGGCAACCTTGTCGATTTCGTCGATGAACACGATGCCGTGCTGTTCGACCGCTTCCAGGGCCTTGGCCTTGAGTTCTTCATCGTTGACCAGGCGGCTGGCTTCTTCGTCGCGGATCAGCTTGAGCGCGTCCTTGATCTTGAGCTTGCGGTTCTTGCGCTGGCCCTTGCCCATGTTGGCGAAGAGGCTCTGCAGCTGGTTGGTCATCTCTTCCATGCCCGGTGGAGCCGAGATGTCGACGCCGCTGATTTCAGCCACTTCGATCTCGATTTCCTTGTCGTCCAGCTGGCCTTCGCGCAGGCGCTTGCGGAACAGCTGGCGGGTGTTGGAGTCCTGGGCCGGGGCGGCGTCTTCGTTGCTGAAGCCCATGCGCGCCGGTGGCAGCAGGGCGTCGAGGATGCGTTCTTCGGCAGCGTCTTCGGCGCGGTGGCGGACGCGGGTCATTTCCTGTTCGCGGAACAGTTTGATCGCAGCGTCGGCCAGGTCGCGGATGATGGATTCAACGTCGCGGCCGACATAACCGACTTCGGTGAACTTGGTCGCTTCGACCTTGATGAACGGAGCGTTGGCCAGCTTGGCCAGGCGCCGGGCGATCTCGGTCTTGCCGACGCCGGTCGGGCCGATCATCAGGATGTTCTTCGGGGTCACTTCGACACGCAGCTCTTCAGGCAGCTGCATGCGGCGCCAGCGGTTACGCAGCGCGATGGCGACGGCGCGCTTGGCATCGTCCTGGCCGATGATATGGCGGTTGAGTTCGTGGACGATTTCGCGGGGAGTCATGGGCATAGTAATTGGCGGTCCTCAAGCAAGAATGAATGCCGTGGCGCGATGGCCGAAACAGGCTTATTCCGCGAGATCCTGCTCCTCAATGGTCTGGGTGTGGTTGGTGAATACGCAGATGTCGGCGGCGATGCCCAGGGCGGTTTCGACGATTTCGCGGGCCGACAGGTCGGTTTTCTTCAGCAGGGCGCTGGCCGCGGCCTGGGCGTAGGCGCCGCCGGAGCCCATGGCGATCAGGCCGTCTTCTGGTTCGACCACGTCACCGTTGCCGGTGATGATCAAGGATGCGTCCTTGTTGGCGACCGCGAGCATGGCTTCGAGGCGGCTGAGGGAGCGATCGGTGCGCCATTCCTTGGCCAGTTCGACGGCGGCGCGTACCAGGTGCCCCTGATGCTTCTCAAGCTGGCCTTCGAAACGTTCGAACAGGGTGAAGGCGTCAGCCGTGGCCCCGGCAAAGCCGGCGATGACCTGGCCGTGATACAGGCGACGAACCTTTTTCGCGTTGCCTTTCATCACGGTGTTGCCGAGGGAAACCTGGCCGTCGCCGCCCATGACGACTTTGCCGTGGCGGCGGACTGAAACGATGGTGGTCAAGGGGAGAGTCTCCACGCTGCGGGGCGAAAATGCCCTGATGGAAACTCATATGGGGGTGACGTGGGGTTTTTCAACTGCGGCGGGGGCTGTGGGACGAGCGGTCTTTGCTGCTGGGGGAGGCGCTGCCAATGAGGACGCCATCGCGAGCAAGCTCGCTCCTACAAGGCCTGNCTCGCGATCAGCCGCTTTAGCGGCTCTGGCGCTGTTGTAACAGCAGGTTGCTGAAGCCGGCGCCGGACAATTGCTTCTGCGCGGTGGTCAGCTGTTCGCGGTTGCTGAACGGGCCGACCAGTACGCGGTACCAGGTCTCGTCCTTGACGGTGCCGGACTCGACGGACACCGATTGCCCCAGCAGGATGATCTGCGCGCGGACCTTGTCGGCATCGGCCTGCTTGCGGAACGAACCGGCCTGCAGGAAGAACTTGGTTACCGGCGCGGCCTTCGCCACCTGCGCNCGCGGGCGGCGGGGTGATGCCGGCCAGGGCGGCCTGGGCCCGCGCGGTGTCGATCTTCGCCGCTTCCGCCGGGGTCACCGGCGTGGTCGGAACCACTGGCGCGGTCTGCGGCGTTGGCAGGGTTTTTTCCGGCACGGCTTCCGGCGGCACTATCACTTCCGATTCCGGCAGCAGGGTGTAGAAGTCGTACTTCGGCTTCACCGGTTGCTGCGGGCTCGGCGGGGTCTTGTTGGCCTCGGCGATCTTGGTGGTTTTCTGTTGCTCCAGCCGCTCGCGCTTGACGCTGTCACCGCCCTTGCCTGGCTCCAGCTTCATCAGGAACACGATGAAGGCGCCCACGGCCAGACCGATGGCCATCCACAACCAACCCGGGATCGGTTGCTTTGCAGGAGCTTGGTAACGGCTGGCGCCACGCTTGGGTGCAGGTTTTTTCTTGGCAGCCAACTTACATTTGCTCCAGAACTTTCAGGCCCAGCAACTCCAGACCTTGCTTGAGGGTACGACGGGTCAGCTCGGTGAGGCGCAAGCGGCTCTGCATCTGCGTCGGCGATTCGGCACTGAGGATCGGGCAGTTCTCGTAGAAGCTGGAGAACAGCCCGGCCACGTCGTACAGGTAGGTGCACAGGATGTGCGGCGTACCCTTGTCGGCCACGCCGTTCAGCACTTCGCCGAACTGCGCCAGCTTGGCCGCCAGTTCCAGCTCGTGGGCGGCTTCGAGGGTGATCTGGCCCTGTACTTCGCTGAAGTCCTTGCCCAGCTTGCGGAACACACCGGCGGCGCGGGTGTAGGCGTACAGCAGGTAAGGCGCGGTGTTGCCTTCGAAGTTCAGCATCAGGTCGAAGTTGAAGCTGTAGTCGCTGGTGCGGTGCTTGGACAGGTCGGCGTATTTCACCGAGTCGATGCCCACTACCTTGGCGATGTTGCGCAGATCGGCCTCGGCCAGCTCCGGGTTCTTTTCCTTGACCAGGCTGTAGGCGCGCTCTTCGGCTTCGGTCAGCAGGTCGATCAGCTTCACGGTGCCGCCGTCGCGGGTCTTGAATGGACGGCCGTCGGCGCCGTTCATGGTACCGAAGCCCATGTGTTCCATTTCCATCGGGTGGGTCACGAAGCCGGCCTTGCGGGCCACCGCGAACACTTGCTGGAAGTGCAGGGCCTGACGCTGGTCGACGAAGTACAGCGCGCGGTCGGCCTTGAGTTTGCCGCTGCGGTAGCGCACGGCGGCCAGGTCGGTGGTGGCGTACAGATAGCCGCCATCGGCTTTGACGATGATCACCGGCAGCGGCTCGCCTTCGGCGTTCTTGAACTCGTCGAGGAACACGCACTGGGCGCCGTTGCTCTCGACCAGCAGGCCCTTGGCCTTGAGATCCTTGACCACATTGATCAGGTCGTCGTTGTAGGCGCTTTCGCCCATCACGTCGGCCATGGTCAGTTTGACGTTCAGCAGTTCGTAGATCTTCTGGCAGTGGGACAGGGAGATGTCCTTGAACTTGGTCCACAGCTCCAGGCAGTCCGCGTCACCGGCCTGCAGCTTGACCACCAGGCCGCGGGCGCGGTCGGCGAACTCTTCGGATTCGTCGAAGCGCTGCTTGGCGGCGCGGTAGAAGTTCTCCAGGTCCGACAGCTCATCGCTGGTGATCGGGTTTTCCTGCAGGTAGGCCATCAGCATGCCGAACTGGGTGCCCCAGTCGCCCACGTGGTTCTGGCGGATCACTTCGTCGCCGAGGAACTCCAGGACCCGCGCCACGCCGTCGCCAATGATGGTCGAGCGCAGGTGGCCGACGTGCATCTCTTTGGCCAGGTTCGGTGCCGACAGGTCGACCACGGTGCGCTGCGACGCGCCGGCCTTGCGCACGCCGAGGTGGGCATCGGCCAGGGCGGCGTCCAGGCGGGTGGCCAGGGCCTGGGTGTTCTGGAAGAAGTTGATGAAGCCGGGGCCGGCGATCTCGGCCTTGCTGACCTGCTCGTCGGCGGGCAGGGCGGCGATGATTTTTTCCGCCAGGTCGCGCGGTTTCATGCCGGCCGGCTTGGCCAGCATCATGGCGATGTTGCTGGCGAAGTCGCCGTGGGTCTTGTCGCGGGAGTTTTCTACCTGGATCGCCGGCGTCAGGCCTTCTGGCAACACACCTTCGGTGACGAGTTGGGTGATGGCTTGCTGGATGAGCTGGCGAATGGTGTCTTTCATGGTCTTCTCTTTCAACCGCTGGCGCGGCGGCGCTTCGATGCGCAGGTGGAAAAACTGGGCATTATCCGTTGCGAAGACGGGCTTGCCAACTATAGCCGGCTGTGCGGTGGCTATTCGGGCCTTATCGCGGGCAAGCCTCGCTCCTACAGAAGTGTGCTGGCCCGAGATGGCGGTTTTTCTATCAATACAGGTCCACAGGGTCAACATCCAGCGACCAGCGTACCTGGCGCCCGCTGGGCATCTGTTCCAGGACCAGCAGCCAGTGACTCAGCAGCTTGTGCAGCGGCGCCCGGGCATTGGCCTGTAATAACAGTTGCGCGCGATAACGCCCGGCCCGGCGCTCCATGGGTGCCGGCACCGGCCCCAGCAACTCGATGCCGCCCAGGTTCATCTGGGCCAATAAACGCTCGGCCTCGCTGCAGGCTTCGTCGAGGAAACCTTCGGCCTGTCCCGGCTTGTGGGCCTCGGCGCGCAGCAGGGCCAGATGGGCGAACGGCGGCAGGCCGGCGGCGCGGCGCTCGCTCAAGGCCTGTTCGGCAAAGGCGAAGTAGCCCTGTTCGGTCAGCTGCACCAGCAGCGGATGGTCGGCCAGGTGGGTCTGGATGATCACCTTGCCCGGCTCTTCGGCCCGCCCGGCCCGGCCAGCCACCTGGACGATCAGCTGCGCCATGCGTTCGCTGGCGCGGAAGTCGCCGGAGAACAGGCCGCCGTCGGCATCGAGGATCGAGACCAGGGTCACCCGCGGGAAGTGGTGCCCCTTGGCGAGCATCTGGGTACCGACGAGGATGCAGGGCTGGCCCTTCTGGATAGTGGCGAACAACTGGTTCATCGCGTCTTTGCGCGAAGTGCTGTCGCGGTCGACCCGCAGTACCGGGTAGTCCGGGAACAGGATCGCCAGCCGTTCTTCGGCGCGCTCGGTACCGGCACCGACCGGGCGCAGGTCGACCTTGCCGCATTTCGGGCAATGCCGCGGCACGCGTTCGGAGTGGCCGCAATGGTGGCAGCGCAGCTCGCCATAGCGCTGGTGCACGGTCATCCGCGCGTCGCAGCGTTCGCACTCGGACATCCAGCCGCAGTCATGGCACAGCAGGGTCGGCGCGAAGCCGCGGCGGTTGAGGAACACCAGCACCTGCTGGCCTGCCGCCAGGGTCTGACCGATAGCTTGTTGCATGGGGCCGGAAATGCCGCTGTCCAACGGCCGGCTCTTCACGTCCAGGCGCAGGAAACGCGGCTGCTTGGCGCCGCCGGCCCGCTCGTTCAGGCGCAACAGGCCATAGCGACCGGTGTAGGCGTTGTGCAGGCTTTCCATCGACGGGGTGGCGGAGCCCAGCACGATGGGGATGTTTTCCTGGCGGGCGCGGACCAGGGCCAGGTCGCGGGCGTGGTAGCGCAGGCCTTCCTGCTGTTTATAGGAGCCGTCGTGCTCTTCATCGATGATGATCAGCCCGGGGTTCTTCATCGGCGTGAACAGCGCCGAGCGGGTACCGATAATAATGTCAGCCTCGCCGTCGCGGGCCGCCAGCCAGGCATCCAGGCGCTCGCGGTCGTTGACCGCCGAGTGCAGCAGGGCGATGCGCGCGTTGAAGCGTTGCTCGAAGCGCGCCAGGGTCTGCGGCCCGAGGTTGATCTCCGGGATCAGCACCAGCGCCTGCTTGCCGGCTTCCAGGGTTTCGCGGATCAGCTGCAGATAGACCTCGGTCTTGCCGCTGCCGGTGACCCCGGCCAGCAGGAACGCGTGATAACTGTCGAAGCCGGAGCGGATGGCCTCATAGGCGGCGCGTTGTTCGCTGTTGAGCGGCAGTTCCGGTTGGGCCAGCCAATGTTCGTGGCGCTCGCCGGGGGCATGCCGGCGGACTTCCACCTGTACCAGGTCCTTGGCCAGCAACAGGTCCAGGCTGTCCTTGCTCAGCATCAGCTTGCTCAGCAATTGGTGGGCGACGCCGTGAGGATGCTGGGCCAGGGTTGCCAGGGCTTCGCGCTGGCGCGGGGCGCGGGCGATGCGTGGGTCGTCGAGGCGGGCGCCGGGGCTGACCGACCAGAAGCGTTCTTGCCGGGCCTCGGCCGGTTCGCCCTGGCGCAGCAGGACCGGAAGCGCCCAGCTCAGGGTGTCGCCGAGGCTGTGCTGGTAGTACTGCGCGGTCCACAGGCACAGCTTGAACAGCGTGGACGGCAGCGGCGGGGTGGCGTCCAGCAGGGCCAGTGCCGGTTTGAGTTTCTCGGCGGGGACTTCGCTGCTGTCCGTGACTTCGACCAGGATGCCGATCATCTCCCGGCGACCGAACGGCACTCGCAGGCGCATGCCCGGATGCAGTTGGGTACGCCGCACGCCGGCCGGGGCCCGGTAGTCGAATAGGCGGCGCAGGGGCGAGGGCAGGGCGAGGCGCAGAATGGCGTCGGGCACGCGGGGAAATCTCATTGAACAGGCGGTAAAGAAGGCCCGGAGCCTAGCAGACGGTCGGTGCGAGGGACAGCTTGCGTGATTGCAAAGGTCTGGTAGAATCCGCGGCCTAATTACGTGCGGTATTCAACAATAGTGTTGGGTGGCGGCACGCTAGCCTGAGGAAGACACCATGAAAGCCGATATCCATCCAGAATACCCAGCAGTTGCCGTAACCTGCAGCTGCGGCAACAAGTTCGAAACTCGTTCGACCTTCGCTAAGCCGCTGGCGATCGACGTTTGCAACGAATGCCACCCGTTCTACACCGGTAAGCAGAAGACTCTGGACACCGGCGGCCGCGTTCAGAAGTTCGCCGACCGTTTCGGCGCTTTCGGCGCGAAAAAGGCCTAAGGCTGATCGGTCTGGAAAGCTGTTTCAGCTTCTCCTCGCTGATGAAAAAGGCGTCCCTTGCGGGCGCCTTTTTTATGTCCGCGATTTGGTTCTCCAGCGCCCAGGCATTCTGCCCGGCGCCGGTTGGGCTGGCCTCCGTACAGGTCCAGCGGGTGGTCGATGGCGACACCTTGCGTCTCGCCGATGGTCGCAGCGTGCGCATGATCGGCCTCAATGCGCCGGAACTGGGTAAAAAAGGCCGCACCGACGAGCCCTTCGCGGTTGCCGCCCGCCAGCGTCTGCAGGCACTGGTGAAGGCCAGCAACGGCCGGGTTGGCCTGCTCCCCGGTCGGGAAAGCAAAGATCACTATGGGCGGACCCTGGCCCATGTCTATGGCGCCGATGGCGCCAACCTTGAAGCGCAATTGCTTGCCGAAGGCCTGGGATACCAGGTGGCGGTAGCGCCGAACGTCGATTTGTTCAGTTGCCAGCAAGCCGCCGAGCGTAGCGCTCGTCAGGCCCGGCTGGGGTTGTGGCGGCAATCGTCTGTACTGAAAGCGGATCAGATAAACACCTCCGGGTTTGCGCTGCTCAGTGGCCGGGTGAGCAAGGTGCAACGCAATCGGGGCGGCGTCTGGATCGAATTGCAGGATTCGGTTGTATTGCGCATTGCACCCAATCTGCTTGGCCAATTCGATGTTGCGCAGCTGGATCGCCTGCCGGGGCAGCAGATCGAGGCACGCGGCTGGGTGCTCGACCGTTCACGCAAGGGCGGTTTGAAATCGGGCCAGGCACGCTGGATGTTGCCGTTGACCCATCCCGGAATGTTCCAGCTGGTTCAATAAATAAAAAATTGTAGACATTTTTTATTTCGATTGTGAACAGTCTACCCCTTGTGTTCCGTGGCTCTTGGCCCAAAGTCGTAGCCCGCGGGCCTTGACAGGGGTGACTGGTCAGTCTTGTAGGGACTTTGCGACACGCGTATCCTCGGCGGTCCGTCTGTCCAACAGTAAAAAGCGGAATGCCCACATGTCTGATCTGAAAACTGCCGCTCTCGAATATCACGCCAATCCCCGTCCAGGGAAACTGAGTGTCGAGCTCACCAAGGCCACCGCTACCGCCCGCGACCTGTCGCTGGCCTACAGCCCCGGCGTAGCCGAACCAGTACGCGAAATCGCCCGCGATCCTGAACTGGCCTACAAATACACCGGCAAGGGCAACCTGGTTGCAGTCATTTCCGATGGCACCGCGATTCTCGGCCTGGGTAACCTCGGCCCGCTGGCTTCCAAGCCGGTGATGGAAGGCAAGGGCGTGCTGTTCAAGCGCTTCGCCGGCATCGACGTATTCGACATCGAAGTCGACTCCGAAAGCCCGCAAGCCTTCATCGACACCGTCAAGCGCATCTCCATCACCTTCGGTGGCATCAACCTGGAAGACATCAAGGCGCCAGAGTGCTTCGAGATCGAGCGCGCCCTGATCGAGCAGTGCGACATTCCGGTATTCCACGATGACCAGCACGGCACCGCTATCGTGACCGCGGCCGGCATGATCAACGCCCTGGAAATCGCTGGCAAAACCCTGCCGGACGCGAAGATCGTCTGCCTGGGCGCCGGCGCCGCCGCCATCTCCTGCATGAAGCTGCTGGTGAGCATGGGCGCGCGGATCGAAAACATCTTCATGGTCGACCGTACCGGCGTGATTCACTCCGGCCGCGACGACCTGAACCAGTACAAGGCGGTCTTCGCCCACACCACTGACAAGCGCACCCTGGCTGACGCCCTGAAAGGCGCGGACGTGTTCGTTGGCCTGTCCGGCCCGAACCTGCTGAGCGCCGAAGGCCTGAGCTCCATGGCGGCCAACCCGATCGTGTTCGCCTGCTCGAACCCTGATCCGGAAATCGCCCCGGAACTGGCGCACGCCACCCGTAGCGACGTGATCATGGCTACCGGCCGTTCGGACTACCCGAACCAGGTCAACAACGTGCTGGGCTTCCCGTTCATCTTCCGTGGTGCCCTGGACGTTCGCGCCAAGCGCATCAACGAAGAAATGAAAGTGGCCGCGGCCAACGCCCTGCGCGAACTGGCCAAGCTGCCGGTGCCTCAGGAAGTGTGCGACGCCTACGGCGGCATCAAGCTGGAATTCGGCCGTGAGTACATCATTCCGAAGCCAATGGATGCCCGTCTGATCACCGTGATCTCCGACGCCGTGGCCAAGGCCGCGATCGAGACCGGCGTGGCGACCCTGCCGTATCCGAAGAACTACCCGCTGAAAAGCGTGGATGACGTGTTCAACGGCTAAGCCGAAGACGCGTTGAACAAAAAAAGCCCCGGCTCGCGAGAGTCGGGGCTTTTTTGTGGGTATTGCCGTAGATTGGAGTGATCCATGGCGGCCTCGTCGNNNNCCCGCGATTGGCTGCGCTGCGGTTATCAGGCGGTCAGAACAGATCGATCGGCGCCGACTCGTCCGCCGGCAGTGGGCTGCCAGGGGCGTAGCCATTGCCCAGCTCGTTGACCGAAGGCGGTGTGTCTTCGCTCTTGAACAGTTCGAAGTAGGCGTTCGGCGTGCCCGGCGTCGCGGCGCGGCCGCTGACCGGATCGACCCGCAGGCTGAGAATGCCTTCCGGCTCGGCCTGGGTATGGGCCGGCTTGTCCTTGAGGGCTGCGCCCATGTAGTTCATCCAGATCGGCAGGGCTACGGTGCCGCCGTATTCGCGGCGACCCAGGCTCTCCGGCTGGTCGAAACCGGTCCAGACCGTGGTCACGTAGTCGGCGTTGTAGCCGGAGAACCAGGCGTCCTTGGATTCGTTGGTGGTCCCGGTCTTGCCGGCCAGGTCGGTACGGCCCAGGGCCAGGGCGCGTCGCCCGGTACCGAGCTTGATCACGTCTTCCAGCATGCTGTTGAGGATGTAGGTGGTGCGGCCGTCGATGATGCGTTCGGCCACCGCGGGTGCCTGCACAGGGGCCTGGCTCGGGGTTTCGCCAGGGACGCTGTTCACCGTGAAGCTCTGTTCTGTCGGTACCGCGATCCCGCTGCTGGCCGTGTCGCCAACCGGTACGCTCGGCGGGTTGGCGGTGAACAGGGTTTCGCCGTTGCGGCTTTCGATCTTGTCGATGATGTACGGCGTGACCTTGTAGCCGCCGTTGGCGAACACGCTCCAGCCGGTGGCGATTTCCATCGGGGTCAGGGTTGCGGTGCCCAGGGCCAGCGACAGGTTGCGCGGCAGGTCCTGTTTGTTGAAGCCGAACTTGCTGATGTAGTCGATGGTGCGGTCCACGCCCAGGCTTTGCAGGAGGCGGATCGAAACCAGGTTGCGCGACTTGTACAGCGCCTCGCGCATGCGGATCGGGCCGAGGAAGGTGTTGGTGTCGTTTTTCGGACGCCAGACCTTGTCCAGGTACTCGTCGACGAACACGATTGGCGCATCGTTCACCAGGCTGGCGGCGGTGTAGCCATTATCCAGAGCGGCGCTATAGACGAAGGGCTTGAAGCTCGAACCGGGTTGGCGCTTGGCCTGCAGCGCCCGGTTGTAGTTGCTCTGCTCGAAGGCGAAACCGCCCACCAGCGAGCGAATGGCGCCGTTTTGCGGATCGAGGGACACCAGCGCGCCCTGAACGACCGGGATCTGGCGGAACTTGAGCGAGTTGTCCGCCTGGCGCTGCACGCGAATCAGGTCGCCGACCTGGGCGACATCGCTCGGCTGCTTGGGCGCGGCGCCCATGCTGTTGGTGTTCAGGAACGGGCGCGCCCATTTCATGCTGTCCCAGCCCACGTGCTCTTCGCCGGTGCGGGTCAGTACCTGCAGGCCATTCTTGTCGACCTGGGTGACGATCGCCGGCTCCAGGCCGCTGATGCTGCGTTGCTTGGTCAGTTCCTGGGCCCAGGCGGCGTGGGTCTTGCCGGGCAGGCGCGACTCGGGGCCGCGGTAGCCATGGCGCTGGTCGTAGGTGATCAGGCCTTCATGGACGGCGGTGTTGGCCAGTTCCTGCAGGTCGCTGGGTACCGTGGTGGTGACGCGGAAACCTTCGGTGTAGGCGTCACTGCCGTAACGGCCGACCATCTCGGCACGGGCCATTTCGGCGATATACGGCGCGCTCACTTCCGGCGTCGGTACGTGATAGCTGGCGTTCAGCGGCTCGGCCACGGCGGCCTGGTAATCGGCCTCGCTGATCTTGCCGAGCTTGTACATGCGCCCGAGGATCCAGTCGCGACGCTCCTTGCTGCGCGCCGGGTTGGCCAGCGGGTTGAAGCGCGACGGGGCCTTGGGCAGGCCGGCGATCATGGCCATCTGCGCCAGGCTGACATCGCGAATCGACTTGCCGTAGTACACCTGGGCTGCGGCTTCGATGCCGTAGGCGCGGTTACCCAGGTAGATCTTGTTGACGTACAGCTCGAGGATCTCGTCCTTGGTCAGTTGGCGCTCGATTTGCAGGGCCAGGAGGATCTCGGTGGTCTTGCGCGAGAAGCTGCGTTCGCTGCTCAGGAAGAAGTTCTTCGCCACCTGCATGGTGATGGTGCTGCCGCCGGACTGGATGTGCCCGCTTTTGACCAGTTGGGTCGCGGCCCGCATCAGGCTGCTGGGATCGACGCCGTAGTGGTTGGCGAAATTGTCGTCTTCAGCACTTAGTAACGCATTGATGAAGTTGGGGGGAATGTCGGCGAAACGGATCGGAGTGCGGCGCATTTCACCGAATTCTGCGATCAACTTGCCGTCGCTGCTGTACACCCGCAGGGGAATCTGCAACTGGATACTTCTGAGCGCCTCTACCGACGGTAACCCAGGACTAAGATAGAGAAACGCGCCGGAGAGAGCGAGGAGCAGCCCGCAGAACACAGCGACGATGGACCACCCGAAAAACTTCAGCAGACGAATCAAGGCTTTTGGATTTCCAGAGAAAGGAATGAATTAGGCGTCAGGTATTCACAGTCAGGAATCGGCTCACGCAGCAGATAAATCGCGGAAAAATCGCTGGGCATTATAAGCATTTTTCCGTCGAGAGCGTCATTTGCCCGTCTGTCAAGACGTGGCGATTGAACGCAATGGATATTCCAGAGTCCGTAAGTCACGGATAGTCATAGGGAATTGGTAGTGCTAGGACTCTTCAGCAAAAAGGCGAGTTCCCTTCTGGGGATCGATATCAGCTCCACCTCGGTCAAGCTTCTTGAGTTGAGCCGGGTCGGCAACCGCTTTCGGGTCGAGGCCTATGGGGTGGAGCCGTTGCCGGCCAACGCCGTGGTCGAAAAAAACATCGTCGAGCCCGAAGGGGTGGGGCATGCCCTGTCTCGCCTGCTGGCCAGGGCCCGGCCGGGAGCGAAGCACGCGGCGCTGGCGATGGCCGGTTCGGCGGTGATCAGCAAGGTCATCGAGATGGAGGCCGGACTTTCCGATGACGATCGGGAGAGCCAGCTCAAGGTCGACGCCGACCAGTACATTCCCTATCCGCTGGAGGAGGCCGCCATCGATTTCGACGTCCTCGGCTATTCGGCGCGTAATCCCGAGCGGGTCGATGTGCTGTTGGCGGCCTGCCGCAAGGAGCACATCGAAGTTCGCGAGGCGGCGCTCGAGCTCGCCGGGCTGACGGCGCGGGTGGTGGACCTGGAAGCCTGCGCGCTGGAGCGCTCGTTTGCCCTGGCGGCCGGGTCGCCGGTTGCCCGGACCGTGGCGCTGGTCGATATCGGAGCCACCCTGACCACTCTGAGCGTTGTGCATGAAGGGCAGATCATCTATTCCCGCGAGCAGCTGTTTGGCGGGCACCAGTTGACCGAACACATCCAGCGTCGTTACGGGCTGTCGAAAGAAGAGGCCGGCCTGGCGAAAAAGCAGGGCGGCCTGCCGGACGACTATGCCAGTGAGGTGCTGCAACCCTTTCAGGAGGCGGTCGTGCAGCAGGTTTCGCGCTCGTTGCAGTTTTTCCAGGCCTCCGGACCGCAGCGCCAGGTCGATTCCATCCTGTTGGCGGGTGGCAGCGCCTCGGTTCCGGGGCTTGCGCCGTTGATCGAGCAGCGCCTGGGCTTGCCCGTGCTGATTGCCAACCCCTTCGCTGGCATGAGCATCGGCGGCAAGGTCGATGCCGCGGCCCTGGCCAGCGAGGCTCCGTCCCTGATGATCGCCTGTGGCCTGGCCTTGCGGAGTTTCGACTGATGGCGCGGATCAATCTTCTTCCCTGGCGCGAGGCGCGGCGTGAACAGCGGCGTCGGCACTTTCTCCTGGCCCTGGCGGCTGCGGCGGCGGTGGCCCTGGGGGCGCTGTTTGCCGGCGACAGGATCATCGACCGGGCGATCGACAGGCAACTGGCGCGCAACAACCACGTTGGGGCGCAGATCACCTTGCTCGATCAGCGAATCGCCAAGATCGGCGAGCTGAAGCTGCATCGCGAGCAACTGGTGGAACGGATGAAGATCATCCAGGACCTGCAAGGCAATCGCTCCACCAGCGCGCGGGTGTTCGACCAGTTGGCCCGCACCCTGCCGGACGGGGTGTATTTCACCGATGTGAGGATGAGCGGGCAGACCCTCTCCATCACCGGGGCGGCGGAATCGAACCATCGTGTTTCCGACCTGATGCGCAACCTGGACGCCTCCGACTGGTTCGACGCGCCGAGCCTCACGGAGGTTAAGGCCGCCGGGGCGGACAACGCCGACCAGGTCAATGTGTTTCAGTTGACCGTCCATCAGACCCGGCCTGCCATGGGCGAGGATGGGCAATGAGCCTGTCCGACGGCTGGGCGCAAATGCGCCGGATCGATCTCGGCGAACTGGAAATGAGCAACATGGGGGCGTGGCCGGCGCTGGTCAAAGGCGTGATCGCGGCGCTGGTCATGCTGCTGGTGCTGGCCCTCGGCTACAACCTGTACCTCAAGGATCTGTTGCTGCAACTCGACCAGCGCCGGGCGGACGAGGCCGTGCTGAAACAGCAGTTCGCCAGTAAGGCGCGCCTGGTGGCCAACCTGGGGCCCTACACCGAACAGATGAAGGCCATGGAAACCGCCTTTGACCTCATGCTGCGCCAGTTGCCCAGCGATACCGAAGTGCCAGGCCTGCTTGAAGACATCAGTCGCACCGGGCTTGGCAGCGGGCTGGAATTCGAAGAGATCAAGTTGTTGCCGGAGCTGGTCCAGCCGTTTTACGTCGAATTGCCGATCCTGATCACGGTCACTGGCGGCTATCACGAACTGGCGACTTTTGTCAGTGGCGTGGCCGGCTTGCCGCGAATCGTCACCCTGCATGATTTCGAGATCAAACCGGTCACGCCGGAAGTCGCTTCCAAGCTGCGCATGAACATTCTGGCCCGGACTTACCGCTACAAGGTGCCCCGTCCATGAAGTGTCTTCGCGGCTTGTCGCTTGGGCTGATCCTTGTCGGGTTGGCCGGTTGTGGCGGCGATGACGACTTCAGCGATCTGGATGCCTACATGAACGAGGTGCGGTTACGGCCGCCCGGTGAGATTGAACCAATGCCGGCATTCGGGTCTTACCCAAGGTTCACCTATAACGCCGCACCCTTGCGCAGCCCGTTCCAGCCTGCGGTCCGAGTCGACCTGGCGGGACGCCGGGCAGGCTCGCCCGCGGTCAAGCCGGATCCGAACCGCAGCAAGCAGTATCTCGAGGGCTTCAGCATCGAGCAGTTCGAGATGGTGGGCACTCTTTCCAACGCCTCCGGCTTCTTTGCGCTGTTGCGCGGTGCCAGTGGCGTGCATCGGCTGAAGGTCGGCGACTACCTGGGGCGTAACGATGGGCGGATTGTCGCGATCAGCGATTCACAGGTCGAGGTGGTCGAGATTGTTCCCGATGGAGCGGGAGCGTGGCTGGAGCGACCACGGACCATTCCATTAAAAGAGCATTCATAGTGGAACTCGCATCATGAACAGGATCTTTTCAGCCTTCGGTATTGCGCTATGGATGGCGCTGCTTTCACCGATGGCCATGGCGGCCAGCCTCAAGGCCCTGGATGTCGCGGCACTGCCGGGGGATCGCCTGGAGTTGAAGCTCACCTTCGATGGCCCGGTGCCCGAGCCGCGGGGTTATACCACCGACCAGCCGGCGCGGATTGCCCTCGATCTGCCGGGTGTCGTCAGCCAGCTGGCGAACAAGAGCCGCGATCTGGGCAATGGCAATGCGCGCAGCGTGACGGTGGTCGAGTCGGGGCAGCGTACCCGGGTGGTGGTCAATCTGGTCGCGCTGGCGCCCTACAGCACCCGGGTCGCCGGCAATCAACTGTTTGTGGTGATCGGCCAGGGGGCGACGGCGGCGCAGAGTGCACCGGGGCTGCCCGCTGTCGCGTCCGGGCCGGCCAAGGCCGCGGCTTCCGTAGGGCGGTCGATTCGCAGTGTGGATTTCCAGCGCGGCGAGCAGGGCGAGGGCAATGTGCTGATCGACCTCTCCGATTCGGGAATGAGCCCGGATATACAGGAGCGCGACGGCAAGCTCGTCCTCACCTTCGCCAAGGCCCGCCTGCCAGAGCCCTTGCGGGTCAGGCTGGACGTCAAGGATTTCGCCACGCCGGTGCAGTTCGTCAGTGCCCGGGCGGAGTCCGGCAAGGCCATCATCAGCATCGAGCCCGGCGGTACCTTCGATTACTCGACCTACCAGACGGACAACAAGCTTACGGTGAGCGTCAGGCCGATGACTTCGGGCGATCTGCAGACGCGCAACGCCGAGCGCTCGGCCTATAACGGCGAAAAGCTCTCGCTGAACTTCCAGGACATCGAGGTTCGCTCGGTGCTGCAACTGATCGCCGACTTCACCAACCTCAACCTGGTGGCCAGCGATACGGTGCAGGGCGGCATTACCTTGCGCCTGCAGAATGTGCCGTGGGACCAGGCCCTCGATCTGGTGCTCAAGACCAAGGGGCTGGACAAGCGCAAGGTGGGCAATGTGTTGCTGGTGGCGCCGGCCGATGAAATCGCCGCCCGCGAACGCCAGGAACTGGAGTCGCAGAAGCAGATAGCCGACCTGGAGCCGCTGCGGCGCGAACTGCTGCAGGTCAACTACGCCAAGGCCGCGGAGATCGCCAAGTTGTTCCAGTCGGTCACCCGCGCCGAGGACAAGTCAGACGAGCGTGGTTCGATCACCGTCGATGAACGGACCAATAACATCATTGCCTACCAGACCCGGGAGCGCCTGGACGAGCTGCGGCGGATTGTCAGCCAGCTGGATATCCCGGTGCGCCAGGTGATGATCGAGGCGCGGATCGTCGAGGCCAACGTCGACTACGACAAAAGCCTGGGCGTGCGCTGGGGCGGTTCGATCCAGAACCAGGGCAACTGGAATGCCTCGGGAGTCAGCAATGGCACCAACGGCTCTTCCACCATAGGCACGCCGGGCAGTACCAGCAGCAATTCACCCTTCGTCGATCTGGGCACCACCGCCAATACCTCCGGCCTGGGTATCGCCTTCATCACCGACAACGTGTTGCTGGACCTTGAACTGACGGCCATGGAAAAGACCGGTAACGGGGAGATCGTCTCCCAGCCCAAGGTCGTCACGTCCGACAAGGAGACGGCGAAGATCCTCAAGGGCACGGAAATCCCCTATCAGGAAGCCGCTTCCAGTGGGGCGACCTCGGTGTCCTTCAAGGAGGCCTCGCTGTCTTTGGAGGTGACGCCGCAGATCACCCCGGATAACCGCATCATCATGGAGGTCAAGGTCACCAAGGACGAGCCGGACTACCTGAACAAGGTCCAGGACGTGCCGCCAATCAAGAAAAACGAGGTCAACGCCAAGGTCCTGATCAACGACGGAGAAACCATCGTCATCGGTGGAGTTTTCTCCAATACGCAAAGCAAGGTTGTAGATAAGGTGCCATTTCTCGGCGATGTGCCGTATCTTGGCCGACTTTTCCGGCGTGACGTGGTGTCGGAGAAAAAATCCGAGCTGCTGGTATTTCTCACTCCGCGTATCATGAACAACCAGGCGATTGCTGTGAGTCATTGATTCTGTGCGAAATTTGATTCTTGTTGGGCCAATGGGGGCTGGAAAAAGCACCATTGGTCGCTTGCTGGCCAAAGAGCTGCGCCTGCCATTCAAAGATTCCGATAAGGAAATTGAGTTGCGCACGGGCGCCAATATCCCGTGGATCTTCGATAAGGAAGGTGAGCTGGGCTTTCGTGATCGGGAACAGGCCATGATCGCCGAGCTGTGCTCCGCCGATGGCGTGGTCCTGGCGACCGGTGGCGGCGCGGTGATGCGTGAAGCCAACCGCCTGGCGCTGCATGCCGGGGGGCGTGTGGTCTATCTGCATGCCTCGGTGGAGCAGCAGGTCGGTCGTACCGCCCGGGATCGCAATCGACCGTTGCTGCGCACGGCCGATCCGGCGAAGACCCTGCGGGACCTGTTGGCGATTCGCGATCCGCTTTATCGGGAAATCGCCGACCTGGTGGTTGAAACCGATGAACGGCCACCGCGCATGGTGGTGCTGGACATACTGGACCGCCTGCAGCAACTGCCTCCCCGTTAATGCGCAGCGTGAAATGCGCTATTCTCGGCGCCTTGCCATGATCGCTTGCGGTTGTGGCGCATGGCTATTGCGCAGCGTCAGAAAACCAGGCGATGCCAGTCGTTAACGTAAGGCAGGACACCAGCTTCCATCTTCACTGTGGGGACACATGCAGACACTTAAGGTCGATCTAGGCGAGCGTAGCTACCCGATTCATATTGGCGAAGGTTTGTTGGACCGGCCCGAGTTGCTGGCTCCCCACATCGCCGGGCGGCAAGTGGCGATCGTTTCCAATGAAACCGTAGCGCCGCTGTACCTTGAGCGTCTGAAACGCAGCCTTGCGCAGTTCTCGGTGATCTCGGTGGTTCTGCCCGACGGCGAAGCGTTCAAGAACTGGGAAACCCTGCAGCTCATTTTCGATGGCCTGCTGACCGCACGGCACGACCGCCGGACCACGATCATCGCCCTCGGTGGCGGTGTGATCGGCGACATGGCCGGTTTTGCCGCGGCCTGCTACCAGCGCGGCGTCGATTTCATCCAGATTCCTACCACCTTGCTGTCCCAGGTCGATTCGTCGGTGGGTGGCAAGACCGGTATCAACCATCCGCTGGGCAAGAACATGGTGGGCGCTTTCTATCAGCCGAACGTGGTGCTGATCGATACCGCCTCGCTCAATACCCTGCCGGCTCGCGAGCTGTCGGCAGGCCTGGCGGAAGTCATCAAGTACGGTCTGATCTGCGACGAGCCCTTCCTTACCTGGCTTGAAGACAACGTCGACCGCTTGCGAGCCCTGGACCAGCAGGCGCTGACCTATGCCATCGAACGCTCCTGCGCGGCCAAGGCGGCCGTGGTCGGCGCCGACGAGCGTGAGTCCGGCGTACGCGCCACGCTGAACCTGGGGCATACCTTCGGCCACGCCATCGAAACCCACATGGGCTATGGTGTCTGGCTGCATGGTGAAGCGGTCGCTGCTGGCACCGTAATGGCGCTGGAGATGTCCGCACGCCTTGGCTGGATCACCGCCGAGGAGCGTGACCGCGGTATTCGCCTGTTCCAGCGCGCAGGCTTGCCGGTCATTCCGCCTGAGGAAATGACCGAAGCGGATTTTCTCGAACACATGGCAATTGACAAGAAAGTGATCGATGGTCGTTTGCGTCTGGTGCTGTTGCGCCGCATGGGCGAAGCCGTAGTGACCGACGATTATCCGAAAGAGGTTTTACAGGCCACGCTGGGAGCGGATTACCGCGCCCTGGCTCAGCTTAAAGGTTAATAAGATCCCCATGACTAGTTTGCATGCCGACGAGGCCTTCCTCGGCCATTATCAGTTGAGCCATGACCCTTTCGCTCCACGGGTGCCTGGCTTCAAGTTTTTCCCCGCCCAGCGCAAGCCGGTGCTGGGGCAGCTGCACCACCTGGCGCGCTACAGCCAACTGCTGCTGGTGGTGACCGGCCCGCAGGGCAGCGGCAAGACGCTGCTGCGCCAGGCGCTGGTCGCCAGCACCAACAAGCAATCGGTACAGAGCGTGGTGGTTTCCGCCCGTGGTGCCGGCGACGCGGCAGGCGTGCTGCGCCAAGTGGCCCAGGCGCTGAACGTCGAGCAGGCCGAGATCGGCCCGATCCTGGCGCAAGTGGTGCAACTGGCGCTGACCGGCCAGGAAGTCTATCTGCTGGTGGATGACGCCGAGCAGCTCGACGAGTCGGCGCTCGAAGCGCTGCTGGCGCTCGCCGCCGGCGCACCGGAAGGTCGTCCGCACGTGTTCCTGTTCGGCGAGTCGTCGCTGATTGCCGGCCTGGAGCTGCTGAGCGCGGAAGAAGAGCGCTTCCATGTCATCGAACTGCAGCCCTACACCGAAGAAGAAACCCGTGAATACCTGGCGCAGCGTCTCGAAGGCGCAGGGCGTGGTATCGAACTTTTCTCCGCGGATCAGATCAGTGATATTCACGAAGGCTCCGATGGCTGGCCTGGCAACATCAACCAGGTCGCCCGGGATGCAATGATCGAAGCCATGATTGCCAGCCGCTCAGCGGTCAAGCGTCCAAGTATGGGGTTCAATATGCCGAAGAAACACGTATTGGCGATATCCGCAGTGGTAGTGGTAGCCGTTGCCGCTGCCTGGCTGATGCCGGGTCGCAGCAAGGCACCAAGCACTGCTGGTGCGCCAGCCAACGAACAGGCTCAGCTACCACTGGGCCAGACGCCGCAACCGAACAGCAATGGCAGCCCGGCTGTCGAGTTCGCCGGTTCTTCCCAGCCAATGCCGCTGCCATTGGTCGGTCAGTCGCAACCGGTGATGCGCGGTCCTCTGGCCGAAGCCGCCGGTGGGATCACCGAGGGTGACGATGGCGTGCCGGTGGAGGGCTCCAGCGCCACGCCGCCAACCGTGACCACCATCGCGCCACCAGCGGGCGTGCCGGCTGGTCCGGCGCCAACCCCTGAGGTTCGTCCGACCCCTGCACCGACCCAGGTCGCTGCCGCCAAGCCGGCTCCGGTGGTCAAGCCTGCTCCTGCTCCGGTCAGCAAGCCGGCTGCACCGGCCGCCAAGCCAGCCGAGAAGCCTGTCACCGTGGCCAAGGCCGCTACCGGCGGTAGCTGGTACGCCGGTCAGGCGCCAGGCAACTACGTCGTGCAGATCCTTGGCACCAGTTCTGAAGCGACCGCGCAGAACTTCGTCAAGGAGCAGGGCGCTCAGTACCGTTATTTCAAGAAAGTCCTCAACGGCAAACCGCTGTATGTGATCACTTATGGCAGCTTCAGCAGCCGTGATGCAGCCGTTACCGCTATCAAGGCCTTGCCAGCGAAGGTTCAGGCTGGTAAACCTTGGCCTCGCACTGTCGCCAGCGTCCAACAGGAACTGGCAGCAACTCGCTGAAGATTCGGCGGCCTTACCCAGGCCGCCTCTCCCAGCACCTCAAAAAAATCCGCATGCGCATGCTGCCTTCAAGGCCGCGTGCCTTGTGGTGTCTGCGTCACAGTAGCTTTTGAGTCGTCGCGGTCCGAACTAAAAAAGTTTTGACTAGCACAGCATATCGCTTTAAACCTTTCATGAATGCGACATAGATTTGCGACATTTCGTCGTCAAATTTGTGGGCGTCTGTGTCGGTGTGTACAATGACCTCCCTTTTGCCCCCGCAAAGCCGGCGTACGTTCGGCGCGGATGGTAACTGGTTGAATTGAAAAGAAATTTGTCTCGATAAGAGGCAGCCTGGTGAGAAAGTGTCTATGAAAGCAGGTCTGTACCAACCAGATGAATTCAAGGATAACTGCGGTTTCGGTCTGATAGCCCATATGCAGGGCGAACCCAGTCATACCCTTTTGCAAACGGCCATCGAGGCCCTGACCTGCATGACCCACCGCGGTGGGATCAACGCGGACGGCAAGACCGGCGACGGTTGCGGTCTGCTGATTCAGAAGCCTGACGCGTTCCTGCGAGCCATTGCCCAGGAAACCTTCAGTGTCGAATTGCCCAAGCAATATGCCGTGGGCATGGTCTTCTTCAACCAGGATCCGGCCAAGGCCGAAGCCGCTCGCGAGAACATGAACCGCGAGATCCTGGCCGAAGGCCTGCAACTGATCGGCTGGCGCAAAGTGCCGATCGATACCAGCGTTCTCGGCCGTCTGGCCCTGGAGCGCCTGCCGCAGATCGAACAAATCTACATCGGCGGCGAAGGTCTGAGTGACCAGGACATGGCGGTCAAGCTGTTCAGTGCCCGTCGTCGTTCGTCGGTGGCCAACGCCGCCGATACCGACCACTACATCTGCAGCTTTTCCCACAAGACCATCATCTATAAAGGCCTGATGATGCCGGCCGACCTGGCCGCCTTCTATCCGGACCTGGGCGATGCGCGCCTGCAAACCGCGATCTGCGTGTTTCACCAGCGCTTTTCCACCAACACCCTGCCGAAATGGCCGCTGGCGCAGCCGTTCCGCTTCCTCGCCCACAACGGCGAGATCAACACCATCACCGGCAACCGCAACTGGGCCCAGGCCCGGCGCACCAAGTTCACCAACGACCTGATGGATCTGGAAGAACTCGGCCCGCTGGTCAACCGCGTGGGTTCCGACTCCTCGAGCATGGACAACATGCTGGAGCTGATGGTCACCGGCGGCATCGACCTGTTCCGTGGCGTGCGGATGATCATTCCGCCAGCGTGGCAGAACGTCGAGACCATGGACGCCGACCTGCGCGCGTTCTATGAATACAACTCCATGCACATGGAACCGTGGGACGGCCCCGCGGGCGTGGTCATGACCGATGGCCGCTACGCCGTCTGCCTGCTCGACCGTAACGGCCTGCGCCCGGCGCGCTGGGTTACCACCAAGAACGGTTTCATCACCCTGGCTTCGGAAATCGGCGTCTGGAACTACCAGCCCGAAGACGTGATCGCCAAGGGCCGTGTCGGCCCGGGCCAGATCTTCGCCGTGGACACCGAAACCGGGCAGATCCTCGATACCGACGCCATCGACAACCGCCTGAAGTCTCGTCATCCGTACAAGCAATGGCTGCGCAAGAATGCCCTGCGCATCCAGGCGACCATGGAAGACAACGACCATGGTTCGGCGTTCTACGACGTCGACCAGCTCAAGCAGTACATGAAGATGTACCAGGTCACTTTCGAGGAGCGTGACCAGGTGCTGCGTCCTCTGGGCGAGCAAGGCTACGAGGCGGTCGGCTCCATGGGCGACGACACGCCGATGGCCGTGCTGTCCCAGCGTGTGCGCACGCCGTACGACTACTTCCGCCAGCAGTTCGCCCAGGTCACCAACCCGCCGATCGACCCGCTGCGCGAAGCTATCGTCATGTCCCTGGAGATCTGCCTCGGTGCCGAGCGCAACATCTTCCAGGAATCGCCTGAGCATGCTTCCCGCGTGATCCTCAGCTCGCCAGTGATCTCGCCCGCCAAGTGGCGCTCGCTGATGAACCTCGACCGTCCGGGCTTCGAGCGTCAGGTCATCGACCTGAACTACGAGGAAAGCCTCGGCCTGGAAGCGGCGATCCGCAACGTGGCGGACCAGGCGGAAGAAGCCGTGCGCGCCGGTCGCACCCAGATCGTGCTCAGCGACCGCCATATCGCCCCGGGCAAGCTGCCGATCCACGCTTCCCTGGCCACCGGCGCGGTGCACCACCGCCTGACCGAGAAGGGCCTGCGCTGCGACTCCAACATCCTGGTGGAAACCGCCACCGCGCGCGATCCGCATCACTTCGCGGTGCTGATCGGTTTCGGTGCCTCGGCGGTCTATCCGTTCCTGGCCTACGAAGTGCTGGGCGACCTGATCCGCACCGGCGAGGTGCTGGGCGACCTCTACGAGGTGTTCAAGAACTACCGCAAGGGCATCACCAAGGGCCTGCTGAAGATCCTGTCGAAGATGGGTATCTCGACCATCGCGTCCTACCGCGGTGCGCAGCTGTTCGAAGCCATCGGCCTGTCCGAGGAAGTCTGCGAGCTGAGCTTCCGTGGCGTGCCGAGCCGCATCAAGGGCGCGCGTTTCGTCGACATCGAAGCCGAGCAGAAAGCCCTGGCGACCGAAGCCTGGAGCCCGCGCAAGCCGATCCAGCAAGGCGGCCTGCTGAAGTTCGTCCACGGTGGCGAATACCACGCCTACAACCCGGACGTGGTCAACACCCTGCAAGCCGCCGTGCAGCAGGGCGACTACGCCAAGTTCAAGGAATACACCGCGCTGGTGGACAACCGCCCGGTGTCGATGATCCGCGACCTGTTCAAGGTGAAGACCCTGGACACGCCGATGGACATCAGCGAAGTCGAGCCGCTGGAATCTATCCTCAAGCGTTTCGACTCCGCCGGTATCTCCCTGGGCGCGCTGTCGCCGGAAGCCCACGAAGCCCTGGCCGAAGCCATGAACCGCCTGGGTGCGCGTTCCAACTCCGGCGAAGGCGGCGAAGACCCGGCGCGCTACGGCACCATCAAGAGTTCGAAAATCAAGCAGGTGGCCACCGGCCGTTTCGGCGTGACCCCGGAATACCTGGTCAACGCCGAAGTGCTGCAGATCAAGGTGGCTCAGGGCGCCAAGCCCGGCGAAGGCGGCCAGCTGCCTGGCGGCAAGGTCAACGGCCTGATCGCCAAGCTGCGTTACGCGGTACCTGGCGTGACCCTGATTTCGCCACCGCCGCACCACGATATCTATTCCATCGAAGACTTGTCGCAGCTGATCTTCGACCTGAAACAGGTCAACCCGCAGGCGCTGGTCTCGGTGAAACTGGTGGCGGAAGCCGGCGTCGGCACCATCGCCGCTGGCGTGGCCAAGGCCTACGCCGACCTGATCACCATCTCCGGCTACGACGGTGGCACCGGCGCCTCGCCGCTGACCTCGATCAAGTACGCCGGTGCGCCGTGGGAACTGGGCCTGGCGGAAACCCACCAGACCCTGCGCGGCAACGACCTGCGCGGCAAGGTCCGGGTGCAGACCGACGGCGGCCTGAAAACCGGCCTCGACGTGATCAAGGCGGCAATCCTCGGCGCCGAAAGCTTCGGCTTCGGCACCGCGCCGATGATTGCCCTGGGTTGCAAATACCTGCGTATCTGCCACCTGAACAACTGCGCCACCGGCGTCGCGACTCAGAATGAGAAGCTGCGCAAGGACCACTACATCGGTACCGTCGAGATGGTGGTGAACTTCTTCACCTACGTCGCCGAAGAAACCCGTGAGTGGCTGGCCAAGCTGGGTGTGCGTTCGCTGGAAGAGTTGATCGGTCGCACCGATCTGCTGGAAATCCTCGAAGGCCAGACCGCCAAGCAGCACCACCTGGACCTGACCCCGCTGCTGGGCAGTGACCATATCCCGGCGGACAAGCCGCAGTTCTGCCAGGTCGATCGCAACCCGCCATTCGACCAGGGCCTGCTGGCCGAGAAAATGGTCGCCATGGCCAAGCCTGCGATCAACGACCTCAGCGGTGCCGAGTTCGCGCTCGACATCTGCAACTGCGACCGTTCCATCGGTGCGCGGATCTCCGGCGAAATCGCCAAGGTCCACGGCAACCAGGGCATGGCCAAGGCGCCAATCACCTTCCGCTTCAAGGGCACTGCCGGTCAGAGCTTCGGTGTGTGGAACGCCGGCGGCCTGAACCTCTACCTCGAAGGCGACGCCAACGACTACGTGGGCAAGGGCATGACCGGCGGCAAGCTGGTGATAGTTCCGCCGCAAGGCAGCGCCTACAAGACTCAGGACAGCGCGATTATCGGCAACACCTGCCTGTACGGCGCCACCGGCGGCAAGCTGTTCGCCGCCGGTACCGCAGGCGAGCGTTTCGCCGTGCGCAACTCCGGTGCCCACACCGTGGTGGAAGGCACTGGCGATCACTGCTGCGAATACATGACCGGTGGTTTCGTCTGCGTGCTGGGCAAGACCGGTTATAACTTCGGCTCAGGCATGACCGGCGGTTTCGCCTACGTGCTCGACCAGGACAACACCTTCGTTGACCGGGTCAACCACGAGCTGGTGGAAATCCAGCGGATCAGCGGCGAAGCGATGGAAGCCTATCGCAGCCACCTGCAGCGCGTGCTGGACGAATACGTCGAGGAAACCGGTAGCGAGTGGGGCCGTAACCTGGCCGAGAACCTCGATGACTACCTGCGTCGTTTCTGGTTGGTCAAGCCGAAGGCTGCCAGCTTGAAATCGTTGCTTTCCAGCACCCGTGCCAACCCGCAGTGATATGCGCCTGAAGAGTTTGATGAGGTTTTAACTATGGCTGAACGTCTGAATAATGACTTCCAGTTCATCGAGGTCGGGCGCAAGGATCCGAAGAAGAAACTGTTGCGTCAACGCAAGAAAGAGTTCGTGGAAATCTACGAACCCTTCAAACCCCAGCAGTCGGCCGACCAGGCCCACCGCTGCCTGGGTTGCGGTAACCCGTACTGCGAATGGAAGTGCCCGGTGCACAACTTCATTCCCAACTGGCTCAAGCTGGTGGCCGAGGGCAACATCCTCGCCGCTGCCGAGCTGTCGCACCAGACCAACACCCTGCCGGAAGTCTGCGGCCGGGTGTGCCCGCAGGACCGTCTGTGCGAGGGTGCCTGCACCCTCAACGACGGCTTCGGCGCGGTGACCATCGGTTCGGTGGAGAAGTACATCACCGACACCGCCTTCGCCATGGGCTGGCGTCCGGACATGTCCAAGGTCAAGCCGACCGGCAAGCGTGTCGCGGTGATCGGCGCGGGCCCGGCGGGCCTGGGCTGCGCCGATGTGCTGGTTCGCGGTGGCGTGACCCCGGTGGTGTTCGACAAGAACCCGGAAATCGGCGGCCTGCTGACCTTCGGTATCCCCGAGTTCAAGCTGGAAAAGACCGTGCTGAGCAATCGTCGCGAAGTCTTCAGCGGCATGGGCATCGAGTTCCGCCTCAACACCGAGGTGGGCAAGGACGTGACCATGGAGCAACTGCTTGAAGAATACGATGCCGTGTTCATGGGCATGGGCACCTACACCTACATGAAGGGTGGTTTTGCCGGTGAGGACCTGCCGGGCGTGCACGACGCGCTGGACTTCCTGATCGCCAACGTCAACCGCAACCTGGGCTTTGAAAAGTCGCCGGAAGATTTCGTCGACATGAAGGGCAAGAAGGTGGTGGTCCTAGGTGGCGGCGACACGGCGATGGACTGCAACCGCACGTCGATCCGCCAGGGCGCCAAGGCGGTGACCTGCGCTTATCGTCGTGACGAGGCGAACATGCCGGGCTCGCGCAAAGAGGTGAAGAACGCCAAGGAAGAAGGCGTGAAGTTCCTCTACAACCGCCAGCCGATCGCCATCGTCGGCGAAGACAAGGTCGAAGGCGTGAAGGTGGTCGAGACCCGTCTCGGCGAGCCGGATGCCCGTGGCCGTCGCAGCCCCGAGCCGATCCCGGGTTCCGAAGAGGTCATCCCGGCCGACGCCGTGGTCATCGCCTTCGGTTTCCGCCCGAGCCCGGCGCCGTGGTTCGAGCAGTTCAGCATCCAGACCGACAGCCAGGGCCGCGTCGTGGCGCCGGAGCAAGGCCAGTACAAGCACCAGACCAGCAACCCGAAGATTTTCGCCGGTGGCGACATGGTGCGCGGTTCCGACTTGGTGGTGACGGCGATCTTCGAAGGCCGCAACGCCGCCGAAGGTATCCTCGACTACCTGGGCGTCTGATTCTTGCCGCCTTTGTAGGAGCGAAGCTTGCTCGCGATCAAGGTGTGTCAGGCAACATGGNCACCGCTATCGCGAGCAAGCTTCGCTCCTACAGGTCCGCTATAGCCCTTGTGTTTCGAGGGTTGTGGCGCGACAAATTGACCCGATAGACAAAAGGCACGGCTCTCGCCGTGCCTTTTGCGTCGCGCTCTGAGAAAATGCCCGCACTTTTTTTCCGGATGCCGACATGACTGCCCTGAAGAACGACCGTTTCCTTCGTGCCCTGCTCAAGCAACCCGTAGACGTCACCCCGGTGTGGATGATGCGTCAGGCTGGGCGCTACCTGCCTGAATACCGCGCCAGCCGTGCCAACGCCGGTGACTTCATGAGCCTGTGCATGAACCCGGAGTTCGCCTGCGAAGTCACCCTGCAACCGCTGGACCGTTATCCACAGCTGGATGCGGCCATCCTTTTCTCCGACATCCTGACCATCCCCGACGCCATGGGCCAGGGCCTGTACTTCGAAACCGGCGAAGGCCCGCGTTTCAAGAAGGTCGTCAGCACCCTGGCCGACATCGAGGCCCTGCCGATCCCGGATCCGCACAAGGACCTGGGCTACGTGATGGACGCGGTCAGCACCATCCGCCGCGAACTCAACGGTCGTGTGCCGCTGATCGGCTTCTCCGGCAGCCCCTGGACCCTGGCCACCTACATGGTCGAAGGCGGCTCCTCGAAGGACTTCCGCAAGACCAAGGCGATGCTCTACGACAACCCGCAAGCCATGCACCTGCTGCTGGACAAGCTGGCGCAGTCGGTCACCAGCTACCTCAACGGCCAGATCAAGGCCGGCGCGCAAGCGGTGCAGATCTTCGACACCTGGGGCGGCAACCTGTCGGCGGCGGCCTACCAGGAGTTCTCCCTGGCCTACATGCGCAAGATCGTCAGCGGGCTGATCCGCGAGCACGAAGGGCGCAAGGTGCCGGTAATCCTGTTCACCAAGAACGGCGGCCTGTGGCTGGAAAGCATTGCCGACGCCGGTGCCGACGCCCTGGGCCTGGACTGGACCTGCGACCTCGGCGAGGCGCGCCAACGGGTCGGCAACAAGGTCGCGCTGCAAGGCAACATGGACCCGACCGTGCTCTACGCCAAGCCGGAAGCGATCCGTGCCGAAGTCGGGCGTATTCTCGCCAGCTACGGCAAGGGCAGCGGCCATGTGTTCAACCTCGGCCACGGCATCACCCCGGAAGTCGACCCGGAACACGCTGGCGCCTTCCTGCGCGCGGTGCACGAACTGTCGGCGCAGTATCACCAGTGATCGCGACCCGATAATCAGGCCCGGCATTCGCCGGGCTTTTTTTTGCGCCTGGGATACGGCCTGGCGGATTAAGTTTCAATTCAGCCTGACTGGTTAATCTGGCGCTATCGAAACCCACATTGGATCACTGCCATGAAAACCCGTTACCTCGTTCTGTTGCTCGCTCCGCTGTTCAGCACCGCCGCCCTGGCTGTCGGCTACACCGGTCCTGGCGCCCAGGCCGTCACCACCGTCGCGGCGGCCAACGACGCCTCGGACGATACGCCGGTGGTGCTGCAGGGCCATGTGATCAAGAAGCTGAACAACGACGACAAGTACGAATTCAAGGATGCCAGCGGCACCATCACCGTCGAGATCGACGACGAAGACCTGCCGCCGGTGGCATTCAACGAGAAGACTCAGGTCAGGCTGACCGGTGAGGTCGAGAAGGGGCTGATGAAGCGCGAGATCGACGTCGACCTGGTGGAAATCGTCAAGTAAGCCGATCGACAGCTATCGCCCATGCCGGCGACCGGACCCCGCATATGGATCGCGGGGGCTGGTCGCCGGCATGTTGGTTTAGCAACTACTGAGTGGCCAGCGGCGGCAGCTTGGCCAGCTTCAACGCCACCAGCAGCGCCACCACCAGCAGGGCGCTGATAAACAGGCCGATGCCGTTCCACCCGGCCATGTGCCAGAACACCCCGCCCGCCGTCCCGGCGATGCTCGACCCGGCGTAATAGCTGAACAGATACAGCGATGAGGCCTGGCCCTTGGCCTTGAGGGCGCGCCGGCCGATCCAGCTGCTGGCGACCGAGTGGGCGCCGAAGAAGCCGAACGTGAAGATCAGCATGCCGATGATCACCACCGGCAACGAGCTGAGCATGGTCAGGGCGAGGCCGGCGAGCATCAGCGAAATGGTGGCCCAGAGCATTTTGCGGCGGCCGAGGCGGTCGGCCAGGGCGCCGATTTTCGCCGAGCTGTAGATCCCCGACAGGTACACCACCGACAGCAGGCCGACGAAGGCCTGATCCATGTGATACGGCTCGGCCAGCAGGCGATAGCCGATGTAGTTGAACAGCGTGACGAACGCGCCCATCAGCACGAAGGCTTCGAGGAACAGCAGCGGCAGGCCGGCATCGCGAAAGTGCATGGTGAAGCCGTCCAGCAGGCTGCGTGGGTGCAGCGAGCGGGCGCGGAAATTGCGCGATTCGGGGAGGATTTTCCAGAACACCGCCGCGGCGATCAGCGCCAGGCCACCTATCACCAACATCGCCGTGTGCCAGCTGACGAAGTCGATCAGCACCCCGGTGATCAGGCGGCCGCTCATGCCGCCAATGGCGTTGCCGCCGATGTACAGGCCCATGGCCAGGCCGATGTGCTGCGGATGGATCTCCTCGCTCAGGTAGGTCATCGCCACCGCCGCCAGGCCGCTCAGGGACAGCCCCACCAGCGCGCGCATCAGCAGCACGCCGTGCCAGCTCGGCATCAGGGCGCTGGCGATGGTGCACAGCGCGGCGGCGAACAGGGCGGTCACCATCACCGGCTTGCGGCCGATGCGGTCGGAAATCGGCCCGGTGACCAGCAGACCGATGGCCAGCAGGCCGGTGGCGACCGAGAGGATCAGGCTGCTCTGCGCGGCGTTGATGGAAAATTCCCGGGACAGCAGCGGCATCATCGGTTGCACGCAGTAGAGCAGGGCGAAGGTGGCGAAACCGCCGGAGAACAGCGCCAGCACCGTGCGCATGAACATCGGCGTGCCTTTTTCGATGTAGACCTCGTTCAGTTGCGCGACGACCTCATCGAGGGCGGTGGGAGGGAGTTCGTGGGCGAGTGGAGCGACAGCGGTTTTCACGGGGGACCTCGGGGGGAGCGCAGCCGGTCAGGCAATGGAAAAAAGCATATAGCTGGCTAATGTTTCTTTCCAATATATTGTTCGACCTGATTGATATGTTTTACGACCTAATGAGGCGTTCATGGAATTGCGTCATCTGCGTTACTTCATCGCGGTGGCCGAAGAGCTGCATTTCGGCCGCGCCGCCCAGGCCCTGGGCATCTCCCAGCCGCCCTTGAGCCAGCAGATCCAGGTGCTGGAGCAGGAGGTGGGTGCGCGGCTGTTCGAGCGTACCAATCGTCGGGTCGAGCTCAGCGAGGCCGGCAGGCTGTTCCTCGACGAGGCACGACAGGTGCTGGCCCAGGTCGACAAGGCCGCGGATGTGGCCCGGCGGGCGCAACGGGGGGAACTGGGCGAACTGAAAATCGGCTTCACCTCGTCGGCACCCTTCAATTCGAGCATTCCCCAGGCGATCTTTGCCTTTCGCCAGCGTTTTCCCGACGTGCACCTGAAGCTGCGGGAAATGAGCAGCACCCAGGTGGCCGAGGCGCTGCTGGACGAGTCGATCCAGGTCGGCATCATGCGGCCGTTGCCGCTGCCGGATTCCCTGAGCGTGGTGGAGTTGCTGCGTGAACCGCTGGTAGCGGTGCTCGGTTCCAAGCACCCGCTGGTGGCCGGCAGCGAAGCCGGCCTGGCGTTGTCGGCCCTGGCCCATGAGCCCTTCGTGTTCTTCCCGCGCAGCTACGGCAGCGGCCTGTATGCGCAGCTGCTGACCCTGGCCCGGGATGTCGGTTTCACCCCGCATTTTGCCCAGGAGGCAGGCGAGGCCATGACCATCATCGGCCTGGTGGCGGCGGGGCTGGGTGTCTCGGTGTTGCCGGCGTCCTACCAGCGCATGCGCATCGACGGCGTGGTCTATCGACCGCTGCTCGACCCCGAAGCGGTCTCGGCGGTGTGGCTGGCGCAGCGCACCGATCAGCGCTCGCCAATGGCCAAGGCCTTTGTCGAACTGCTGACCCGCAAGGCGGAGCTGTAACGGTCTGCTGGGCAAAATGCGACATGCTTGCCACGGTCGGCTTGCCGCGACTCGATCGGATCAGGCGCAAAGACCGTCATGGCCGACGAGTTTACGAAGTCTTGCAACTTACGGACGAAGAGTTCGCTGCCGTCAAAGCCGCTGTACGCAAGGCTTTGGGGATCTGAAGTCGACCCTTTTCGAGGAAAGGGCAATTGGCCACGGTTGCCGGACGGCAGGCTTCGAGCGACACTGCGTGCGTACCCGAAAGGGACTTGTGAGACTCTGAGGATCCTGGGCAACCAGCCATCGCAGAGCCAGACAGGCAGAGCGCGATGACAAGCCAGCCTGTTTGTGAAAGGGCGCCGAAAGGCGCCCTTTGTCGTTTCCGGGGGACGGAAACCGTGGATCAGGTCATGCCGATCTCGCCGGCAGGCGCCTTACTGCACCTTCGCCAGATCGCCGCGCAGCGCCACACCGGCGATGAGCGCGCCTGCATGGCATTCGTAGGTTTTCGCGTCCTTGCGCTCGTTGCTCTTGTAGAAGCTGGCGATGTCGGTCACGGCATTGGCGCCGACTTTCTTGGCGGCCTGGTGCAGGGTGATCAGCGCCGATTGCAGGGCCCATTCGCAGGCCACTTCGTCGCTCTTGTTGAAGGCGTTGGTCTTCTTGTTGGTGACCGCGCCCGCGCTGACCACCGTGACCTTGCCGGCCGGCTTGTTGCCGGCCAGGTAGAACTTCACGCTGCCGTCGATCTTGCCGGTGCTGATGGCTTCGGCGACCACCTTGTCGAACGGCAGGTACAGCGCGGTATCACGGGCCTGGCTGACGCCGGGCAGGGTGCAGAGCAGCAGGGTGGCGGCAGCGGCCAGGGTCTTCAATTGCATGGTGGTCTCCTTGACGTAGAAAGCGGGCGGCGGCTGGCGCTCAATTAGGCGCGGCAATCGCCTGGGCCGAGCTGGACAGCTGTTGCGCGGTCCGTTCGTTCTGGTTGTCCTTCAGCTCGCGCAGGATGCCCTTGTCCAGCAGGCGCACCCAGCGGATGTAGTTCTTGTGGATCTTGCCGTCCGCGTAGCTCATGCCACGGCTGTCGCGGTAGAGGATCTTGTAGTGGGTCGGCGTGTACTGGATGTCGATTTCCACGTGGTATTGCTCGCGCACGGTGATCTCGGCCTGGATCAGCTCCGGGCTGATGCGCTGCACGGTCCATTTGCGGGCGACCAGGTTTTTCAGGATCGCCTGTTTCATTTCCTCATGGTCGGCCTTGATGGTGGCGGGCAGGACCCGGTCCGGGGTGTACATGCGCTTGCTGGTGCACGAGACGCAGGTCAGCAGGGCCAGCACGATCAGGCATGCGCGAAGCAGGGAGGGCATTCCATTTTCTCCAGGGGGTAACGTCATTGAGGCCAGCGGCGGAAGATCAGCGAAGTGTTGACGCCGCCAAAGGCAAAGTTGTTGTTCATCACGTACTCGCAGCTCATCTGCCGGAACTCGCCACGCAGGTAATCCAGCTCGCCGCAACGCGGGTCCACCGTATCGAGGTTGAGGGTGTGCACGTAGAGGTCGTGGTTGAGCATCTCGATGCTGAACCAGGACTCCAGCGCGCCACAGGCCCCCAGGGTGTGGCCGAGGAAACTCTTCTGCGAACTGATGGGCATCCGGCTGCCGAACAGGCTGCTGGTGGCCAGTGTTTCGGCAATGTCGCCCTGTTCTGTAGCGGTGCCGTGGCCATTGACGTAGCCGATGGCCGAAGGCTCGAGGCCGGCGTCTTCCAGGGCCAGCTCCATGGCCCGGCGCATGGTGGCCTGCTCCGGACGGGTGGTGTGCTGGCCGTCGGCGTTGCTGCCGAAGCCGACGATCTCGGCATGGATATGCGCGCCACGGGCCAGTGCGTGTTCCAGCTCTTCGAGCACCAGCATGCCGCCGCCCTCGCCGATCACCAGGCCGTCGCGGTCGCTGTCGTAGGGCCGCGGGCTGGTGTGCGGGGCATCGTTTTTCAGGCTGGTGGCGTAGAGCGCGTCGAACACCATGGCTTCGGTCGGGCACAGCTCTTCGGCACCGCCGGCGAGCATCAGCGGCAGGCGGCCGAACTTGATCGCCTCGTAGGCGTAGCCGATGCCCTGGCTGCCGCTGGTGCAGGCGCTGGACGTCGGGATCAGCCGGCCGGTGAGGCCGAAGAAGATGCTGATATTGGCCGCGGTGGTGTGCGGCATCATGCGCACGTAGGAGTTGGCGTTGAGGCCTTCGGCGACCGAGTTCAGCAACATGTTGCCGAACGCCTTGATCTCGTCGGTGCTGCCGGTGGACGAGCCACAGGCCACGCCCATGCGCCCGTCCTTGATCGATTCGTCACCCAGCAGGCCGGCATCGGCCAGGGCTTGCTCGGCAGCGCCCACGGCGAGCCGCGACACCCGGCCCATGCTGCGCAGCTGCTTGCGGGTCCAGTGCTCCGGCACCTTGAAGTCGTCCACGGGGCCGGCCAGGCGGGTATTGAGTTCGCTGAAGCGATCCCACTCGTCCATCCGGCGAATGCCGCTGCGGTTGGCGCTGAAGTTGGCGGCGATGGTGTCCCAGTCGCTGCCCAGCGAAGTGATGCCGGCCATGCCGGTGACGACCACACGTTTCATCAGACCAGGCCTCCGTTGACCGCCAGCACCTGGCGGGTGATGTAGGCGGCCTCGGCGGACATCAGGAAGTTCACCGCGCCGGCGACTTCTTCCGGGGTGCCCATGCGCTGGGCCGGGATCATCTTCAGCAGCTCGTCCACCGGCACGTTCTCGTCGAGCATGGCGGTGTCGATCAGGCCTGGCGCCACGCAGTTGACGGTGATCTTGCGTTTGCCCAGCTCGATGGCCAGGGCCTTGGCGGCGCCGATCAGGCCGGCCTTGGAAGCGCTGTAGTTGACCTGGCCGCGGTTGCCGACCTGCCCGGACACCGAGGCGATGCAGACGATACGCCCGGCGGCGCGGCGTCGGATCATCGGCATCATCACCGGGTGCAGCACGTTGTAGAAACCGTCGAGGTTGGTGCGCAGCACGGTGTCCCAGTCGTCTTCGCTCAGGGCCGGGAAGGCGCCGTCGCGGGTCAGGCCGGCGTTGAGCACCACGCCGTAGTAGGCGCCGTGGGCTTCCACGTCGGCTTCGAGAACGGCCTTGCAGCTGGCGCGGTCAGTCACATCGAATTGCAGGATGCGCGCCTGGCGCCCCAGGGCCTCGACTTCGGCCTGCACGGCCTCGGCTTCGCTGCGGCCACTGCGGCAATGCAGGATCAGGTCATAGCCGCCCTGGGCCAGGCGCAGGGCGATGGCGCGGCCGATACCACGGCTGGAGCCGGTGACCAATATGGATTCAGTCATGGCTGGACTCCTGTTGATAAAGCGGGTGATTCGTTCAGGTAGCTGTCCGCCTGTGGCGGACAGAACACGTTGAGGCGGGCGACGGCCTGGATGCCGGGGGCACTCAGGTGGCATTCGAATACGCCCATGCCGTTGTCGTCTTGCAGGGAGCGCAAGGCGTGAATCTGCAGTTCGCTGCCGACCGGGAAATGCTCCACGTTGCATTCGAACTTGCGTGTGCCGAGCAGGAACCCCAGCTCGACGGCCTGGCCTTTCTGGCGCGCATGGCAACCGGCGTAGGCGGCGACGCTCTGGGCCATCAGCTCGATGCCGACCCAGGCCGGCAGGCTGCCGTCGGCACGGTTGAACAGGCCGCCGGGGCGGACAGTGAGGCGGGTGTGGATCTGCTCTTCATCGAACCCCAGGACCTGATCGATCAGGATCATGTCGCCCGCGTGGGGCAGCAGTTCGGCGAGCGGCCAGTCAATCATGGGGCGTCTCCGATAATCAGGCTGACGTTATTGCCGCCGAAGGCAAAGGAGTTGCTCATCAGGCAGCGCGGAGCGTTCTGCTCCAGACGTGTGGTGGCGGTGACCCAATGCAGCGGCGGCAGTTGCGGGTCGGCCTGGGCGTCCCAGACATGGGGCGGCAGGGCGTGCGCGCTGTTCGCGGCGGACAGGCTCAACCAGCAGAACGCCGCTTCCAGGGCACCGGCGGCGCCCAGGGTGTGGCCGCTCATGGGTTTGGTCGACGAGCAGGGCACGCCGGCCGGGAACAACTGGTTGACCGCCAGGCTTTCCATGGCGTCGTTGTGCTGGGTGGCCGTGCCATGCAGGTTCAGGTAACCGATCTGCTCGGCTTGCAGGCCGGCGTTGTGCAAGGCCTTCTGCATGGCTTGCAGGGCGCCGCGCCCGCTGGGTTCGGGGGCGGAAATATGGTGCGCGTCGGAGCTGGCGCCGCCGCCGAGCAAGGCGATCGGTTGCGCGCCGAGGGTTTCCTTGCTCATCAGGAACAGCACGGCGGCTTCGCCGATGTTGATGCCATCGCGGTTGACCGAGAACGGATTGCAGCGCTGCGCGGAAACCGCTTCCAGGGCCGAGAAACCGTTGAGGGTCAGCTTGCACAGGCTGTCGACGCCGCCGCACAGCACCGCGTCGCACAGGCCCAGGTCGAGCAGGCGGCGGGCGCTCATCAGCGCCCGGGCGCTGGAGGTGCAGGCGGTGGAAATCACATAGGCCGGGCCACTGAGGTCGAGCCAGTCGGCGAGAAAGTTCGCCGGCGCGGCCAGTTCTTGCTGTCGGTAGTCGTAGTCGGCCGGGAAGTGCCGGTCGCGCAGGTAATGGGCGATGCCGCGGCTGGCTTCGTCGATGCCCGAGGTGCTGGTGCCGAGGACGATGCCGATGCGGCTGTGGCCGTAGCGGACGATGGCCTGGTCGATGTCGCCACGGATCTGCAGGGCGGCCTCCAGCAGCAGCTGGTTGTTGCGGCTGCTCTGCTGCCCCAGCTCCGCTGGAATGCTCGCCAGCGGCCCCTGGACGGCGGCCACCGGCACGCTGCGCTCCGGCACCCAGCCGGCTGCGGCGCGCATGCCGGAGCAGTCGCCGGCAAACAGGCTGCGGGCCACTTGCTGCTTGTCGCGCCCAAGGGCACAGATCACCCCGAGGGCATTCAGGTAGGCCGTCATGAGGCGTTCTCGGCGGTCAGCGGGCTGATGTGGTAGTACAAGCCCTGGGGCAGCTCCAGGCGGAAATCCAGGGCCTGGCGATAGCGGACCTGCCAGTGCGGGGCGAGATCACGCTGCGCGCCGTGCTGCCGGGCGGCTGGATAATTATCTCGCAGTTCGCCCGCGGGCGTGAGGGCAAACAGCAGTGCGGCGAACAGTTCGCGGGCCTCCGTGTTCGGCGGCAGCAGGCCATCGGCCTGCCAGCGACCCTCGATCAGTTGCTGGCGCGCCAGGGGAATGCCCAGCGGGTCGAGCAGCGACCAGCGGATGCCCGGCCCTTCGGCCTGGATCACCAGCAGCCAGTCCTGGCGTTGCCCGGCCTGTTGCCGCTCGATATGCAGTTGCAGCGGCAGGGCCAGGCTCGGGGTTTTCTCGGGCAGCGGCGGCTGGCTGGCGCAGGCGCTCAGCAACAGCAGGCAGCCGACGAGCAGGGCACGGATCATCCGGCGGCACCTTCGGGCAAGGGTTTGCGGGCGACCACATTGACCAGGGTTTCTTCCCGTTGGCCAAAGGGTTTCGGGCGGCGCAGGCCGAAGCGTTCGAGCAGCCCGAAATCCTTGGCCCGGCTCCACCACAGATAGGGATAAGACACATTGCGCGGGGTAAATTCAAAACCCTGTCGTCGGATCATTTCCAGGTACTGCGCCGCGCTTTTCTGCACATGCATCGGGTGGCGGAACAGCCAGCGGATCACCCAGGTGTCGATGTAGGCCTCGGTGGATTCGGCGAACAGCAGGTAACCGCCCGGCTTGAGCACGCGATAGAACTCGGCCAGGGCTTTTTCCTGTTCCACCAGGTGGTGGAAGGTCTGGTGGCAGAACAGCAGGTCGACGCTGGCATCGGCCACGTTTAGGGTCGCGCAGTCGCTGCCGATCAGCTCGACCTGCAGGCCCTGGCGCGCCGCCTCTTCACTGCTGAGCCTGAGGCTGTGCGGGTCGGCGTCCAGGCCGATCAGGCGCTGCGGGGCGAACACCTGGCGCAGGTACTGGAACGACTTGCCCTGGCCGCAGCCGGCATCCAGCAGCACCGGGTTGGCCGGCGGTTCCTTGTCGAACAGGCGGCGCAGGTCGTTGATCGCCACCCGCAGCACATGGTGCTGCCAGGTATGGCTGCGCAGGAACCAGAAACCGAAGCGGGTTTCCTCGACGTAGCTGGCGCTCAAGTATTGTGGCTGGGCGTCGTTCATGGAGCCTCCATGGCGCAGATTTCCGAAAGCATGCGCAGCCGGCGCTTGGGTTCGCTGACGAACGGGTTGCGTTCGTCCCAGGCATAACCGGCGAGGATCGAACTGATCATCCGGCGAATCTCCGGCGAGCTGCCCGGGTGGTAGATCACGTCCTGGAAGGTGCCGGCGTACCAGCCTTCGACGTAGCAGCGGAAGGTGTCGACGCCGCGCTTGAGGGGGATGGCGAATTCTGTTTCCCAATCCACGCTTTCGCCCTGCAACTGCCGATGCAGCACGGCGGCGGCCATGCTCGCCGAACGCATGGCGATGGTCACGCCGGAGGAGAACACCGGGTCGAGGAATTCCGCGGCGTTGCCCAGCAGCGCGAAGCCCGGGCCGTGCAAAGTCTTGACGTTGGCCGAGTAGCCGCCGATGGCCCGCGCCGGGGTGTCCCAGACGGCGTTGTGCAGGACCTTGGCCAGGCTTGGGGTTTCCTCGATGAAACCGCGCAGGCATTGGTCCAGGTCGTCGTCACGGCCGTCGAAGTGCTCCTTGGCCGCGACCACGCCGATCGAGCAGCGCCCGTTGCTGAACGGGATGGTCCAGAACCACACATCGCGTTTGCTCGGGTGAGTGGTGATGAGGATCTTTTCCCGCTCGAAAGCCGGGCTGTCGATATGGTCTTCGATATGGGTGAACACCGCCTGGCGGACCGGGAAGTTCGAGGGCGCCTCCAGGTCCAGCAGGCGTGGCAGCACGCGGCCGTAGCCGCTGGCGTCGAGGACGAAGTCGGCCTCCACGCGGTACTCGCTGCCGTCTTCGCGCAGCACCTGCAACTGCGGCCTGGCCAGGCTGAAGTCGGCGCTGACGATGGCTTCGCCATAACGCACTTCAACCCCTTGCAGGGCGGCCTGATCGGCCAGCAGCTTGTCGAAGTCGGCGCGTTGCACCTGAAAGGTGGTGGGCTTGCCCTCGCTGAAGGTGTCGCCGAAATCGAAGGCGCTGTAACGCTCGCCCCAGGCGAACGCGGCGCCGTTCTTCAACTGGAAGCCCGCAGCCTTGACCGCCTCGAGCATGCCGGCCTCTTCGACGAAGTCCAGGCAGTGGGACAGCAGGCTTTCACCGATCGAAAACCGTGGGAAATGCTGGCGCTCGACGATCAGCACGTCGTGGCCTTTGCCCTTGAGCAGCGCGGCGGCGATGGCGCCCGACGGGCCAGCGCCGATCACCACAATCCGGCGGCGTTCCATTTCAACTGTTGGCACTGGGGCTCCTTGCCGGTTCGGCGATGTTCAGGTTCGAAGGGACCAAAGGTGTTCGGTGCAGCCCGGCCAGGGCCGGCATCAGGGTGGCGATCAGGCCCATGAGCATCAGCGCGAAGTACAGCGCCGGGCTGATCAGCTGTTGTTGCAGCAGCAGGTTGAGAAAGACGATCTCGCTCAGCCCGCGAATGTTCAACAGCAGGCTTTCCCGCCAGCGGCTGGCACCCTTGAAGGAGGCGCCGGCCCAGCCCAGGCCGAGCCAGTTGCCGAGCAACTTGCTGGCAATCGGCAACAGCAGCAAGGCCCCCAACTGCACCCAGCCGAGGCTGTCCATGGCGCTGTGCACATTGATCTGCACGATGCCGAACGTGAGGATCAGCGGGATGGCGATAAAGGTCTGCAAACGGCTCATCCAGGCTGCCTTTAACGGCAGCACCAGCGGCACCTTGAGGGCGGTCATGCACAGCAGGTAGCCGATGCCGAAAATCAGCGCGTTGAGCTTGTAGTGTTCGGCCACCACCAGCAGGCCGAAGAAGCCCAGGCTATGCAACAGCGGCTGGCGCAGGCCGAAACCGCGCAGGAGCAGCGGCAGGCAGGCTCCGGCCAGCGGCAGCAGCAGGCTGCTCAGGTGCAGGCTGCCCTGGGCGACGCCGAACAGGGTCCAGCAGCCGAGGTCGATGAGGATCGCGGTCTGCACCAGGCGCCGGGTGGCCGGCGGCGGGTAGTCGATGTGCCGCAGGTAGAGGTACAGCACCGGGATTGCGGTAATGGCGAACAGCAAACCGACCGCCAGGGAACTCAGCCAGGGTTGCGCCGGCAACAGCCAGACTGCGGTAGCTAGGCCGCAGGCGAAGGGAATGGCGAAGCTCGGCAGGGCGATCTTCAGGCTCTGGCGGTCCAGGCGCAGGTCGATCACGTCGCTGAGGATGTGCCCCAGCAGCAGGGCGAAACTCAAGCCGTACAGGTTCTTCAGCCAGACCGGTGAGACCAGCTGGACGCCACTCAACTGCCAGTGCGGTTCGATCCAGAACAGCATCAGCAGCGGCAGGCCGAAGGTCGCCAGCAGCAACTGGCTGACGATCGGGATCAGGCCGAAACGGCTGCCGATGCGGGTGGCGAGCGCGAACAGCAGCAGCGCCATGAGCCAGAACAGGGCAACCATCACAGGACGGGCTCCGTAACGGGCTGGCGATGGCGCTGGCGACCGGCCCAGGGCGCCAGGATAAAACTGAAGGCCAGGCCCAGGCTCACCGACAGGCCGAAGTTGCTGACCGCCGGGGTGCTGGAAATCGCCAGCAGGCCGAACGACAGCCAGGTGGTCACCGCTGCAAGCAAGGTGCCGAGCAGGCTCACGGCGGCCCCGCCGACCTGTTCACGCATGAGGATGGCGTAGTCGACGCTGATGGCGGTCACCAGCAACAGGCCGAACAGGCTGAACAGGGTCAGCGGCTGCCCCAGCCAGCCCAGGCTGGCGAGGCTGCACAGGGCCGCCAGCAGCGGCAGGGCGACGAGGCGCAGGGCGCCGCCGAGGCCGAACGGCAGGATCAGCAGCAAGACGATCAGCACGCAGGACGCGAGCTTGAGCTCGGCGGCGCTGATCTGGGTGGCGGCGAACACCTGGTTCAGATCGCCCAGGCGGTCCACCAGTTGCACCCCCGGCAGATCCTGCGCCTGGATCCGCAGCAGCTGTGGGTTGTTCAGCCCCTGCAGGCTGACCATGGCCGCCACGCCGTTGTCGGTGGGGCCCAGCCATAGGGTGCGGTAAGGCTCGGCCAGCGGGCCTTGCAGGGCGCTGTCGATGTCTTCGTCGGGCAGTGCCCGCAATTGCGCGAGTTCCGCGTTCAGGGCCGTGACCGGGACTCCGAGATCCAGCAGCGGCTGCCAGTGCCGCGGCAGCGCGTCCAGGGCCTGGCGCAGGCGCTGTTGCTCGCTGGGCAGGCTTACCAGCTGATTGAGCGACAGGTAGCCCTGGAGTTTCTCCAGGTTGACCAGTTGCTCCAGGCGCTCGCTCAGGGCGCCGAGGCGTTCGAGCAGTTGTTGCTGATCGGCGCCGCGCACCAGGAAGAACTGGCTGGTGGGCTGGTAGCCGGTGATCCGCGCGATGGTCTGGGCTTCGTTGAGCAGTTGCGGCGGCGCGCCGATCCACTGGCGGATATCGTTTTTGCTGTCGAGCTGCCACAGGCCACCGGCGCAGAAGGCGATCACCAGCGCCAGCAGCCAGGAGCTGGACACGCGTTTGAGCAACTGGGTGCGCAGGTTCAGCAGCCACTCGGCGACACGCAGCGGCCATTGCGCCGGTTGCAGCTCGACGCCGCGCAGCAGCGACGGCAGCAGGCACACCGCGCTCAGGTAAGCACCCAGCAACCCGGCGGCGGAGAACACGGCGATCTGGGTCAGGGCCGGGAAGGGTGTCCAGGCCAATGCCAGGTAGCCGATGCAACTGGTGGCCAGGCTCAGGCTCAGTCCCGGCAGGGTCAGGCGCAGGGCCGGCCAGCTGTGCCAGGGGCGCAGGCTCCAGCTTTTGGACAGGTAGTGCAGCGGGTAGTCGACGGCGACGCCGATCAGGCTCGAACCCAGCACCAGGGTCATCACGTGCATGTGGCCGAAGAAGGCCACGCAGGCCACCGCGCCGAACAGCATGCCCACCAGCACTGGCACGAACGCCAGCAACACTCGCCAGCGACGGAAGGCCAGCAACAGCAGCAAGAGGATGCCGACAGTGGCGCCGCCGCCAACCCAGGTGATCTCGCGGGAGGCCTGCTGCTGGCCGTTGGCGGCGTAGAGCAGGCCGCTGGCGGCCAGCAGCTGGACGTCGGCCTGGGCGGCCTGTTCGCGGCTGTGCTGGAGCAAGGCCGCTACCTGCAGCGGTAGCTGCATGTCGAAGGCGTTGCCGGTGGTGCGCGCCCGCAGCAGCACCCAGCTCTTGCCGTCGGCATCGGCGATCAGGGTGCCGCTGCCGATGTCCAGTTGCACCGCGCCACGTTGCGGCTGGCTGTTCTGGATGCGCCCGGTCAGGCCCAGCCAGTCGTCCTGGCTCGGCACCAGGCTGAAACCGCTGAAGGGGTCGAACAGCGCCTGTACGCGCTGCTGGATAAAGGCGTCAGGGTGCTCGATCAGTTGCTGGCGGTCGGCGGCAGAAAGCATCGCCAGGCGTCCTTGCAGCAATTGCCTGCGCAACGCCGGCAGGTCGGCCTGCAGGTTCCACTGGACCTTCTCGAACAGCCCGCTGGCCTGCCATTGCTCACCCAGGCGCTGTGCCATGGCGATGGCCTGCTGGCGCTCGGCGTGGCCCACCAGCACCAGCATTTCGCGGTTCAGAGGCTCCTGCATGCGCTGCTCGGCCTTGAGCTCCAGGGCATCGGGGTCGGTGCCTGGCACCAGCTCCATGAGGTTGGCCGACAGCGGCGCGCCATGGCGCCATTGCCAGCCGGCCAGGGCCAGCACGGCCACTAGCAGGAGCAGGAACAGGCGCGGCCACCAGCGTTCACTCGGCAAAGTCATGTTGCTCCGCGTCGCTCAAGGGCTGGTTGCTGATGCTGTCATGCATCTTCAGCAGGGTGCTGTCGCCCTGGGTTTCCAGCAGCTCGATACGCTGCACCAGCTCGCCGCCGTCGATGTTGATCTGGTTGAACACCTGCTTGAGCAGCAGCGAACGCGGGGTCAGGGTCAGTTTCCAGGCCTTGGCGTCGCCGCTCAGGGCCAGCTCGAAGTCCCGTTGCAGGCCACTGCTGTCGCCTTGCAGCACGGCGAGGAACAGGCGGTTCTGTTCGGCCCCGGCGCTCTTGTTCGGCAGCATTTGCCAGCCGCTGCCATCCCGGCGGGCGATGCCTTTGCCGGTGATGCGGTAGTCCTGTTGCAGCGGTGTTTTCAGCAGCCACAGCAGGCCATGGTTCTTCGCCAGGACGAAACTGCCCTTGCTGGTCAGCGGCTGGGGCAGGGCGCGCAGGTGTTTCTCCTGGACGAAGCTGCCGTGGATCACCTCGGGTTTGGCCAACTGGTCGCTGAGCTGTTGCAGGTCGAAGGCATTGGCCAAGCCTGGAATGCCCAGCAGCACGAACACTGTAGGAGCGAGCTTGCTCGCGAAAAACCGCAGAGCGCCGTGACGTGTCAGGTAGCCCGCGCAATCGTTGACGATTTTCGCGAGCAAGCTCGCTCCTACAGGAAGCGGTCGGGTCATGGCAGAAGCCTCTCGACGGCGTCGGTGAACACCTTGGGCGAGGCCAGCTGCATCTCGCGGCTGGCGATTTCCACCGCCACCTGCACCGAGCTGGCGCGGGTCAGGCGTTCGCCGGTTTCCAGGTCGCTGATCAGGTAGTTGATCTTCAGGCGGTTTTCCCACTCCACCAGGCTGGCGCGGACATTGAGCTTCTGCCCGAATACCGCGCCGCGCACATAGCGCAGTTGCAGGTCGATCACCGGCCAGGCGTAGCCGGACTCGCGCATCTGGTTGTAGTTGTGGCCGAGCTTGTCGAGCAGGGCGCAGCGGGCCACTTCCAGGTATTTCACGTAATGCCCGTGCCAGACCACGTGCATGGTGTCGACGTCGAAAAACGGCACCTGGATCTCGGTGTCCGCGTGCAGCACGCCCTTACTACGCATGCAGCCTCCAGTGTTGCTCGGCAATGCGTTGCAGGCACAGGCGCAGTTCGCCTTCCAGGGCGCGGTCCTCGATCACCGGCGGGAAGTCCTTGGCCAGCTCTTGGTGCATGGCGGCCAGGGCCGGCGGCAATGGCCGTGCATCCTCGGCCTGGCCGCGCAGCCAGACGCCTTGATTGGCGGCCAGCAGGGTGGCGGCGGCGACCTGTTCGGTCAGCTCCAGCACGCGGATTGCATCGCGGGCGGCGATGGTGCCCATGCTCACCTTGTCCTGGTTGTGGCATTCGGTGGAGCGCGAGAACACGCTGGCCGGCATGGTGTTTTTCAGGGCTTCGGCGGTCCAGGCGCTGGTGCCGATCTGCACCGCCTTGAAGCCGTGGTTGATCATGGCGCGGTCCGCCGGGGCGCCGGACAGGTTGCTCGGCAGGCCGTGGTTGTAACGCTCGTCCACCAGCAGCGCGAGCTGGCGGTCCAGCAGGTCGGCGACGTTGGCCACCAGGTTCTTCAGGCTGTCCATGGCGAAGGCGATGTGCCCGCCGTAGAAATGCCCGCCGTGCAGCACGCGTTCGGCTTCGGCATCGATGATCGGGTTGTCGTTGGCGCTGTTCAGCTCGGTTTCGATGAAGCCGCGCAGCCAGCCCAGGCTGTCGGCCAGCACGCCCAGCACGTGGGGCGCACAACGCAGCGAGTAGCGGTCCTGCAGGCGGTGCAGCGGCGCGGTCGGTGCGTCGATGGCCAGGTCCTGGCGCAGCCAGGCGGCAACCTGCATCTGCCCCGGGTGCGGCTTGGCGGCGAACAGGCGCTCGTCGAAGTGCTCCGGGTTGCCCTGCAAGGCGACCACGTTCAGCGCGGTGATGCGCGTGGCCAGTTGCAGCAGGTAGTCGGCGCGGGCGAAGGCCAGGCAGGCCAGGCCGGTCATCACCGCGGTGCCGTTCATCAGCGCCAGGGCTTCTTTCGGTCGCAGTACCAGCGGTTCCCAGCCCAGCTCGCGGTGCACCTCGGCCGAGGTCCGGCGCTCGCCGCGGAACATCACTTCACGCTCGCCGGACAGGGTCGCGGCCACGTAGGACAGCGGCGTCAGGTCGCCACTGGCGCCCACCGAACCTTCTTCGGGGATCAGCGGCAGGATGTCGTGTTCGAGGAACGCCTGCAGGCGCTCCAGCAGCTCCACGCGCACCCCGGACACGCCATGGCACAGCGACTGCAAGCGCGCCGCCAGCACCGCGCGGGTGGCTTGCGCGTCCAGCAGCTTGCCCAGGCCGCAGCCGTGGAAGGTGTACAGATGACGGGGCAGCGCCTCGACGTGCTGCAGCGGCACCGCGACCACGCAGGAGTCGCCATAGCCGGTGGTCACGCCGTAGATCACGCCTTCCTTGTCCAGCAGCGAATCGAGGAATTGCGCGCCCTTGGCGATGCGCTGACGGAATGCGCTGTCGTCCTGCAGTCGGGTCGGCGCCTGACGGTTGGCCAGGGCCAGCACGTCTTCGATGCGCAAAGGGAGTTCGCCGAAGGTTACCGGCTCAAGCGGATGCGTCGTCATCGGTCTTCCAGAAAGGGTAAAAGTTGAACCATTGTTGGGGCGCTTCGAGGCAGTACTGGCCCAGGCGCTCGGCGTAGCGGGCAGTCCACTGGGCGATGACCTGTTCGCGGTCGCTGCGCTTCCACGCCACGGCCTCGGTGAAGGGTTCGAGGAACACTCGATAGCGGCCGTTGTTTTTCAGGCACAGCAGCAGGTTGACCGGGCATTTCAGCAGGCCCGCCAGCAGCCACGGCCCCTGGGGAAAGGGCGCCGGATGGCCGAGGAAGTCCACCCGCACGTTGCGCCCGCCATGCAGCGGCACGCGGTCGCCGGCAATCGCCAGCCACTCGCCGCGATCCAGGCGCTGGCTCAGTTGCAGCATGACCGCCGGATCCAGCTCGCTGACCTGGATCAGCCGCAGGTTGGTGGCCCCGGCCTCGCCCAGCAGGCGATTGAAACGTTCGGCGTGCTTGGTGTGCACCAGCACGTTCATGGTGACCTTCTCGCCCAGCTCGGCCAGGGCGCGGCAGACTTCGAGGTTGCCCAGGTGCGCACCCACCAGCATCTGTCCACGGGCGCCACGCAACTGGTCGCGCAGCCGGGCCGGGTCGACGATCTCGATCTGTTCCAGGCGCAGCTTGCCGTTCCACACGTCGAGCTTGTCCAGCAGGGAGTCGGCGAACGCCATGAACTGGCCGAAGACCCGCCAGTGGCTGGGGCGCAGCTCGGCCTTGCCGCTCCAATCGGCCAGGCGCTGCTGGTACAACCAGGCGCTGCGGCGGGCGCCGCGGCCGAACAGGAAAAAATAGAAAACGATGATGTACAGCACCGGGCTCAACACCCGGCGCCCGAGCACACGCACGCCGAAGGCGGTGAGTTTCATCAGCCAGAAGCTGCCGCGCTCTTTGTGCTCGGCCCAGTGTTGCTTGTCCTGCTTGTCCTGCTTGTCTGGTAGCGCCGTCATGCTTGCCACCGTCGCCAGAGGATCAGCGGCGCGCGCAGCAACATGCCGAAGAACAGCCGGGCGTGCATGCTGGAGATCAGCAGGTTGTCGTGGAACAGGCGAAAGTGCGACAGGCCATCCACCGGGTAACGGACCTTGGTCGGCAACCAGCGCATCGGCTGGTTGCGCCAGGACAGGCGCACCAGAATATCGGTGTCGAAGTCCATGCGCTGGCCGACCTTCACCGAGTCGATCAGCGCCAGGACTGGCGGCAGGGGGTAGACCCGGAAGCCGCACATGGAGTCGGGAATCTGCAACGACAGGGTATTGATCCAGACCCAGACGTGGGTCAGGTAGCGAGCGTAAAAGCGGCCCTTGGGCACGCTGGCGTCGTACTGTGGATAACCGCAGACCAGTGCTTCGGGGTGGGTGCGGGAGGTGGCGATAAAGTTATCCACATCGCGCAGGTCGTGCTGGCCGTCGGCATCCACTTGCAGGGCGTGGCTGAAGCCTTGGCGCGAGGCTTCGCGCAGCCCGGCCATGACCGCGCCGCCCTTGCCCTGGTTGACCGCGAGCTTGACCAGGAACACCTGTTCGCGCTCGGCCAGCTGCTCCAGCACGGCGGCGCAGGCCGGGCTGCTGGCGTCGTCCACCAGCACACAGGGCAGGCCGCTGGCGAGCAGGGCCTCGACCACCGCCGGCACGGCGGCTTCATGGTTGTAGACCGGGATCACGGCGCAGGGGTTATGCATCGGGGCTGTCTCCCAGGCGTCCGCTGTGCGGCCGATCGCAGCCTTCGGCAGCGGCTACAGGTATTGGCGTCGCTACGGGCTTTTGTAGCCGCTGCCGCAGGCTGCGATCGAGCGCGTAGCGCTCGCCGAGGGCCAATAACTTATCCACAGGCGTTCTCCAGCAGGATGCGGCCGCTGGAGCAGGCGGCGGTGTCATTGCGATAGGCAAAATAGAGTTTGCCGCGCTCATGATCGAAGCGCAGATGCAATTGCACCTGGTCTCCGGGGCGCACCAGTTGCTGGAACTTCAGCACTTCCATGCCGGCAAAGCGGCCCGGCAGGCCGAGGAACTGCTGGCCCAAGGCCAATGCCCAGTCCACCTGCACCACGCCCGGCAGCACCGGGGTCTGGGGGAAGTGGCCGCTGAAGTAGGCCAGGTCCGGCGGGATCGCCAGTTGCAGGCTCCATTCGCCGTCGGCCTCGAGCTGTTCCAGCACTTCCGGCGCCCGTGGACGCGGGGCCAGCAGCAGGGCTTCGACGTCGGCCTGGGGCAGCTTGCCCTGGCTGTTCAGGGGCAACTGGCGCAGCAGGCGCCAGCGGCGCGGCAGAGCCAGGGCCTCGCAATGCTGGCTCAGGTGCTGGCGCAGCGCTTGGGTGAGGGCCCGACGACCCTGATTGCGCAAGGCGTGCAGGCCTTGTTCGCTGAGGACCAGCAGCGCGCCGAGGGAGGCGCGGTTTTCCCGGACCACCCCAAGGCGCGCTTCGGCGACCCAGGCATGCCCGGCCAGGGCCTGTTCCAGCATCGGCAGGGAAATGCGTTTTTCTTCCAGCTTGACGATCCGGTCCAGGCGCCCGAGCAGCTCGAAACGCCCATCGGCGGCGATGCGCGCGGCATCGGCGGTATGTTCGACATGCCCGGCCGGCAGGTAGGGCGAGGCGATCAGCAAGGCACCGTCGCTGTCCTGGCTCAGTTCGACCCCGGCGAAGGCCTGCCACAGGCTGTCGCCCTGGCGCCAGGCGATGCCGCCGGTTTCCGAACTACCGAGGATCTCCGTTGGCCATTGTTGCAGGCGCTGGTGCAGGCCTAGCGCGGCGTCGGCGGGCAGCGCGCCGCCGGAGGAAAATACCCGGCGCACCGGGCTCAGGGCCGGCCAGTCGAGGTTGTCGCCCATGCGCTTGAGCAGCGCCGGGCTGGCGACCCAGGCAAAAGCCGGGTGTTCGCGGCTGGCGCGCTGCAGGTCTTCCGGGAACGGCAACTGCCGGCGGACGAAGGTGCGCCCGGCGCAGAGCGGCCAGAGCACACGGAACAGCAGGCCGTAGATATGTTGGGTGGCAACGCTGCCGATGATGCAGGCCTGGCCCAATCCCTCGCCCCACAATTGCTCCAGGGCCTCGACTTCGTTGGCCAGCTGGCGCAGGGATTTGTCGATGCGCTTGGGTTCGCCGCTGGAGCCGGAGGTGCACAGGCTCAGGCGACAGGTGTCGAGATCAAGTTCGGCGGCGGGCAATGGCGGCTGCTCGAAGTCGGCCAAGTGGGCGTCGCCGGGCTGGTCGGTCAGCCACAGATCGACCTGCGTCGACCAGCGTTGCCGGGTCTGGGGTTGCAGGTCGGCGGGCAGCAGCACGCTGACCCCGGCGCGCCAGGCGCCGAGCAGGGCGATGGCCAGCTCGGCGGCATCTTCCAGGTGCAGGGCCAGGCGCTGTACGCCCCTGGCCTGCAGGCCTGCGGCCAGGCTCAGGGCCTGGTGCTGCAGCTTGCTGTGATCGAGTGCCGGTTCGAGCGTGACGGCCCGTTCCGGCAGCGACTTGAGCAGCAGGTGCTCAAGTTTTATCCAATTCATGCGCGGCCTCGTACGCGTTGTCGTAACAGCCATTCAATGGCAAACAGCAAACCCATCAGCCCGTAGGCGATCAGGCCGTTGTACAACGTCCACCAGCTCAGCGGCGCCCACAGGGTCAGGGCGGCGGCGAGCAATCCGTTACAGAGGAAAAAAACACTCCAGGCGACCGTCACCTGGCGGGTGTAGCGAATCGCCTTTTCCGGCAGTTCCGGCTCACTCAGGCGGGCCAGGCGTTCGGCCACCGGCGGCCCGAATTTCAGGCTCAGGCCGAACAGCGTGAGCATGAAGCCGCTGACCAGTACCGGGTACCAGCGCAATAACGATGGGCTGTCGAACAGCGCCAGCAGCAGGCAGAAGACCAGGGCGGCGCCCGCCATCAACAGGCTGCCGGGGCGCCGTTCGCCAGTCAGGGCCCGTGCCAGCCACAGGCTGCCGAGCAGCAGGCCGAACTGCCACGGCGCGAAATGCTCCATGCCGAAATACACCGCAAAGGGATACAACAGGCCCGCCAGCAGCAGGCCAAGGCCGATCAGCCGGCTCATGCGGCCGGCTGGACCAGACGGTACACCGCCTCGACCACGTCATTGACGGTACGCACCGACTTGAATTCCTCGGCGGCGATTTTCTTGCCGGTCTTGCGCTTGATGTGATCAATCAGGTCGACGGCGTCGATGCTGTCGATTTCCAGGTCTTGATACAGGTTGGATTCCAGGCTTACGCGTTCCGGTTCCAGTTCGAAGAGTTCCACCAGGGCATCACGCAAGGTGTTGAAGATGTCGTCGCGAGTTTGCATGGTCCGGTCTCAAGCTGCCTGTTTTGCAGTGACGAACGCCGCAAGGCTCGCCACGTTGGTGAAGTGGTTGCGGGTGTCCTTGGCATCGGCGTCGATCTTGATGCCGTAGCGTTTCTGGATCGCCAGGCCCAGTTCCAGGGCGTCGACCGAGTCCAGGCCCAGGCCTTCACCGAAGAGCGTCTGCTCGTTGCCGATGTCTTGCACGCTGATGTCTTCGAGGCCCAGGGCATCGATGATCAACATTTTAATTTCTAGGTGCAGATCGCTCATCTTCGGCGAGCTCCTTAATGAAGTAGTGATGCAAATAATCGTTGAGCTTGCGCGAGGCCTGCGGTGCGGGGCCTTGGGCGGCAAAGGCATACGGGTCTATATCGGCTCCGACGCGAAAACTGAAGTGCACGCGGCGCATCGGGATGCGATACCAGGGTTCGGCCTTGGTCAGGGTGGTCGGGCTGACCTTGATGACCACCGGGGTGATGATTCTCGCACCCCGCAAGGCGATTGCCGCGCCCCCCCGATGAAAGGCCGGGGCCTGGCCCGGCTGGGTGCGCGTGCCCTCGGGGAAGATCACCAGGGTCTGGCCATTGCGCAGCGCTTCGCCGGCGGCGTCGAGCATGTCCATGCTGCCATCGTTGCTGATGTATTCGGCTTCGCGTATCGGGCCGCGGGTAAAGGGGTTCTGCCACAGGCTCTGCTTGACCACGCAGTTGGCATTGCGCACCAGGCCGATGAGGAACACCACATCGATCAGCGACGGGTGGTTGGCGATGATCATTTGTCCGGGGCGGCCGAGCTTTTCCGCACCCTCGACTTCATAGGTCAGCACGCCGCTGCGGGCCATGAAACGGATGAACAGCCAGAACAGCCGGCCAATGGTGCGCCGCGCGCGCTGGCGGTGCGCTTCGGCATCGCCCGGCAGGCAGGCGAGCAGCGGGAAAACCACCAGGCGCAGGCCCAGGCCGACCAGGCCGAACAAGGCGAAGCTCGCTGCCGTGGCGACCAGGCGCCAGTAGTAGGCGTCGCGGGGTTTTGTGTTTACAGCTTGCGTTGCCAGTTCCATACACGGTTCTTCCAGGCATGTTGGCAGGAGGTCTGCTCGCCGAGCAGGGTACGCAAGAGATTCAGGGCATGGGGCCACTCGGCGCGCGGTGCTTCCTCGGTGGCGGTGCCGAGCGTCAGTTGCCACTGCTTGCCGGGGGTCAGCAGCAGGCCCACCGCATAGGGGAAAGGCACGTCGTCGATCCAGGTGGCATAGGCTTCGGGCGGCTGCTCTTCGGTGACCACCAGCAGCACCGCCGGGGCGCCTTCCTCGAGCAGCGCCGCGGCCTCTAGCATGCCGTGTTCGAGGCCATCGCCGGCGGCGGCAAGGGCGGTCATTTCGCTGGTTTCGCCACGCATGATCGACCACAGGCCGATCACCGCGTTGTGCACCGAGAGGCTGAACTGGGTCGGCGACAATGGCTGGTCGGCCGCCAGGTCGCTGAGGATGTCGAAGGTCCGTGGCGTTTCGCCATGCCGGGAAATAAAGACCAACGGTAGCTGTTCCAGGCCTTCGGCCAGGGGCCAGCCTACGCTGAAGGCCATGCGGGCCAGACGGCTGAGGCGCCGGCGCTGCATGGCAGGTAGAAAGGACACGTCCGGGGCAGCATCACTGCTCTCGAGCACGACCGGCTGTCGGCTCCAGGCCTGCCAATCGTCCACGCTTTCGAGCCCAGGGGCCCACGCGCGCCATTGGGCGATGTTGAAGTTGATCACTTGAAGATTCATCCCGCCCCTGCGGGCTTCTTTGGCGTGTCAGTCGTTCCGAACGATGACTCACCGTGCACGGAGCTACAGCCGAATGGCGCGCATTATCCCGGTGTGACTGGCTTGTAGCAAACACTGGTTACGTTTCGCACAGTAAAAAACGACAAATCTGATAGGTGAAAAGTGTCATTTGGCCATTATTGGAAGGAGCGGGGCGAGAACGCGAACACTTTTAAAAAGTCTAGGCTGTTTCCGGCCATTGGAGCTGACTTGGCAGTCTGCCGTCGGCGAGGTAGCGAAGCAGCGCTGCTGGCTACTACACTCGGTGATCTTTGATGCAGGGAGGTTCTGACATGCGGCGCGTGGTGTTCAATCAGAAAGGGGGAGTCGGCAAGTCGAGCATTGCCTGCAATCTGGCGGCCGTGAGCGCCAGCGAGGGGTATCGCACGCTGCTGGTGGACCTGGATGCCCAGGCCAACTCCACTCAATACCTCACCGGCCTGACCGGCGACGACATCCCCATGGGGATCGCCGACTTCTTCAAGCAGACCCTGTCTTCCGGACCCTTCTCGAAAAAGAACCAGGTCGATATCTACGAAACGCCGTTCGACAACCTGCATGTGGTGACGGCCACCGCCGAGTTGGCGGATCTGCAGCCCAAGCTTGAGGCGAAGCACAAGATCAACAAGCTGCGCAAACTGCTGGACGAGTTGGCCGAGGACTACGACCGGATCTACCTGGACACCCCGCCGGCCTTGAACTTCTACGCGGTTTCGGCGCTGATTGCCGCCGATCGCGTATTGATCCCCTTCGACTGCGACAGCTTTTCCCGCCAGGCGCTGTACGGCCTGCTGGCTGAAATCGAAGAACTCAAGGACGACCACAACGAGGAACTGCAGGTCGAAGGCATAGTGGTCAACCAGTTCCAGGCCCGTGCCAGCCTGCCCCAGCAAATGCTCGATGAGCTGATCGCCGAAGGCCTGCCGGTATTGCCGGTGTACCTGGCCAGTTCGGTGCGCATGCGCGAGTCCCACCAGGCCAGCCTGCCACTGATCCACCTCGACCCCCGGCACAAGCTGACCCAGCAGTTCGTCGACCTGCACAACCTGCTGGAAAGCGCCTGACCCCCTTCTGTAGGAGCGAGGNTCGTCGTCGGTTGTCAGACCCTTATCGCGGGCAAGCCTCGCTCCTACGGTTCAAGGCGATTTCGAAATGGCGGTCAGATGCCCTGGCTGCGCAACCAACTCATCAGCTGCGGTAACGGGAAGGCGCCACTCTGGCGTGCCACTTCCCGTCCGTTCTTGAACAGAATCAGGCTCGGAATCGAGCGAATTCCCAACTGCGCCGACAATTGCTGATTGGCTTCGCTGTCGAGCTTGGCCAGTCGGCACTTGCCCGCCAATTGCGCGGCCGCCTGCTCGAACACCGGCGCGAAGGATTTGCACGGCCCGCACCAATCCGCCCAGACATCCACCAGCAACGGCAGGTCGCCCTTGATCTGGCTGGCGTAGTCGCCTTGTTTCAGTTCGAAAGGCTGGTTCAACAACACCTGGCCTTTGCAGCGCCCGCATTTGGGCTGGTCGCCGAGGCGCTCGGCGGGGATGCGGTTCAAACCGTTGCAATGGGGGCAGGGGATCAGCAGTGGATCGGACATGAGGGACTCCGGGACAAGTGGTCAATAGCCCCGATCTGGAGTCTGTGGGCTGGTTTATCAAGCTGTTGCATACGCTCATACATCTTTGCGCGGCAACCCTCTGCTCGGTTCTAGGCTGGAGAGAGGCGATGCTCCGTGCCATTGGTCCGAGAGCATTTATAGCAACTTGCGATAAGTTGTCTCACCCTCTAGGCTGCCATAGCAGTATGCGATAGGGACTTTGCATGCGTGTAATCACGGCTAAACGAATTTGGGATGCCAAGGAAAAATGGCCGCATTCGGCCAAGGCGTTGGATGATTGGTATCGTGCGCTTAAGCGCAATCGGCTTGCGGATTTTGCCGCGATGAAGGCGATGTTTCCGGCGGTGGACAAGGTCGGACCGCTGCATGTGTTCGATATCGGTGGCAACAAGATACGACTGATTGCATTGGTCCGTTACACGACGCAAAAGCTCTATATCCGCCATGTGTTGGACCACCGTGAATATGACCGGGGTAAGTGGAAGGAGGATCGAGGATGAGTGCGTTGATCGAGCAAGTGGCCGAACACTGGCAGTTCGTTGCGCCGTTGCTGCGCAAGCCGAAAACCGAGGCGGACTACGACAGGCTGGTTCAGGCCCTTGACGAGTTGCTGGACCTGACAGGGGAAGATGAAACCCATCCTCTCAACAGCCTGGTGGACATCATCGGGGACTGGATCGAAGCCTACGATCTCGAGCATCGCCCGATGCCTGTCGCCAGCGGAGTAGATGTGTTGCGCTACATGATGCGCGAACACGGCCTGACCCAAAGCGACCTGCCCGGTGTCGGTGCGCAGTCGGTGGTCTCGGAGATCCTGAGCGGCAAGCGCCAGCTCAACCTGCGGCAGATCCGCTGGCTGGCCGCACGTTTCAAGGTATCGATGGAGACCTTTACCTGACCCCTCAGGACGAGCAACTGATTTCCAGGTGCTTGCCCCATTCGGGCGGTCGTTCGGCGTAGCTGTCCATGCCAGCCTGTTGTTCGAACGGCTTGCTCAGCACCGCGTGCAGGCGGCGCACCTCGGAGTAATCCCCTTGCTCGGCGGCATCTATGGCCTTCTGCGCCAGGTAATTGCGCAGGATGTACAGCGGGTTGACCCCATGCATGCGCGCGCGGCGCTGTTCTTGAGTGTCGTCCTGCTCGCGGGCGACCCGGGCCTTGTACAGATCGGCCCAGGCATCGAAGCCCTGGCGGTCGACGAAGTCGTCGCGCAATCGGGCCACGGCCAGTTCAGCTGATTCATCCCCCAGGCGACGGAAGAACAGGCTGTAGTCCACGCCGCTGTCTTGCATCAATTGCAGCAGGCGCTCCACCAGCTTTTGATCCTCGTCTTCGGCGCTGGTCAGGCCGAGGCGGCGGCGCATCAGGTCCAGGTAATGGGCCTGGAACAGCGGCAGGAACAGACCGAGGGTTTCCCGCAGGGCCTCGACACTGATGAAAGACGTCAGCGCCTGGGCCAGGGCGCTGAGGTTCCACTGGCCGATCGGCACCTGGTTGCTGAACGAGTAGCGCCCCTGGTCGTCGGAATGGTTGCAGATGAAATGCGCATCGAAGTCGTCGAGGAAGGCGAACGGCCCGAAGTCGAAGGTCACGCCGAGGATCGACATGTTGTCGGTGTTCATCACCCCGTGGCAGAAACCGTAGGCCTGCCATTTGGCGATCAGTTCGGCATTGCGCTCCACCACTTCGCGGAACATCGCCAGGTAGGGCTCCGGCTGCTCCAGGCACTCGGGAAAGTGCATGGCCAGCACGTGCTCGCCCAGCTGTTTCTGCTGCTCGGGGCGTTTGGTGTAATAGAAGTATTCGAAGTGGCCGAAGCGGACATGGCTGGGCGACATGCGCAGCAGCATCGCCGCGCGCTCCTGTTTCTCACGCCAGACCGGGGTGTCGGAGCCGATCACGCACAGCGCCCGGGTGGTCGGAATACCCAGGGCGTGCAGCGCCTCGGAGGCGAGGAATTCGCGGATCGACGAGCGCAGTACGGCGCGGCCATCGCCCATGCGCGAGTAGGGGGTCTGGCCGGCACCCTTGAGGTGCAGGTCCCAATGTTCGCCGGCGGCGTTGTACACCTCGCCCAGCAGCAAGCCGCGACCATCGCCCAACTGGGGGTTGTAGGAGCCGAACTGATGCCCGGAATAGACCATCGCCCGGGGCTCCGCTTCGGCCCACAGCTTGTGCCCGCCGAACAGCTCGGCGAACACCGGGCTTTCGGCGGCCTCGGGGTCCAGGTCCAGCAGCGCCATGGCCGCCGGGCTGGCCACCACCAAGCGTGGATGGTCGATCGGCTCGGGCAGTACATGGGTTGAGAACGCATCGCCCAGGCGGGCGAAGCGATTGTCGAAGGTCAGTTCGTCGAGGGCTTTCAACGGCCATCTCCAGCAGAATGTCCGAGCATTCTGCTAGGGATAGCGCCCTTAGTCGAGCTTGCTGGAGGGTGGTTCCTGCAGCGGTTTGCCGTCGGGCAGCGGGACTATGGTCTTGGTCTCCGGCTCGATGGGCACCATCTTGTATTCCTGGCCATGGAGGTTCTTCAGGTAGACCTCCATCTGGCGGAACGAGATGTTGATGTGCTGCTTCTTGAACTCGCGGTTGATGAAGCGGTTGACCTCGTCGAGCACCGGGTTGCGGTCCCCCAGTTCGCGCACGTGCATGCGCAGTTCGTGGTCCAGGGTGCTTTCGCCGAAGTTGAGGAAGTACACGTGGGGCTCGGGTTCTTTCAGTACCCGCGGGTTATCGCGGGCCGCCTTGAGCAACAGCTCCTTGACCAGGTCCAGGTCCGAGCCGTAGTCGACGCCGAGCTTGAGGGTCACCCGGGTGACGGTGTCGGTCAGCGACCAGTTGATCAGTTGCCCGGTGATGAAGGTCTGGTTCGGGACGATGATGTCCTTGCGATCGAAGTCGGTGATGGTGGTGGCGCGGATGCGGATCCTGCTCACCGTGCCCGACAGGTTGCCGATGGTGATGGTGTCGCCGATGCGCACCGGCCGCTCGAACAGGATGATGATGCCGGAGATGAAGTTGGCGAAGATCGCCTGCATGCCGAAGCCCAGGCCCACGGACAAGGCCGCCACCAACCATTGCAACTTGTCCCAGCTGACGCCGAGGGTCGACAGGGTCGAGACGAAGCCGACGCCGGCAATCACATAGGACAGCAGCGTGGTGGTCGCGTAGGCGCTGCCCTGGGCCAGGTTCAGCCTGGACAGTACCAGTACTTCCAGCAGCCCCGGCAGGTTGCGCGCCAGGGCGAAGGTGATGCCGACGATGATCAGCGCGCCGAGCATGTCGCCGATGCTGATGGGCACCATGCTCATGTTGGCGCCAGCGCCGCTGGTGTATTCGTAGAGGGTGATGTTGTCCAGGTAGGAGAACACGCTGATCAGGTCCGACCAGACCCAGTACAGCCCGGCCATGAAGCCGCCGAGCAGGGCCAGGCGGATCAGGCGCAGGGACTGTTCGTTGACCTTCTCGATGTCCAGGGTCGGCTCTTCGACCACCGCTTCGCCGTCGCCGCTCTCCTTGGCGGCCTGGCGTTTGGCCAGGGCTCGCTGGTAGGCCAGGCGCCGGGCGGCGACGCCCAGTCCGCGGACGAAAGTGGCTTCGATCACCAGCCAGAACATCAGCAGGTACAGGGTATTGATCAGGCGGTCGCTGAGCTTCAGCGCGGTGTAGTAGTAGCCGAAGCACACGGCGATGAACAAGGCGATCGGCAGCGCGGTGAACAGCACCGCCACCGCCTTGCGGAACAGCGAGGCGTTCTGGTGCGTCGGGCTGCTCAGCAGGCGGCTGAGCAGCCAGGCCATCAGGGCGTAGCAGGCCAGGACCACGACGATGCCGAGTACGTCATCGGCCAGCGCCGCCGGTTGATGTTCGGCCACGGCGACCACGGCCACCAGGGCCATGACCACCAGCCCGAGGCGCCGGACCCAGCCCTGGAGGAATTCGACCTGGGGCTTTTCCCAGCGAAAGTGCAACTCCGCCACGCCGCCCGGGGCGAGGATCCGGTAGGCGGTGTAGAACACCATCCAGGCCTGGGCCATCTGCAACAGTGCCGCGCCGAGGTTGGCGTTCTGCCCGCGGGCGTCGATCTGCAAGGCCAGGCCGCACAGCGCCAGGCCAAGGGAGACCGGCATCGCCAGCAGGATGTTGACCAGGATCGCCTGCGGCGTGTGCCATTGGCTGTCGCGTTTGAAGTGACCGATGTCCTTGTGCACCTTGTTCAGGCGCAGGTACAGGTTCTTGCGCCGCCACAGCAGGGCCGCGATCAGCAACAGCAAGGGCAGGAACAGCAGCGGCCGTTGCGCCAGGCCGTCGGCCAGTTCGCTCAGGCTGGACGACCAGGGCAGGGTGGTGACCTGTTTGGCCAGGCGCAGCGGCACAGCTTGCAGCCATTCGCCGTCCAGCGGCTTGTTGCTGGGAATCCAGAACATCTGCTCATCGAGGGTCGCGCGCAGGCTTTGCGAGGTGCTCAGCAGTTGCTTCTGGTTGAGCTGCAGGGTGATGGATTCGTTGAGCAGCGCGCTCAGCTCGCGGCTCAGGCGTTCCAGCAGGTCGGCGCGGGTGATGGCCAGGTCCAGCAGGGTCTTGCGCAGTTGCGGGGTGACTTGCTCGGACGGCTGGGTGGCCAGCAGATTGTCGACGTAACTGCTGGGGCTGCTGATCAGCTCGCGCTGCTGGTTGATCTCGAACTGGTACAGGCGGATGTCGGCGATCTGGTCGGCCAGGTCGCGGTCGAGCCGCAAGTGCGGCAGCGCCTGCTTCTGTTTATAGAGGATCTTCGACAGCAGCAGGCTGCCCTTGAGCACGCCGATCTGCTCGTCCAGCGCGGCATCGCTCTGGGTCACGCTGTCGAGTTGCTGCTTGGTCTGCAGGTTCTGCTGGGTCAGCTCGTTGAGGCGGTCGGTGCTTTTGAGCAGGTAGTCGGAGAGCTTCAGGTTGGCCGCGCTTTCGGTGGCCAGGAGGCTGCTGCTGCCGGCCTTTTGCGCTTCGATCGATTGCTGGGTGACGGTTTCCTGGGACTGGGCCAGGCGCTTCTGGTTGATCAGGGTCTGCAGGTCCTGGATTTCCTGCTCCAGGCGCGCGGTCTTTTCCATCAGCAGGTCGTGCTGGCTGTTGCCCAGGTCCTGCAGCTGGCTGTTGCCGGCCAACTCCTGGCGGCGCAGCGGGATCAGCGCGTTGATCGCCGCCAGTTCGGCGTTGAGCTGATTGCGCTGGTCGGCGTTGATCGGTTTGCCGGCGTCCTTGCCGTTCTTGAGGATCGTATTGATCTGCTGGGTACGGGTCTGGCTGCTGCTGATCTCGGCCTGGGCGCGCTCGGGGCGGGTCTGCGCGGTAATGGCCAGGCTATTGGCCTCGGCCAGGGCTTTCTGCATGTCACCCTGCTGGGTGGTGCGCTCGGTCAGCAGTTGTTCGAGCTGCGACACCGGCAGGTTGGCGTAGCGCTGGGCCACCGGCACCACCTTGGTGGCCTTCAGGCGGGTCAGCTCGCGCTGGTTCTCGCTGGTCTGGCGCGGTGCATTGCTCAGCTGCTGCTTGAGATCGTTCAGGCGCTGCTCGTAATCCTGCTTGTTCGACAGCTGGGTCAGGGTCTGTTGCAGCACCGCTTGCAGGGCCTTTTGATCGGCCTCCGGCAATTTGCGCTCGGCGATTTTATCCAGGCTCTGCTGGACGGACTCGGCACTGGGCGGCTCGGCCGCTTGCAGTGGGCCGACAGAAAGGCTCAGGCCCAGCAGGGCAATGGCGAAAAGGGTACGCAGGGTTGGCATAGAGACCGGTCAAGCTGGATGAGAAGTTAGGCAGTTTAGAGGAAGAGTCCGGGGCCCGGGCGACTTCCTTCGGGGAATCTGACGCCCACTTTGCTGATCTTGTTCCCCTCCATCACGGCAACCGTCCAGATGGTGTTGTTCCATTCCACCTGGTCGCCGACCACTGGAGCACCCCCCACTTTCTGGGTGATGAAGCGGCTCAGCGGCATGTCCGGATCGAGCCCTTCGAGTTTCAGCCCGTACAGCGCCGAAACCGCGCCCAGCTGGGCGTCGCCTTCGAGAACGAAGTCGCCGAAGAAGCGCAGATCGAGGCCCCGTTGCGGTGCCTGGCTGAAGAGTTTTCCGAGGGCCAGCAGGTTGTGTTCATGGCCGATGACACAGAGCAAATCATCGGCTTCCAGCACCGTACTACCCGACGGATGGAGCAGTTGCTGGTGACGAAACAGGGCGGCGATACGGGTGCCTTCGGGCATTTTCAGCTCGCGCAACGCTGCGCCGATGCACCATTTCTCCGCGCCGAGGCGGTAGACGAACAGCTCCCATTCGCTGGTGACATGCACTTCCAGGGCGGAGCGGGAGATCGGCGCCGGCTCCGGTGGCACCGTGACTTTCAGCAGCTTGGCGACCCACGGCAGGCTGGTGCCTTGCACCAGCAGGGACACCAGCACGATAAAGAAGGCCAGGTTGAAGTACAGCTGGGCCTCGGGCAGCCCGGCCATCAACGGGAACACCGCGAGAATGATCGGTACCGCGCCACGCAGGCCGACCCAGGAAATGAAGGCTTTCTCGCGCCCGTGGAAGGCCTTGAACGGCAACAGGCCGACCATCACCGACAGCGGACGGGCAAACAGAATCATCCATAGCGCCAGGCCCAGCGCCGGCAGGGCGATGGGCAGCAGGTCGTGGGGCGTGACCAGCAGGCCGAGGACCAGGAACATGCCGATCTGCGACAGCCAGGCCATGCCGTCGAGCATATGCAGGATGCCGTGCCGGCTGCGCACCGGGCGGTTGCCGATCACCAGGCCGCACAGGTACACCGCGAGGAAGCCGCTGCCATGCAGGGCGTTGGTCAGGGCGAAAATCACCAGGCCGCCGGCGATCACCAGGATCGGGTACAGACCGGTGGCCAGGTTGATGCGGTTCACCAGTTGCAGCATCAGCCAGCCGCCGCCCAGGCCGACCAGGCCGCCGATGCCGAATTCGCGCAGCAGATGCCCCAGCAGGCTCCAGTGCAGGCCGGTCTGGCCGCTGGCGAGCATGTCGATCAGGGTCACGGTGAGGAACACCGCCATCGGGTCGTTACTGCCCGACTCGATCTCCAGGCTGGCGGTGACCCGTTCGTTCAGGCCCTTGCCGCCCAGCAGCGAGAACACCGCCGCGGCGTCGGTGGAGCCGACGATGGCGCCGATCAGCAGGCCCTGGATCAGGTTCAGGTCGAACAGCCAGGCGGCCGCCATGCCGGTCAGGCCGGTGGTGATCATCACGCCGACGGTGGCCAGCGACAAGGCGGGCCACAAGGCCACGCGGAAGCTCGAGACCCGGGTGCGCAGGCCGCCGTCGAGGAGGATCACCGCGAGTGCGAGGTTGCCCACCAGGTAGGCAGTCGGGTAGTTGTTGAAAATGATGCCGCCGCCGTCAACGCCAGCGGCCATGCCCACGGCCAGGATGATCACCAGGATCGGGATACCGAGGCGGGACGAAAGAGAACTTACAAGAATGCTCGCACCTACCAGCAACGCGCCGATCAAGAACAGGCTGTTGATGGTCGTTGCATTCAAAGGCTGTACTCCAGAAGCAGAAAGGCGGGCACAAACTGACCATGCAGTCTGCGTGCCAGCGATTCTAACCTGTTGAAATACGATGCTGTCAAAAAGCTTTTGCGCCTGTTTACAGGCGGCAAAAAATCGTCGCCTGGCGCCGGCCGCTGACGGACTTCATGGCAATCCATAGCGGCTGGCGCAGGCGGCGATCAGTGCTGTTGGCGAACTACAGCGTGAACCGCGCCACCATGTTGTTCAGGTCCACGGCCAGGCGGGACAGCTCGTGACTGGCGTCGCTGGTCTGGTTGGCGCCGGTGGCCGATTGCACCGACAGGTCGCGGATGTTCACCAGGTTGCGGTCCACTTCACGGGCCACCAGGGCCTGCTCCTCGGCAGCGCTGGCGATGACCAGGTTGCGCTCGTTGATCTCGTTGACCGCGGTGTTGATAGTGTCCAGGGCACCGCCGGCGCCACGGGCGATGCTCAGGGTCGAGTCGGCGCGCTCAGTGCTGGTGCGCATCGACTCGACGGCGTGCTCGGTGCCGCTCTGGATGCTGCCGATCATGCGCTCGATTTCGCTGGTGGACTGCTGGGTGCGGTGGGCCAGGGCGCGCACTTCGTCGGCGACCACGGCGAAGCCGCGGCCGGCATCGCCGGCCCGAGCGGCTTCTATCGCGGCGTTCAAGGCCAGCAGGTTGGTCTGGTCGGCCAGGCCGCGGATCACGTCCAGCACCTTGCCGATGTCCCGCGACTCCTCGGCCAGCTCGCTGATCCTGTTGGCCGAGCTCTGCACTTCGCTGCTCATGAGCTCTATGGCGCTGACGGTTTCCTGCACCAGGTTGCGGCCTTCGCTGGCCGACTGGGTGGCGTCGTTCGAGGCCTCGGCGGTGCTCACGGCGTTGCGTGCGACTTCCTCGACGGCGCAGGTCATTTCGTTCACGGCGGTGGCCGCCTGTTCGATTTCGTTGTTCTGCTGGGTCAGGCCGCGGGCGCTTTCGTCGGTGACGCTGTTCAGCTCCTCCGCGGCCGAGGCCAGCTGGCTGGCGGAGCCGGAGATATGCAGCAGGGTCTGGCGCAGTTTTTCCTGCATGCTCGCCATGGCCTGCAACAGGCGCCCGGGTTCGTCACGGCCGTTGACCCGGATGCTTTGGCTGAGGTCGCCTTCGGCGATGTTTTCCGCGGCATGCAAGGCGTTGGCGATGGGTTGGGTAATGCTGCGGGTCAGCAACCAGGCGAACACCAGGGTCAGGGTGGTGGACAGGACCAGCAGGGCGACCACCAGGTTGAACGCCGAAGCGTATTCCTCGGCGGCCTGTTCGTTGGCGTCATGGGAGCGCTGGCTGTTGATCTGCACCAGCAGGTTCAGGACCTTGTTGATCTGCTGCGAGTTCTTCATCAGCTCGTTGTTCAGCATCTCTTGCAGCTCACCCAGCTGATTGTTGCGCGACAGCTCTTTGATGCGCTCCTCGAGCTTGCGGTATTCGGCCAGCAGCTTGAGGTAGTGGTCGTAGGCTTCGCTCTCCTCCGGGCTGCTGACCAGCTTTTCATAGGTGGTGCGGATCTTTTCGATCTGCTGGTTGCCCAGCTCCAGCGACTCGCGGGTCTTGGCCTGCACCTCGGGACCGCGGTTGATCACCAGGCGATAGGACAGCACCTGCAGCCGCAGCATCTGCTGGGTGAACTCGTCGATGCTCTGGATGCTGGGCATGTTGTCGGTGGAAATGGTGACGGTCGCCGCGCGAATCTTGCTCATCTGGTTCAGGGCGAAAATGCCCAGGAACAACATCAGGCAGCCGATGAATGCAAAGCCGAGAAATGCCCTCGGTGCGATGTTCATGTTGCGAAGAGACATGGGGATCTACCTCGAGAATGCGCAATCCATGCCGCGGTGGTTGATAGGGCTCTCCTGACCTATCGCGCGGAAAAATGGATTCTTGAAGCAGGGGCGAGAGTTTCAGAAAGATCTGATGAACGACGAAGTGTCAGGAACCAGATGGGGGAATGACAGTCTTTAAAGTTCGCAGGCAAGGTCACCCACCAGGCAAATCAAGGCGTTGCGCCGGGATAACCCTGGCATCCAGGGTGACTTTTCTTTATCGTACGCGCCCTTTGAAAAATGCTCGGAAAATCAAAATGTTGGAAGCATCCCTAAGCCAATTGGAACAGCTTGTCAGTGACCTGGTGCAACAGAACCAGGAGCTGTCGGGCATGAACGAAACCCTCAAGGCAGAACTGGCCCAGGCCAAGGATGAGAACGAAAGCCTGCAACTGAGCCTGATGGAACAGGAAGAGAAGCAAGGCGCCACCGCGGCCCGTATCCAGGCCCTGGTCGAGCGCGTCAGCGCCGGTCCTGTCAGCGCATGAGGCAGGGTGCCGACGGGGTAAAAGTCGTCTCGATTCTCGGTGAGGACTACTCGATCAAGGCGCCGGCCGGGGAAGAGCAGACCCTGCTGGATGCCGCGTTGATGTTGAAGGCCACCCTGGCCGAGACCAAGAAGAAATACCCGACGCTGATCGGTGACCGCTTGCTGGTGCTGGCGGCGATGAACCTGTGTTCTCAGCAGCTGGAAATGCAAAAGCGTCATCAGCAAGAGCTCGACCGTTACCAAGAGCAAGTCAGCGCCACGGTCGAAGTGATCTCCAAGACCATCAGCCAGAACTGATGGGTATACCCGCAACCGGTTACGGTTGTGTCAAAGAAATCGTTATCGCGAGCAAGCTCGCTCCTACAGGTTCAATGCAGNCTCGCGATGCTGTTTCAGAGGTTCAGAACCACTCGTCCTGCATGCTCAGGCAGGTATCGTCCCGCGCTTCCAGCAAGTCCAGTTCGTGATGACAGGCCGGCACTTCCCAGGTCAGGAAGTAACGCGCCGCCTGCAGCTTGCCCTTGTAGAAACCCATATCCGCCGGGTTGCCCCTGGCCAGGCCTTCCTGTGCGCGAATCGCCTGTTCCAGCCAGCGCCAGCCGATCACCGCATGGCCGAAGGCTTTCAGGTACAGCGCCGAGTTGGCCAGGCTGCTGTTGACCTTGCCCTGGGCCAGGTCGGTGAGCAGGCCGATGGTCACGCCTTGCAGGCGCGTCACCAGTTTTTCCAGCGGCTGGCGCAGCGCGGTCAGGGCGTCGTGGGCCTGGGCCCGCTCGCTGGTGTCGGCGATCAGGCGGATCAGTTGCTTGAGGCCCGCGCCGCCGTTTTGCGCCAGCTTGCGCCCCAGAAGGTCCAGGGACTGGATGCCGTGGGTGCCTTCATGGATCGGGTTCAGGCGGTTGTCGCGGTAATACTGTTCCACCGGGTATTCACGGGTGTAGCCGTGGCCGCCGAGGATCTGGATCGCCAGTTCGTTGGCCTTCAGGCAGAACTCCGAAGGCCAGGACTTGACGATGGGCGTCAGCAGGTCCAGCAGTTCGTGGGCCTGTTTACGCTCATCCTCGGTGGCCAGGGTGGTGGTGTCGTCGAACAGCCGCGCAGCGTACAGGCCCAGGTCGAAAGCGCCTTCGACATAGGCCTTCTGGGTCAGCAGCATGCGCTTGACGTCGGCGTGCTGGACGATCGACACCGGCGCGGTAGTCGGGTCCTTGCTGTCCGGCAGGCGGCCTTGCGGGCGTTCGCGAGCGTATTCCAGGGAGTACAGGTAGCCGGCGTAACCGAGCATTACCGCGCCCATGCCGACGCCGATCCGCGCCTCGTTCATCATCTGGAACATATAGCTCAGGCCGTGGTGCGGTTTGCCCACCAGATAGCCGACACACTCCCCGTTATCGCCGAAGTTCAGCGCCGTGGAGGTGGTGCCGCGCCAGCCCATCTTGTGGAACAGCCCGGCCAGCAGCACGTCGTTGCGTGGGCCCAGGCTGCCGTCGTCGTTGACCAGGAACTTGGGCACGATAAACAGCGAAATGCCCTTCACCCCGGCCGGCGCGTCCGGCAGCTTGGCCAGCACCATGTGCACGATGTTCTCCGACAGCGGGTGATCGCCGCCGGAGATGAAGATCTTGTTGCCCTTGAGCCGGTAGGTGCCGTCCGCTGCGGGTTCGGCGCGGGTGCGGATATCCGACAGCGACGAGCCGGCATGGGGTTCGGTCAGGGCCATGGTGCCGAAGAAGCGCCCGTCGATCATCGGCTGCAGGAAGCGCTGCTTCTGCTCCTCGGTGCCGAAGCTTTCGATCAGGTTGGCTGCGCCCATGGTCAGGAAGGGGTAGGAGGTGGAGGCCGCGTTGGCCGCCTGGAAGTGAGCGAAGCAGGCCTGGGACAACAGCGTCGGCAACTGCATGCCACCCGCCTCGAAGCTGCGCGCGGCGTTGAGGAAGCCGGCTTCGAGAAAGGCGTCGACCGCGGGTTTCACTTCCGGAATCAGGATCGCCTTGCCGTCTTCATAACGCGGCTCGTTTTCATCGCCCTTGCGGTTGTGCGGGGCGAAGAACTTCTCCGCGATGCTGCGTGCGGTGCCGAGGGCGGCGTCAAAGGTTTCCCGGTTGTGCTCGGCGAACCGCTCACGCTGGGTCAGGCCCTCGGCATCGAGGACTTCATACAGCTCGAAAGCCAGATTGCGGGAACTGAGCAACGTCTCGGACATGGCGGTCTACCTGTTTTATAGGGAATGCCGCGAGTCTAGGCGGGTGAATAAACCCTGGATAGCAAGATTGATGAGGGTGATAAAGGTGCCAAACAGGCGTGGCTACAGAAAACGCAGAGCCTGTGTAGCCGCTGCCGAGCGCCAGCGAGGCTGCGATCGGCCGCGAAGCGGACGCCAGGCCAAGCGACACCATCCATCAGACATACCGCATCGCCTGGTTTTACGGGGCTACGCCCCGATCGCAGCCTCGCTGGCGCTCGGCAGCGGCTACAGGGGATTGTATGGGGCATGAAAAAGGGCGCCGGTGAGGGCGCCCTTTTCATGTCGCTGACCGACGGCTTAGCCGATGGTCATCAGGCTGGCATTACCACCAGCCGCCGCGGTGTTGACGCTCAAGGCGCGCTCGATCACCAGGCGTTCCAGGGCAATCGCGGTTTCGCCTTGCGACAGGCCGTGAACCCCGACGATGGCGCCGGCACGCTTGGCCACTTGCTGGCAGACCGCGCGCAGCTGGTCGGAGTGGCCGTGATGCAGGACCGCATCGAACACCACTTCGTCCTTGGTCCAGTCGGCCACGCGCTGGATGCGCGCTTGCACTTCCTTCGGCAGGCGGGCGTAGAGCGCCTTGCCCGGCTCGCCTTCCGGCCAGACCGCCGAACCGCCCACGGCCAGGACCGCAGCCAGTTGGCTCAGCAGGTCGCCCTCGACTTCCGCCAGGCACAGCACGTGTTCGCGCGGCAGGATGGCGTAGCTGTTGCGTTCGCCGGTCGGGCCGGCCAGGACGCGGGTGACACCGCTCTGCGACTGCGCCGCGAACTGCGCGCACAGGGCGCCGAGGTCCGCCAGCTTGTTGCTGTCGGCCCAGGCTTGCAGGGCGCCCAGCGGCTTGCTCATGGCATCGCGCAGGCGCACGTCCGGTGCGTTCAGGGCGTCGCCACGGGCGAACGACTGCTCGATGGCGTCGGTCGGACGGGTCGACAGCAGGCGGTACAGGTACAGCGGGCCACCGGCTTTCGGGCCGGTACCCGACAGGCCTTCGCCGCCGAACGGCTGCACGCCGACCACGGCACCGACGATGTTGCGGTTGACGTAGACGTTACCGGCGTTGACGTTGTCGATCACCTTGGCGATGGTCTCGTCGATGCGGGTATGCACGCCCAGGGTCAGGCCGTAGCCGGAGGCGTTGATCTGCGCGATCAGCTGGTCGATGTCCTTGCGCTTGTAGCGCACCACGTGCAGTACCGGACCGAAGATCTCCCGTTGCAGCTCGTCGAAGCTTTCCAGCTCGATCAGGGTCGGCATCACGAAGGTGCCGCGCTTGACTTCTTCGCCCTCGGCGATCGCCACCTGATACACGCTGCGGCCTTTGTCGCGCATGGCCTGGATGTGTTTCTCGATGCCGGCCTTGGCTTCGGCGTCGATCACCGGGCCGATGTCCACGGACAGGCGCTCGGGGTTGCCCAGGCGGCTTTCCGCCATGGCGCCCTTGAGCATTTCGATCACGCGGTCGGCGGAGTCTTCCTGCAGGCACAGTACGCGCAGGGCCGAGCAACGCTGGCCGGCGCTGTCGAAGGCCGAGGAAACGACGTCGATTACTACTTGTTCGGTCAGGGCCGAGGAGTCGACGATCATCGCGTTCTGGCCACCGGTTTCGGCGATCAGCGGGATCGGCCGGCCCTGGGCGTCCAGGCGACCGGCGACGTTGCGTTGCAGCAGGCGCGCGACTTCGGTGGAGCCGGTGAACATCACGCCTTTGACCCGATCGTCGCCCACCAGGCGGGCACCGACGGTTTCGCCACGGCCCGGCAGCAGTTGCAGCACGCCTTCCGGAATGCCGGCTTCGAGCATCAGGCGCACGGCCTGCGCGGCGACCAGTGGCGTCTGTTCGGCCGGCTTGGCCAGTACCGGGTTACCGGCGGCCAGGGCAGCGGCGACTTGGCCACTGAAGATGGCCAGCGGGAAGTTCCACGGGCTGATGCAGACCACCGGACCCAGCGGGCGGTGCGCGTCGTTGCTGAAATCGTTGCGTGCCTGCACCGCGTAGTAGCGCAGGAAATCCACGGCCTCACGCACTTCGGCGATGGCGTTGGCGAAGGTCTTGCCGGCTTCGCGGGCCAGCAGGCCCATCAGCGGCTGGATCTCGCCTTCCATCAGGTCGGCGGCGCGTTCGAGGATCGCGGCGCGCTCGGCCGGCGGCGTGGCCTGCCAGATTGGCGCGGCGTTCAGCGCGCACTGGATGGCGTTGTCGACGTCTTCGACCGTGGCTTCCTGGACATGGCCGACCACGTCGCGGTGATCGGAGGGGTTCAAGACCTGCGCCGGGGTTTCGCTGCTGGAGGCGCAACCGAGCATCGGCGCGGCTTTCCAGTGGTTGTGGGCAGTGGCCAGCAGGGCGCAGGACAACGACGCCAGGCGGTGTTCGTTGGCCATGTCGATGCCGGCGGAGTTGGCGCGCTCGCTGCCATACAGGTCACGCGGCAATGGAATGCGCGGATGCGGCAGGCCGAAGCCGCCTTCCAGGGTCGCCATCTGCTCGATCTGGCTGACCGGGTCGGCCACCAGTTCCTGGATGGAGATCGACTGGTCGGCGATGCGGTTGACGAACGAGGTGTTGGCGCCGTTTTCCAGCAGGCGGCGTACCAGGTAGGCCAGCAGGGTTTCGTGGGTGCCGACCGGCGCGTACACGCGGCACGGGCGGTTCAGTTTGCCATCGGCGACCTTGCCGACAACCTGTTCGTACAGCGGTTCGCCCATGCCGTGCAGGCACTGGAACTCGTACTGGCCCGGGTAATAGTTCTGACCGGCGATGTGGTAGATGGCCGACAGGGTGTGGGCGTTGTGGGTGGCGAATTGCGGGTAGATGACTTCCGGTACCGACAGCAGCTTGCGGGCGCAGGCGATATAGGAAACGTCGGTGTACACCTTGCGGGTGTAGACCGGATAGCCTTCCAGGCCTTCGACCTGGGCGCGCTTGATCTCGCTGTCCCAGTAGGCGCCTTTCACCAGGCGGATCATCAGGCGGTGACGGCTGCGGCGCGCCAGGTCGATCACGTAGTCGATCACGTACGGGCAGCGCTTCTGGTAGGCCTGGATCACGAAGCCGATACCGTTCCAGCCGGTCAGTTGCGGCTCGAAGCACAGGCGCTCGAGCAGATCCAGCGACAGCTCCAGGCGGTCGGCTTCTTCGGCGTCGATGTTCAGGCCGATGTCGTATTGCTTGGCCAGCAGGGTCAGCGACAGCAGGCGCGGGTACAGCTCGTCCATCACGCGCTCGTACTGGGCGCGGCTGTAGCGCGGGTGCAGGGCCGAGAGCTTGATCGAGATGCCCGGACCTTCATAGATGCCGCGACCGTGGGAAGCCTTGCCGATCGAGTGGATGGCCTGCTCGTAGGACGCCAGGTATTTCTGCGCGTCGTGCTCGGTCAGTGCCGCTTCGCCGAGCATGTCGTAGGAATAACGGAAGCCCTTGGCTTCGAACTTGCTGGCGTTGGCCAGGGCTTCGGCGATGGTTTCGCCGGTGACGAACTGCTCGCCCATCAGGCGCATGGCCATGTCGACGCCCTTGCGGATCATCGGCTCGCCGCTCTTGCCGATGATGCGGCTCAGGGACGAGGTCAGGCCGGCCTCGTTGTGGGTGGCGACCAGTTTGCCGGTCAGCAGCAGGCCCCAGGTGGCGGCGTTGACGAACAGCGACGGGCTGTTGCCCAGGTGCGGCTGCCAGTTGCCGGTGCTGATCTTGTCGCGGATCAGCGCGTCACGGGTGCCTTTGTCCGGAATCCGCAGCAGGGCTTCGGCCAGGCACATCAGGGCCACGCCTTCCTGGGACGACAGGGAGAACTCTTGCAGCAGGCCCTGGACGATACCGGCACGGCCGCCGGCGCTCTTCTGGTTGCGCAGTTTTTCGGCGATGGTCGCGGCCAGCTTGTTGGTGGCTTCGGCCATGGTGGCCGGCAGGCGCGCCTGCTCCAGCAGCATCGGCACCACTTCCGGTTCCGGGCGGCGATAAGCAGCGGTGATCGAGGCGCGCAGCACCGACTGCGGCAGGATGCTTTCGGCGAATTCGAGGAAGCACTGGTGGGCGTGGTCGCTCTGCACTTCGCCAGCGTCATCGCCGTCGGTGCGGGTCGAACCGCTCAGCTCGGTCAGGGTTGCACCACCCTCGAGTTTTTCCAGGTAATTGAAAATTGCCTGCTTGATCAGCCAGTGCGGCGTGCGATCGATCGAGGTCGCGGCAGCCTTCAGGCGTTCGCGGGTCGGGTCGTCGAGTTTGACCCCAAGGGTGGTGGTAGCCATATTTTTATCCTCATGTTTACCACGGTTGCGTGGCATCAGCTGGCGGCAAGATTAGCCGTGCGCCGAAAGAGGTGCAACCGGGTGCAACCTGTTTTTTATCGGAATAATCGGCAGCTCATCAGGAATTAATTTCCGGTTCCGGGGCGGCGCTTCTGCTTGGTGCTTTTAATTCGGTTGCGATGGGTTTTTGCTCCAAAAAGGAGCAAAAACGGGGCGTTCGCCGGAAAAATCGCTTAGGTGCAACTTATTCTCACGAAACAGGTTGCACCTTCTTTGAGTTGTTGAATAGCATTCGCGCCCAAGGTGCAACCGGTCCTCGCGACCGGTTCATCGGCTGATGGCTTTCCTGGGGAAACATCAGTCATAAATGCGCGGAGTACCAAGTCGTCTCTCAAACGTAGTCGTTTGATAGCGGTGGTGCTGACCGCCGCTACATAAAAACAAAGCCAGGGCGTAACTCAATGAGTGCAAGCAATCCAACCTTGATCACGTTCGTGATCTACATCGCAGCTATGGTGCTGATCGGCTTCATGGCCTATCGCTCGACCAACAACCTTTCTGACTACATCCTCGGTGGCCGCAGCCTGGGTAGCGTGGTGACCGCGCTGTCCGCCGGTGCTTCCGACATGAGTGGCTGGTTGTTGATGGGCCTGCCGGGCGCCATCTACATGTCCGGCCTGTCCGAGAGCTGGATCGCCATCGGCCTGATCGTCGGTGCCTACCTGAACTGGCTGTTCGTCGCCGGTCGTCTGCGAGTACAAACCGAACACAACGGCGATGCATTGACGCTGCCGGACTACTTCTCCAGCCGCTTCGAGGACAAGAGCGGGCTGCTGCGGATCATCTCCGCGATCGTGATCCTGGTGTTCTTCACCATTTACTGCGCTTCCGGCATCGTCGCCGGTGCCCGCCTGTTCGAAAGCACCTTCGGCATGTCCTACGAGAACGCACTGTGGGCCGGTGCCGCGGCGACCATCGCCTACACCTTCGTCGGTGGTTTCCTGGCGGTGAGCTGGACTGACACCGTACAAGCCACCCTGATGATCTTCGCCCTGCTGCTGACGCCGATCATCGTGCTGCTGGCTTCCGGTGGTATCGACACCACCTTCCTGACGATCGAAGCCCAGGATCCAAGTAACTTCGACATGCTGAAAAACACCACCTTCATCGGCATCATCTCGCTGATGGGCTGGGGCCTGGGCTACTTCGGCCAGCCGCACATCCTGGCGCGCTTCATGGCCGCGGATTCGGTCAAGTCGATCGCCAACGCCCGCCGCATCTCCATGACCTGGATGATCCTGTGCCTGGGCGGCACCGTGGCGGTGGGCTTCTTCGGTATCGCCTACTTCTCGGCGAACCCGGCGGTGGCCATGCCGGTGAGCGAGAACCACGAGCGGGTGTTCATCGAGCTGGCGAAGATCCTCTTCAACCCATGGATCGCCGGTGTGCTGCTGTCGGCCATCCTGGCGGCGGTGATGAGTACCTTGAGCTGCCAGTTGCTGGTGTGCTCCAGTGCCCTGACCGAAGACTTCTACAAGTCCTTCCTGCGTAAAAACGCTTCCCAGCTGGAGCTGGTGTGGGTCGGTCGTGCCATGGTGCTGCTGGTCGCACTGGTCGCCATCGCCATGGCCGCCAACCCGGAAAACCGTGTGCTGGGCCTGGTCAGCTACGCCTGGGCCGGTTTCGGCGCGGCCTTCGGCCCTGTGGTGCTGATCTCGGTGATGTGGAAAGGCATGACCCGCGACGGCGCGCTGGCCGGCATCATCGTCGGTGCGGTGACCGTGATCCTGTGGAAGCACTTCAACCTGCTGGGCCTGTACGAAATCATTCCGGGCTTCATCTTCGCCAGCGTTGCCATCCTGCTGGTGAGCAAGATGAGCGCGCCGAGCGCTGGCATGGTCCAGCGTTTCGAAGCGGCCGAGAAAGACTTCAAGCTCAACCACTGATCGGGAGCCGCTGAGGCGGCGCCCTTACAGTGACTCAAAAAGCCCGCATTCCCTGGGATGCGGGCTTTTTTTGTGGGCGCGTTTGCCCTATGCCGGTTCCCGACACGACCTGACGCCGGCCGTGGCACAGGGTAAACTTCGCCCCCTGCGCAGGAGCAACCATGAACTATCGTCACGCCTTCCACGCCGGCAACCACGCCGACGTCTTCAAACACCTGACCCTGACCCGCCTCATCGCCCTGATGTCGCGCAAGGAGCAGCCGTTCGCCTACCTCGACAGCCATGCCGGCATCGGCCTGTACGACCTCCAGGGCGATCAGGCCAACCGCACCGGCGAGTACCTGGAAGGCATCGCGCGCCTGTGGGGCGAGCAGGACCTGCCAGCGCTGACCGCCGATTACATGGCGGTGCTGCACAAGATGAACCCCGACGGCGAGCTGCGTTATTACCCGGGTTCGCCCGAGCTGGCGCGGCGCCTGACCCGCCCCCAGGACCGGGTGCTGCTCAACGAGAAGCATCCGGAAGACGGGCTGCTGCTCAAGGAAAACATGAAGGGCGATCGCCGGGTGGCGGTACACCTGGGTGAGGGCTGGCATGTGGCGCGGGCGCTGTTGCCGGTGGCCGAGAAGCGCGCGGTGATGCTGATCGACCCGCCGTTTGAACAGCTCGACGAGATGCAGCGTTGCGCCGCGTCATTGAAAGAAGCCATCGGTCGGATGCGCCAGACCGTGGCGGCCATCTGGTACCCGGTCAAGGATCAGCGGGCGCTACGCCGCTTCTACCAGGACCTGGCCGGTACCGGCGCGCCGAAGCTGTTGCGTGTGGAGTTGCTGGTGCATCCGCTGGACACCCCGAACAGCCTGAACGGCTCGGGCCTGGCGATTGCCAACCCGCCATGGGGGCTGGAAGAGGAGCTGCGCGAGCTGCTGCCGTGGCTGGCGCAGAAACTGGGCCAGACCCAGGGCGGCTGGCAGATGGATTGGCTGATCGCCGAATAATGTGAGGTCGTAGCCGCTGCCGNATCGCAGCCTCGTGCCTCGGCAGCGGCTACACAGGTCAGATCGGGCAGGTCACGCCAGTGCCGCCGATCCCGCAGTAGCCTTCCGGATTCTTCGCCAGGTACTGCTGGTGGTAGGCCTCGGCATAGTAGAAGGTCGGGGCTTCTTCGATTTCCGTGGTGATGGCGCCCAGCCCGGCTTTGGTCAGCTCGGCCTGGAACACTTTTTCGCTGGCCTTGGCCTGCGCCAGTTGCTCAGGGTTGGTGGCATAGATCACCGAGCGGTACTGGGTGCCGATGTCGTTGCCCTGGCGCATGCCCTGGGTCGGGTTATGCAGTTCCCAGAACATCGCCAGCAGTTCCTGGTAGCTGACTTTCTCCGGTTCGTAGACCACCAGCACCACTTCGCTGTGGCCGGTCAGGCCCGAGCAGACTTCTTCGTAGGTCGGGTTCGGGGTAAAGCCGCCGGCGTAGCCCACCGACGTGCTGAACACGCCCTCGCGCTGCCAGAACTTGCGTTCCGCACCCCAGAAGCAACCCAGGCCGAAGATGGCGAACTCCACGTTGCCCGGGAATGGGCCCAGCAGCGGGTTGCCGTTGACGAAGTGTTCGGCTGGCACGGTCATCGGGGTTTCGCGGCCAGGCAGAGCTTGTTCTTTGGTAGGTAGCACGTTTTTGTTCACCAGAATTTCCGAGCGCAGAACCATGATCAGTCCTCTCAGTCAGGGTGGGATTGAGTAATTAACCAGACTTGCAGTTTGCCCGAGTGTTACAGCGCTGTCAGGCGATTGGGCCGCGTGGATAACGTTTGAGCTTGTCGATCAGCTCCGAGCCGGGGATCGGCCGGTCGAACAGGTAGCCCTGGCCGACATCGCAGCGGTGGCGGCGCAGGAAGGACAGCTGCTCCGCAGTTTCGATGCCCTCGGCCACCACCTGGATTTTCAGGTTGTGGGCCATGGCGATCACCGCCGAAGTGATTTCCATGTCGTCCTGGTTGGCGGGGATTTCATGGATGAAGCTGCGATCGATCTTGATGATGTCGATCGGGAATTTTTTCAGGTAGCTCAGCGACGAATAGCCGGTGCCGAAGTCGTCCATGGCCAGGGTCAGGCCAAGCTTTTTCAGCTGGTCGAGTTGCTGGTGGGTGTCTTCGGTAGCCTCCAGCAGCAGGCCCTCCGTCAGCTCAAGCTCCAGCAGCGAGGCGGGCAGCTGTTCTTCCTTGAGGATGTTGGCGATGGAGGCCACCAGGTCCGGGTCGGAGAACTGCTTGGGCGACAGGTTGATCGCCACCTGCAGATTGCCCAGGCCGGCGGCGGTCAGTCGCTTGCTCATGCGGCAGGCCTGGCGCGCGATCCATTTGCCGATCGGGATGATCAGGCCAGTCTCTTCGGCGACGCTGATGAACTGGTCCGGGCGGATCATGCCCTTTTCCGGATGGTTCCAGCGCAGCAGCGCTTCCATGCCCAGCAAGCGTCCGCTGCGCAGGCACAGCTTGGGCTGGTAGAACACGTCCAGCTCGTTCTGGGTCAGGGCCCGGCGCAGGTTGTTTTCCACGAACAGCTTGTAGCTGGCTTCGGCGTTCAAGGCTTCGGTAAACACCTGCACCTGATGCTTGCCATTGGCCTTGGCCTTGTGCAACGCCAGGCCGGCGTTGCGCATCAGGGTCTGCGGGTCGCGGCCGTGCAGCGGCGCACAGGCCAGGCCCACGGAGCCGGTGACGCTGATGAGCTGGTTATCGACGAACATCGGCTTGTCGAGGGTCATCAGCAGCTGGCTGGCAATCTGTTGGCCGGCTTCCAGGTCGGTGTCGTCCAGCAGCACCGCGAACTCGTTACTGGCGAAGCGCGCCAGGCTGCCGCTCGGGCTCAGGCTGTTGCGCAGGCGCCGGGCCAGGCTGATCAGCAGCTTGTCGCCGGTCTGGTGGCCCAGGCTGTCGTTGATCCGCTTGAAGTTGTCGATGTCCACCAGCAGCAGGCTGATGGGGCTGTCGCTGTCGCGGGCGAAGCGTTCGTCGAGGTTGCGGATGAAGGCCGGACGGTTGCCCAGGTTGGTCAGGTTGTCGGTGTAGGCCAGGCGCTCGATGCGCTGCTGGGCGAGCTTGGTCTGGGTGATGTCTTCGTAGATGCCGATGTAGTGGGTCAGTTCGCGGTTGTCGCCATAGACCTTGGAAATCGACAGTTGGCCCCAGTACGGCTCCAGGTTCTTGCGCCGGCTCTTGAACTCGCCCTGCCAGCTGTTGCTCTTGGCCAGGCTGGAAGGCGCGTCGAACAGCAGTTCGCTGAGGTTCTCCAGCGCCGGCAGTTCCGCCAGCCGATGGCCGTGGACTTCCTCGGTGCTGTACTGGGTGATCGCGGTGAAGCTCGGGTTGACGTACTCCACCACGCCGTCGCAGTTGACCAGCAGAAAGGCGTTGGCGCTTTGCTCGACCGCCCGCTGGAACAGGTGCAGGGCGCTGGTGGCGGTACGGCGGTTGTGGTTGTTGATGACCTGGGCGAACTGGTCCGCCAGCTCGCCGGCAAAGGCGATTTCATCGGATTGCCAGGCGCGCGTGTTGCCCACTTGCTCCAGGCAGAGCACGCCGACCACCTGGCCGTCGATGCGGATGCTGGCGTCGAGCATGGCGTTGATATTGCGCGGGCGCAGGCTTTCGGCCATTTCCCGGGTGCGCGGGTCGCGCATGGCATTGTGCGCATCGATGGCCCGGCTGGTGTGCAGGGCTTCGAGGTAGTCGGGGAAATCGCTGGCGTCGATCGTCTCCGGCAGGATGTATTGCTGCAGGTCGCGGTGATACACGCAGATGGGCACCAGCAACTGGCCTTCGAGGTTCCAGATGCTGGCGTAGTCGATCTCGTAGATGTCGCAGGCGCTGCGCGTGATCAGCTCGGCGGCTTCCAGCAGGGAGTTGTTGGCGCTGTAGCGCTGGCGGGCCAGGAGCAGGATCAGGTCTTGCTGGGCGCGTACCCGTTCGAGGTGCTGGAGTTGTTCCTGCTGGGCCCGCTGGTTGAGTTCCAGGGCGATTTGCAGGCGGCTGTTCTGGGTTTCCAGGTCGGGCGCGGAGAGTTGCAGATCGTGGTCGAGCAGGCCGTCGACCACCAGGAAATAACCGCGCAGCAGGTGTCGATTGTGCTGTTTGTAGGCTTCGCCGAGCTCCAGCAGGCTGAGTGAGCCCTTGGCGGTGTGCAGGGTGTAGCGAATCAGGTAATGCGGGCTGTGGGTCAGTTGCTGCTGGATCGCATCGTGCAATTGATAGCGGGCTTCCGGTTCCATCAGGCTGGCATAGGGCGAGCCGACCAGGGCACAGAGCTCGACGGCGGGCAGGCCGAATTGGCGTTCACAGTTCGGGTCGAGAAACAGCAGGGCCCAGCTCGCTTCATTCAGCCGTTCGAAACGCAGCATGCCGAGCCGCGAGGGCACGGGCAACTGCGTCACTACCTCGGCCACCATACGGCTGGCGGCATCGGGTTGGCTTTTCATGGGGAAACTCGCTTGGTAAATGCTGATCGCGCCGGGCTCGCGCCCTCTTTACTGTTGCCTGCGGCAAGGTTGCATCATGCGGCACTGACTGACAAGTGAGATGAAGGCTAAGTGCTATAAGAATCTATCGGCAGAACGAGAGATTTCTGAAAACTAATATTTCCTGGTGTTTTACCGGGCTTTGGCTGCTGGTTACAGCGATTTTTCGGCAAAAAAAAGCCCCGCCAAATCGACGGGGTTGAGGTACGAGCGTGGCGCTCGAAAAGGGTGCAACGGCCGGCTTCCCCATGACAGGGAAGCCGGCCGAGTCTTACAGCAGGATGGTGCGGATGTCCGCCAGCAGATCGCTCAGACGCTTGGTGAAGCGTGCGGCAGCGGCGCCGTTGATCACACGGTGATCGTAGGACAGCGACAGCGGCAGCATCAGCTTCGGCTGGAAGGCTTTGCCGTCCCAGACTGGCTGGATGGTGGCCTTGGAAACGCCGAGGATTGCCACTTCCGGTGCGTTGACGATCGGCGTGAAGCCGGTGCCACCAATGTGGCCGAGGCTGGAGATGGTGAAGCAGGCGCCCTGCATGTCGTCTGCCGAGAGCTTCTTGGTCCGGGCTTTTTCAGCCAGGGAAGCGGCTTCGGCAGCCAGTTGCAGCAGGCTCTTCTGATCGACGTTCTTGATTACCGGTACCAGCAGGCCATCCGGGGTGTCGACCGCGAAGCCGATGTTCACGTACTTCTTGCGGATGATCGCTTTGCCGCTAGGCGCCAGCGAACTGTTGAAGTCCGGCAGTTCCTTGAGCAGGTGCGCGCAGGATTTCAGCAGCAGCGGCAGGATGGTCAGCTTGACGCCGGCCTTCTCTGCGACGGCTTTCTGAGCGATCCGGAAGGCTTCCAGCTCGGTGATGTCGGCCGAGTCGAACTGGGTGACGTGAGGCACGTTCAGCCAGCTGCGATGCAGGTTCGATGCGCCAGCCTGCATCAGGCGGGTCATCGGCACTTCTTCGATCTCGCCGAAGCGGCTGAAGTCCACCACCGGAATCGGCGGGATACCCGCGCCACCGGTTGCGCCGGCAGCTGCCGGAGCTTCCTTGGCCTTCTGCATCATGGCCTTGACGTAGACCTGCACGTCTTCCTTCAGGATGCGACCGTGCGGGCCGCTCGGGCTCACCGCGCTCAGCTCGACGCCGAACTCGCGCGCCAGTTGACGCACGGCAGGGCCGGCGTGAACTTTCGCGCCCGGTTGGGCCGGGGCGGCAGCTGGCGCTGCAACAGGTGCCGCTGCTGCCGCAGGAGCGGCTTCAGGCTTGGCGGCAGCCGGGGCTGCGGCAGGCGCAGGGGCGGCCGCTGGAGCAGCGCCCTTGACCTTCAGCTTGAGGATCAGGTCGCCGGTGCCGACTTCGTCGTCCAGCTTGATCGCAACGCTTTCCACGATGCCGGCGGCTGGCGATGGGATTTCCATGCTGGCCTTGTCGGACTCGAGGGTGATCAGCGACTGGTCGGCTTCAACGCTGTCACCAGCCTTGACCAGCACTTCGATGATCTTGGCCTTGCCGGCCGAGCCGATGTCCGGGACATGGATGTCTTGAACGCTGTCGGCTACCGGGGCGGCAGGTGCGGCAGCAGCCGGTGCCGGAGCAGCAGCGGCCGGAGCGGCGGCTTGGGCAGGCGCAGCGGCGGCAGGGGCAGCGCCCGCCACTTTCAGGGCCAGGATCAGGTCGCCGGTGCCGACTTCATCGTTGAGCTTGACGCTGATGCTCTCGACCACGCCGGCGGCTGGCGATGGGATTTCCATGCTGGCCTTGTCGGATTCGAGGGTGATCAGCGACTGGTCGGCCTCGACGGTGTCGCCGACCTTGACCTGGATCTCGATGATCTGAGCCTTGCCCGACGAACCGATATCCGGCACGTGGACCTGCTGGGTCGAAGCGGCGGCAGGCGCAGCGGCAGGAGCGGCAGGAGCCGGCGCTGCAGCTGGTTTTTCCTCGGCCTTGGCAGCCGGAGCGGCGGCCGCTGGCGCCGCGGCAGCGGCACCCTCGACTTCCAGTTCCAGCAGCTCGTCGCCTTCTTTCAGGCGATCGCCCAGCTTCACTTTCAGGCTCTTGATGATGCCGGCTTTAGGCGCCGGAACTTCCATGCTCGCCTTGTCCGATTCCAGCGTCAGGATGCTCTGGTCGGCTTCGATACGGTCGCCGACCTTCACAAACAGTTCGATTACTTCACCTTCACCGCTGCCGATGTCAGGTACGCGAATGAGTTCGCTCACAAAAAATCTCCTCAGCAGTCCAGTGGGTTGCGTTTTTCCGGGTTGATGCCGAACTTGGTGATGGCCTCGGCCACGACCTTAGGTTCGATGTCACCACGGTCAGCCAAGGCTTCCAGGGCTGCCAACACCACGAAATGACGGTCGACTTCGAAGAAGTGACGCAGCTTCTTGCGGCTGTCACTGCGGCCGAAACCGTCGGTGCCCAGGACTTTGAATTCCTTGGACGGGACCCACTGACGAATCTGTTCGGCGAACAGCTTCATGTAGTCGGTAGAAGCGATGACCGGACCCTTACGGCCGCTCAGGCACTCTTCGACATAGCTCAGCTTAGGCTTCTGGCCCGGGTGCAGGCGGTTGCTGCGCTCGACTGCCAGGCCATCGCGACGCAGTTCGTTGAAGCTGGTAACGCTCCAGACGTCCGCGCCCACGTTGAATTCTTCACGCAGGATCTTCGCCGCTTCACGGACTTCGCGCAGGATGGTGCCGGAGCCCATCAGCTGTACGTGGTGCGCCGCTTCGCGGGTGTCTTCCTCGAGCAGGTACATGCCCTTGATGATGCCTTCCTCTACACCGGCCGGCATGGCTGGCTGCTGGTAGGACTCGTTCATCACGGTGATGTAGTAGAAGACGTCCTGTTGCTCTTCGGTCATCTTCTTCATGCCGTCCTGGATGATCACCGCCAGCTCGTAGCCATAGGTCGGATCGAAGGTACGGCAGTTCGGGATGGTGCCCGCCAGCATGTGGCTGTGACCGTCTTCGTGCTGCAGGCCTTCACCGTTGAGGGTGGTACGGCCGGCGGTACCGCCGATCAGGAAGCCACGGGTACGGCTGTCGCCAGCGGCCCAGGCCAGGTCGCCGATACGCTGGAAGCCGAACATCGAATAGAAGATGTAGAACGGCAGCATCGGCTGGTTGTGGCTGGAGTACGAAGTACCGGCTGCAATGAAGGAGCTCATGGCGCCCGCTTCGTTGATGCCTTCTTCGAGGATCTGGCCCTTCTTGTCTTCGCGGTAGAACATCACCTGGTCTTTATCGACTGGCTCGTAGAGCTGGCCGACGGACGAGTAGATGCCCAACTGACGGAACATGCCTTCCATACCGAAGGTACGGGCTTCGTCCGGGATGATCGGCACGATGCGCTGGCCGATTTCCTTGTCCTTGACCAGCTGCGCGAGGATCCGCACGAAGGCCATGGTGGTGGAGATTTCGCGGTCGCCCGAACCGTCGAGGATAGCCTTGAGGGTTTCCAGCGGCGGGGTCGGAATGTTGAAGCTCTTGGCGCGACGCTGAGGCACGAAGCCGCCCAGTGCGGCGCGGCGCTCGCTCAGGTAGCGGGCTTCGGCGCTGCCTTCTTCCGGCCGGAAGAACGGCAGGTTTTCGATCTCTTCGTCCTTGACCGGAATGTCGAAGCGGTCGCGGAACAACTTCAGGCTGTCGACATCGACTTTCTTGGTGTTGTGCGCGGTGTTCTTCGCTTCGCCGGCGCCGGTGCCATAACCCTTGATGGTCTTGGCCAGGATGACGGTCGGTTGCTCTTTGTGGTTGACCGCCTCGTGGTAGGCCGCATAGACCTTGTACGGGTCGTGGCCGCCACGGTTGAGTTTCCAGATTTCGTCGTCGGACAGGTCTTCGACCATCGCCTTGAGTTCTGGCGTGTTGAAGAAGTGTTCACGCACGAAGGCGCCGTCTTTGGCCTTGTAGTTCTGGTACTCGCCGTCGATGACTTCGTCCATGCGGCGTTGCAGGATACCGTCGGTGTCCTTGGCCAGCAGTGGGTCCCAGAAACGGCCCCAGATGACCTTGTTCACATTCCACTGGGCACCACGGAACACGCCTTCGAGTTCCTGGATGATCTTGCCGTTGCCGCGAACCGGGCCGTCGAGGCGCTGCAGGTTGCAGTTGATGACGAAGATCAGGTTGTCCAGCTTCTCGCGGCCGGCCAGGGAGATAGCACCCAGGGATTCCGGCTCGTCGCACTCGCCGTCGCCCATGAAGCACCAGACTTTCTGCTTGCCTGGCTGGATGAAGCCGCGGGCTTCCAGGTACTTCATGAAGCGCGCCTGGTAGATCGCCTGGATCGGGCCCAGACCCATGGATACGGTCGGGAACTGCCAGAAGTCAGGCATCAGCCATGGGTGCGGGTAGGAGGACAGGCCGTTGCCGTCCACTTCCTGACGGAAGTTGTTCATCTGGTCTTCGCTGATGCGGCCTTCCATGAAAGCGCGAGCGTAGACGCCAGGGGACGCGTGGCCCTGGAAGTAGATCAGGTCGCCGCCATGTTCGTCGGTTGGCGCCTGGAAGAAGTAGTTGAAGCCGATGTCATACAGAGTCGCACTGGAAGCGAAGCTGGAGATGTGACCGCCCAGGTCAGAATCTTTCAGGTTCGTACGCATGACCATGGCCAACGCGTTCCAACGTACCAGCGAGCGAATGCGGCGTTCCATGAACAGGTCGCCAGGCATGCGTGCTTCGTGGGTGACGGGAATCGTGTTGCGGTACGGCGTGGTGATGGCGTAGGGCAGTTGCGAGCCGCTGCGGGTCGCGAGTTCGCCCATACGGGTCATCAGGTAGTGAGCACGGTCTTCGCCTTCTTTGTCGAGAACCGATTCCAGGGCGTCCAGCCATTCCTGGGTTTCGACGGGATCGAGGTCTTGCATGGCTTGCTCCAGGGCGGAAAGGCTTCCAGAATCGGTTGCCTGAGTTTGCGACTGGCCTTGTGGGCAGACGATAAAATTCTTGGATTGCCGGAGGTTGATACGGCGGCGTGTAGTTTTACTACAAATCGTCGGCCATTTCAGCCTTTCGAATGTATAGACGAGTAGTAAAACTACAGAAGATTGGCTTGTGGCCTCCTGCTGCGTTGTGAGAATAATCGTTACTGTTGGTCGATTTCCAACACCAATGGGTAAGAATTTGATGCTGGCTGCCAAAATAATAAAAATTTCAGCTATTTCTAACTTTTGTTCGACAGTCCTTCAAGGGCCGCGCCCGCAGAATTTGCCCCGACCGCCCCTTTCTACGCCGATCAAGGATAGCCCATGAGCCTGCCCGCGCTTGCCGAACTCCCAGCGATTCTCCTGCCTTTTGTCAGCCGTGCGGAGCAGTCGTTCCGTAACGCCGTGGCGACCCTGGACGACGATCACGGGCTCGCCGCCTGGACCCCCGAGCGCTGGGCCGAGTTCACCCGGGTGAGCGCTGCCAGCGACTTTTTCATTGAACAGAGCCTTCGTGACCCTTTGATGTTGCTGGAGCTGGTGCGCGGCGGCGAGCTCGACCGCGGCTTCGGCCCGGGCGAGCTGTGCGCGCAGATCGCCGCCGCGGTGCAGCAGGCCACCAGCGAGGATGAGCTGGGGCGAGTGCTGCGGCGTCAGCGCAATCGTCATCAGGTGCGGATCATCTGGCGCGACCTGACGCGTCAGGCGGATCTGGTGCAGACCTGTCGCGATCTGTCGGACATGGCCGACGCCTGCATCGACCAGGCCTATCAATGGTTGTACCAGCGCCACTGCGAGCAGTTCGGCGTTCCCACCGGCCGGCGCAGCGGCGAACCGCAGCAGATGGTCATTCTCGGCATGGGCAAGCTGGGCGCCGTCGAGCTGAACCTGTCGTCCGACATCGACCTGATCTTCGCCTACCCCGAAGGCGGGGAAACCGTGGGCGTGAAGCGTGCGCTGGATAACCAGGAGTTTTTCATCCGCCTGGGCCAGCGCCTGATCAAGGCGTTGGACCCGATGACCGTCGACGGTTTCGTGTTCCGCGTCGACATGCGCCTGCGGCCCTACGGTTCGGCAGGCGCCCTGGTGCTGAGCTTCAATGCGCTGGAGCAGTACTACCAGGATCAGGGTCGCGACTGGGAACGCTACGCGATGATCAAGGCGCGGGTGGTGGCGGGCGACCAGGTCGCCGGCGCGCAGTTGCTCGACATGCTGCGGCCTTTTGTCTACCGGCGTTACCTGGATTTCTCGGCGATCGAAGCGCTGCGCACTATGAAGCAGTTGATCCAGCAGGAAGTGCGGCGCAAGGGCATGGCCGACAACATCAAGCTGGGCTCCGGCGGGATTCGCGAAGTCGAGTTTATCGCCCAGGCGTTCCAGCTGATCCACGGCGGGCGCGACCTGAGCCTGCAGCAGCGTCCTCTATTAAAGGTGCTGACCACCCTGGAGGGGCAGGGCTATCTGCCACCCGCGGTGGTCGCCGAGCTGCGTGAAGGTTACGAGTTCCTGCGTTACACCGAGCATGCGATCCAGGCGATCGCCGACCGGCAGACGCAGATGCTGCCGGACAATCCACAGGACCAGGCGCGTATCGCCTTCATGCTGGGTTTTGCCGACTGGGCGGCGTTCCATGAGCGCCTGATGTACTGGCGCGGTCGGGTGGAATGGCATTTCCGCCAGGTGATCGCCGACCCGGATGAAGACGAAGGCAACGAGTGCGAAGTGGTGGTCGGCGGTGAATGGCTGCCGCTGTGGGAAGAAGCCCAGGACGAAGACGCTGCTTGCCGGCAGCTGCAGGAAGGCGGTTTCAATGATGCGCCCAAGGCGCTCAGGGCGCTGGCCGGCCTGCGTGGCAGCCCGCAATTGCGGGCCATGCAGCGTTTGGGGCGCGAGCGTCTCGACGCCTTTATTCCGCGCCTTTTGGCCCAGGCGGTAGAGCATGCCGACCCGGACCTGGTGCTGGAACGCGTATTGCCGCTGGTCGAGGCGGTGGCGCGGCGTTCCGCCTATCTGGTGCTGCTCACCGAGAACCCCGGGGCCTTGCGTCGCTTGCTGACCCTGTGCGCCGCCAGCCCGTGGATCGCCGAGCAGATCACCCGCTTCCCGCTGCTGCTCGATGAATTGCTCAACGAAGGCCGGCTGTTCAAGCCACCATTGGCGCCGGAGTTGGCCGCCGAGCTGCGCGAGCGCCTGACGCGCATCCCCGAGGACGATCTGGAGCAGCAGATGGAGGCGCTGCGCCACTTCAAGCTAGCGCACCGCCTGCGGGTGGCGGCTTCGGAAATCGCCGGCAGCCTGCCGTTGATGAAGGTCAGCGATTACCTGACCTGGCTGGCCGAGGCGATCCTCGAACAGGTGCTGGCCCTGGCCTGGCGCCAGACCCTGGCCAAATACGGCGCTCCGCAGCGCACCGATGGCACCTTGTGCGATCCCGGCTTCATCATTGTCGGTTATGGGAAAGTCGGTGGCCTGGAGCTCGGGCATGGTTCCGACCTGGACCTGGTGTTCATCCATGACGGCGATCCGCAGGCGGAAACTGATGGCCCGAAACCGATCGACGGCGCGCAGTTCTTCACCCGCCTGGGGCAGCGGATCATTCACCTGCTGACCACCCAGACCAACTCCGGCCAGCTGTATGAAGTGGACATGCGCCTGCGGCCGTCCGGGGCGTCGGGCTTGCTGGTGAGTTCGCTGGGGGCTTTCGCCCGTTATCAGGAGAACGAAGCCTGGACCTGGGAGCATCAGGCGCTGGTGCGCGCCCGGGTGCTGGTGGGTAGCCAGGATGTCGGCCAGGCCTTCGAGAAAGTGCGGGCGGCGGTGCTGGGGCGTGCCCGTGACCTGCCCAAGTTGCAGCAGGAGGTCAGCGAGATGCGGGCCAAGATGCGCGACAACCTGGGGACCAAGGCGACAGCTGCCGGAACCGCGGCAAATGCCTTCGAGGCCACGGCGCCGTTCGACCTCAAGCAGGACGCCGGAGGTATCGTCGACATCGAATTTATGGTGCAATACGCGGCCCTGGCGTGGTCGCAAGAGCACCCGTCATTGCTGCGTTACACCGACAATATCCGCATTCTGGAAGGTCTGGAGGAAGTCGGGCTGATGCCCGCGACCGACGCCAGTCTGCTGCGCGAGGTCTACAAGGCCTACCGTTCCGCGGCTCACCGCCAGGCCTTGCAGAACGAGGCCGGGGTCATCGCCGGCGACCAGTTCGCCAGCGAGCGACGGGAGGTATTGCGGATTTGGCGCGAGCTGGGGCTAAGCTAGGCAGCGTGCGCTGCGTTGCCACAAATGTATCCGGCGAGCCCTGTTGCGGCTCGTCCACAATGAGCTGGCGGTGAATGCCGCAGGGCTGGATTCTCGAGGCGGGGAGGCGTAAGCCTCCCCGGTTCGTTTTTGGAAACCACATGAATATTCTGATCGTTGGGCCCAGTTGGGTCGGTGACATGGTGATGGCGCAGACACTCTTCCAGTGCCTGAAACAGCGCCATCCTCAATGCGAGATCGACGTGCTGGCCCCCGAGTGGAGCCGGCCGATCCTGGAGCGCATGCCGCAAGTGCGGCGGGCCTTGAGCTTCCCGCTCGGCCACGGCGTGCTGGAACTGGCGACCCGCCGGCGCATCGGCAAATCCCTGGCCGGCCAGTACGACCAGGCCATCCTGCTGCCCAACTCGTTGAAGTCGGCGCTGGTGCCGTTCTTTGCCGGCATCCCGCAACGTACCGGCTGGCGTGGCGAGTTCCGCTACGGCCTGCTCAACGACGTGCGCACGCTGGACAAAGAACGTTATCCGCTGATGATCGAGCGCTTCATGGCGCTGGCTTACGAGCCGGGCGCCGAGCTGCCCAAGCCGTATCCGCGTCCCGACCTGCAGATCGACCCGGCCAGCCGCGAAGCGGCGCTGGCCAAGTTCGGCCTGACCCTGGATCGCCCGGTGCTGGCGCTGTGTCCGGGTGCCGAGTTCGGCGAGGCCAAGCGCTGGCCGTCCGAGCATTACGCCAAGGTCGCCGAGCTGAAGATCCGCGAGGGCTGGCAGGTCTGGCTGTTCGGCTCGAAGAACGATCACGTGGTCGGCGAAGACATTCGCGCCCGGCTGATTCCGGGGCTGCGCGAAGAGTCGGTCAATCTCTGCGGCGGCACCTCCCTGGCCGAGGCCATCGACTTGCTGTCCTGCGCCGATTCCGTGGTGTCCAATGACTCCGGGCTGATGCACGTAGCGGCGGCGCTGAATCGCCCGCTGGTGGCGGTGTACGGCTCGACGTCGCCGGGTTTCACCCCGCCGCTGGCCGACCAGGTCGAAGTCGTGCGCCTGGGCATCGAGTGCAGCCCATGCTTTGACCGCACCTGCCGTTTTGGCCATTACAACTGCCTGCGCCAGCTGCTGCCCGACTCGGTGGACCAGGCTTTGCAGCGGTTGCAAGGCACCGCGGTCGAGGTTCGGTAAGTGCGGGTACTGTTGATCAAGACCTCCTCCCTGGGTGACGTGATCCATGCGCTGCCGGCGCTGACCGATGCGGCGCGGGCGATCCCGGGGATCAAGTTCGACTGGGTGGTGGAAGAGGGTTTCGCGGAAATCCCGACCTGGCACCCGGCTGTGGATAAAGTGATCCCGGTGGCGATTCGTCGCTGGCGCAAGAACATCTGGCAGACCATCAAGAGTGGCGAGTGGCGACGCTTCAAGCAGAGCGTGCGTGCCACCAAATACGATCTGGTGATCGACGCCCAGGGCTTGCTGAAAAGCGCCTGGCTGACGCGTTACGTCAAGGCGCCGGTGGCCGGCCTGGACAAACAGTCCGCGCGCGAGCCCCTGGCGGCCCATTTCTACTCGCGGCGCCTGGCCGTTGCCCGAGGCCAGCATGCCGTGGAACGTGTACGCCAGCTGTTCGCCGTGGCCCTGGGTTATGACTTGCCCCAGGGCCTGGGCGATTACGGCCTGAGCGTCGAGAAACTGGTGGAGTTGCCGCGGCCCAAGCCGTTCGTGGTGTTCCTGCACGGCACCACCTGGGACACCAAGCACTGGCCGGAAGCCTACTGGCGCGAGCTGGCCGAGCGCATGGGCCAGTTGGGTGTCGAGGTCAAGCTGCCCTGGGGCAACCCGGCGGAGAAGGCCCGGGCCGAGCGTATTGCCAAGGGCCTGAGCAACGCCACGGTGCTGCCGAAGCTGAACCTGGCGGGTGTCGCCAAGGTGCTGGCGCAAGCCCAGGCCTGCGTTGCAGTGGATACCGGGCTCGGCCATCTCGCCGCGGCGCTGGATGTGCCGACCATTTCCCTGTTCGGCCCGACCAACCCGGGCCTGACCGGCGCCTATGGCAAGGCGCAGATCCATATGGCCAGCGACTTCCCTTGCGCGCCGTGCCTGCAGAAAAAATGCACCTATCAACCGACGGCTGAAGATCAGCGGCGGTTCGACCTGAAACGCGAGTGGCCGTTGTGCTTCACGCGTCTGAATCCTGAGCGTGTCGCCAGCCGGCTGAGCAGGTTGTTACTGGCTGAGGAGCTGCGCTGATGCAATTGGCTTTTGTCCTTTATAAATACTTCCCGTTCGGCGGCCTGCAGCGGGACTTCATGCGCATCGCCCTGGAGTGCCAGAAGCGCGGGCACCAGATCCGCGTCTATACGCTGATCTGGGAAGGCGATGTGCCGCCGGGTTTCGAAGTGCTGGTGGCGCCGGTCAAGGCGTTCTTCAACCATCGGCGTAACGAGAAACTCAGTGCCTGGATGGAGGCCGACCTGGCCAAGCGTCCGGTGGACCGCCTGATCGGCTTCAACAAGATGCCCGGGCTGGACGTGTACTACGCCGCCGATGGCTGCTTCGAAGACAAGGCGCAGAACCTGCGCCATTCGCTGTACCGCCGTTGGGGCCGCTACCGGCACTTCGCCGAATACGAGCGGGCGGTGTTCGCCCGGGACGCGAAGACCGAAGTGCTGATGATTTCCGAGGTCCAGCAGCCGCTGTTCATCAAACATTACGACACCCCGGTGGAGCGCTTCCACCTGCTGCCGCCAGGCATCGCCCAGGACCGTCGCGCGCCGGCCAACGCGGCCGAGATCCGCGCCGAATTCCGTCGCGAGTTCGCCCTGAAAGACGATGATTTGCTGCTGGTGCAGATCGGTTCCGGGTTCAAGACCAAGGGCGTGGATCGCAGCCTCAAGGCCGTGGCCGCATTGCCGCCGGAACTGAAGAAACGCACCCGGCTATTTGTAATTGGCCAGGACGACCCCAAAGTATTCCAATTGCAGAGCGCCGCATTGGGCCTTGGCGAGCATGTGCAGTTCCTCAAGGGGCGCAGCGATATCCCGCGTTTCCTGTTGGGCGCCGACCTGTTGATCCACCCGGCGTACAACGAGAACACCGGCACCGTGCTGCTGGAAGCGCTGGTGGCCGGCTTGCCGGTGCTGGTCAGCGCGGTCTGCGGTTATGCCCATTACATCGACGAGGCCGACAGCGGCCTGGTGCTGGACGAGCCATTGGAGCAGGGACAGCTCAATCAATACCTGAACACCATGTTGACCGACGACGCTGCACGCGCGACCTGGAGCCGTAACGGCCTGGCGTTCGCCGAGACGGCCGACCTCTATAGCATGCCGCAGCACGCTGCGGATGTGATTCTGGCGGAGCAGCACTGATGAAGTTGATTCTTGCCGAACCGTTCAAGACCCTTTGGGCCGGACGCGATGCGTTCGCCGAAGTCGAGCGTCTGGACGGCCAGGTCTACCGTGAACTGGAAGCCCGCCGTACCTTGCGTACCGAGGTGGCCGGCGAAGGGTTCTTCGTAAAGATTCACCGCGGTATCGGTTGGGGCGAGATCTTCAAGAACCTGCTCACCGCCAAGCTGCCGGTACTCGGCGCGGGCCAGGAATGGCAGGCCATCCAGCGCCTGCAGGAAGCCGGCGTGCCGACCATGACCGCGGTGGCCTATGGCGAGCGCGGCAGCAACCCGGCCAACCAGCATTCGTTCATCGTCACCGAAGAGCTGGCGCCGACCATCAGCCTCGAAGACTTCAGCATCGATTGGGTCAAGCAACCGCCGCAGCCCCGGCTCAAGCGCGCGCTGATCGCCGAAGTGGCGCGCATGACCGGCATGATGCACCGCGCCGGGGTCAACCATCGCGATTGCTACATCTGCCACTTCCTGCTGCACACCGACAAGCCGGTGACACCTGATGACTTCAAGCTCTCGGTGATCGACCTGCATCGCGCCCAGACCCGCCCGGCGATCACCCGGCGCTGGCGCGACAAGGACCTGGCGGCGCTGTATTTCTCGGCCCTGGATATCGGCCTGACCCGGCGCGACAAGCTGCGCTTTCTCAAGGGCTATTTCCAGCAGCCGTTGCGGCAGATCCTGAGCGACGAGGCGGCGCTGCTGACCTGGCTGGAGGGCAAGGCCAACAAGCTGTACGCACGCAAGCAGCGATATGGAGATGCGCTCTGATGGCGGGTTGGAACCTTGAACCTGGGTATCAGGAGCTGGCGCAGGACTTCGGCAGTCTGGATGCGGTCTTTGCCCTCAAGGGCGAACACCTGACCCGCGACCCGTTGTCGGAGGTCATCCGTGTCGAGCTCAATGGCATCAACTATTACGTCAAGCGCTACACCGGCGCCGGCAAGAACCTGCGGCGCTACCTGGGCAAGCCGCGGGTCAAGTCCGAGTGGCAGAACCTCAAGCGTTTCGCCAAGTGGGGCATTCCCACGGCGGAGGTGGTGGCCTGGGGCCTGGAGCGCCGTGGCCTGGCCTACGACCGTGGGGCGATGATCACCCGCGAGCTGCCGCGCACCGAAGACCTGTCGGCCCTGGCCGAGCGCAACGATCCGCTGCTGGCCGATCGGGCCTGGGTGGACCGGGTCAGCCAGCAGCTGGCACGCTACACACGGATCATGCATGACCACCGCTTCACCCATAACGACCTGAAGTGGCGCAACCTGCTGATCGACGATGAGGCCCGGCTGTACCTGATCGATTGCCCCAATGGCGATTTTTGGCGCGGTTTCTGGCTCAAGTACCGGATTACCAAGGACCTGGCGTGCCTGGATAAGGTGGCGAAATATCATTTGTCCGCCACCCAGCGCCTGCGCTTCTATTTGCAGTACCGCCAGCGCACCCGGCTGAATGCCGCGGACAAATGCCGCATCCGGCATGTGCTGAGATTTTTCGAGGGACGCGAATGACCGATTTCCTGGCGGCTCAGGACCGTGCGTTGCTGGAGCGCCACGGCCTCGACAGCTTCGACGCGTTGTGGGCCAAGCAACTTGAGGCAGTGGACGAGCCCAACACCGACGGTGGGGGTTGGAGCAGCGTGTATCGCCTCGACCTGGAGGGCCACGGCTACTACCTCAAGCGCCAGAGCAACTACCTGACGAGGACCCTGCACCGGCCCTTTGGCGAGCCGAGCTTCGCCCGCGAGTTTCGCAATATCAGCCGCTATCAGCAGCTGGGCATTCCGGCGCTGCAGGCGGCCTTTTTTGGCGAACGCAAGGTGGCTGGCGAAACCCGGGCGATCCTGCTGACCCGGGCGCTGGACGGCTGGAACGACTTGGACTCGCTGCTGCAGCAGTGGGCGCAGCTCAGCCCGGACCAGCACGCGGCGATCCTGCGAGCCTGCGGCCTGCTGGCGCGCCAGCTGCACGCGGTGCGCCAGGTGCACGGCTGTTTTTATCCCAAGCATATTTTTCTGCGGGCCACCGGCGACGGTTACCAGGCGCAATTGATCGACCTGGAAAAGACCCGTCCGCTGCTGTTCGGTCAGCGTGACCGGGTCAAGGACCTGGAGCCGCTGTTGCGTCGCGCCCCGGTCTGGAGTGAGGGCGATGTGCGCGCCTTGCTCGCGACCTATCTGGATCAGCCCCAGGACAGCTCGCTGGTCGATGCCTGGCTGAACCGCCTGAGTGCCCGCCGCAGCCACAAGGAGACTCGCTGATGCGCCTGTCCGAACTCAAACAGGCCGGCCGCTCGCCAAGCCTGCCGTTGAGCCTGGAGCTGGCCGATGCTGCCGGACCTGCGACGTTGCAGTTGCTCAGCCTGTTGCGGGTGCTGCCAGGGCAGAGATATGTCGGCGCCGGTGTATGGCGCGGGCGTCCGGTGCTGGCCAAGTTGCTGGTAGGCGCCAAGGCGGCGCGGCATTTCCAGCGCGAGTTGCAAGGCGTGCGCTTGCTGGAAGAACAGGGCATGACCACGCCGCTGTTGCTGGCCGACGGCCTGAAGGAAGGCGAGGGCGGCTGGCTGTTGTTCGAATTCCTGGAAGGTTCCGAGAGCCTGGGCGATGCCTGGAAACAGGTGGAGTCGTTGCCGGCGTTGGCCGATGAGCAGCAGGCGGTACTTGCCGAGGCCCTGGCCGCCATCGCCGAATTGCACGGCAAGGGCCTTTGGCAGGAAGACCTGCACCTGGACAACCTGCTGCGTCATCAGGGCAAGCTGTACTTGATCGACGGCGCCGGGATCTGTGTGGAACAGGCGGGCAAACCGCTGTCCCGGCAGAAGGTCCTGGAAAACCTCGGAGTGTTTTTCGCCCAGTTGCCCAAGGGCCTGGAGCCCTTCACTGAAGAATTGCTGGTGCATTACCTGCTGAACAATGCCGAGCATGCCTTGCCGCTGGAGGCCTTGCAGAAGCAGGTGGACAAGGTGCGCAGCTGGCGCTTGAAGGATTTTCTCAACAAGGTCGGTCGCGAGTGCACCTTGTTCAGCGTGCTGCGTGGCCCCTTCGCCTTGCGGGCGATTCGGCGCGAAGAAGAGGCGGCGATGCTGCCGGTGCTGGAGCAGGCCGACGCGCTGCTGGATCAGGGGCACCTGTACAAGACCGGCGGCGCCGCCAGCGTCGGCCGGGTCGAAGTGGCGGGCCGCACCCTGGTGGTCAAGCGCTACAACATCAAGGGTTTTGCCCATTGGCTCAAGCGCTTCTGGCGCCCCAGCCGGGCCTGGCATTCGTGGCAGGAGGGCAATCGCCTGGCATTCCTCGGCATTGCCACGCCCAAGCCGCTGGCCTTGCTGGAGAAGCGTTTTCTCTGGCTGCGCAGTCGGGCCTACCTGGTGACTGAGTACCTGGCGGGGCCGGACATCATCGAACGCTTCGCGCCCTATATCGACAGCGGCGCGGCTCCGGAGGCCGAGTTGCAGGCGCTGGACCGGCTGTTTGCCGAGTTGATCCGCGAACGTATCAGTCATGGTGACTTCAAGGGACACAACCTGTTCTGGCAAGAGGACCGCTGGGCGCTGATCGACCTGGACTCCATGTGCCAGCACCACAGCCTCGGCAGCTTCGCCCCGGCCTACGCCCGCGACCGCGCGCGCTTCATGCGCAACTGGCCGCAGAGCAGCGCGTTGCATCAGGTCATTGACCAGCGCCTGCCTAAAACCACCGAAGAGCAAATGGGCTGACGCCTGTAGCCGCTGCCGCAGGCTGCGACCGAGCGCGCAGCGGTCGTGCTCTTGAGATCGCAGGAAGGCCCTTCGGGCCTTATCGCAGCCTGCGGCAGCGGCTACAGATCCTTCAGAAGCAGGATTCAGCACCAGGGATCATCCCGCGGCAGGTTTACGCTATAATCCCGCCCTTTAGCTGTTTCTCGCCCGTGGCGGGGAGCACATTAATTCCAGGCGCACGTCGCCTGCATGCAGACTTAAGAGGCTAGACCCCTGTGGCATTGACGATTCTTGGCCTGTCCGGCGCCCTTAGCCATGATCCTTCCGCAGCGCTGTATATCGACGGCAAGCTGGTGGCGGCTGCCGAAGAAGAGCGCTTCGTACGCGATAAACATGCAAAGAACCGCATGCCCTACGAATCGGCGAAGTTCTGTCTGGAACAGGCCGGCATCAAGCCTTCCGACGTTGACGTGGTGGCGATTCCGTTCGCGCCGATCAGCCTGTTCGGCAAGGCCCGCTGGCACTACGCCAAGCGTTACTGGTACGCCCCGGACCGCGCCCTCGACGCGATCCTGATGGGCAACCGTCGCTACAAGCGTTATCGCAACAAGATCGTCTGGTGCCTCGAGCAACTGGGCTTCGATCCGAAGAAGATCAAGATCGAGCCGGTCGAGCACCACCTGGCCCACGCTTCCAGCGCCTACCACTGCTCCGGCTTCAAGGAGAAAACCGCGATCCTCGGGATCGACGGCAAGGGCGAGTACGCCACGACCTTCTTCGGCTACGGCGAAAACGGCAAGATCCACAAGATCAAGGAATTCTACGATCCGGACTCCCTGGGCGGCCTGTATGGCGCGATCACCGAGTTCCTCGGCTTCGAAATGCTCGACGGCGAGTTCAAGGTCATGGGCATGGCGCCGTACGGCGATGCCAGCAAGTACGACTTCTCCCGTCTGGCCAGCTTTGAAAACGGCGAACTGGTGATCAACACCGATTACGCCAACGTCATCGGCCTGCGTCGCTATAAAGAGAAGGGCAAGGGTTTCTACTTCTCGCCGAAGCTGATCGAGTGGCTGGGCCCGAAGCGCGAAGGCGATATCGCCGACGAGCCGTACATCCACTACGCGGCCAGCATGCAGGCGCTGTTCGAGAAGCTGGCGCTGCAGATGATCGACCACTACCTGGGCGACATCCTCAAGGAAACCGGCAAGCTGGCCTTCGCCGGCGGCTGTGCGCTGAACGTCAAGCTGAACCAGAAGATCATCGCCCGTCCGGAAGTCAAAGAGCTGTTCGTGCAGCCGGCGTCCGGCGACGCCGGTACCGCGGTCGGTGCCGCGGCCTATGTTTCCCACGCTCGCGGCGTGCCGGTGGAGAAGATGGAACACGTCTATCTCGGCCCGTCCTACAGCAACGAAGACGTGATCGCTGCCTGTGCCCGGCACCCGAACAAGCCGGCCTGGCGCCAGATCGATAACACCCCGGAGCGTATCGCCAAGATCATGGTCGACGGCAATCCGGTGGCCTGGTTCCAGGGCCGCATGGAGTTCGGCCCGCGCGCCTTGGGCGGTCGTTCGATCATCGGTTGCCCGAGCGCTACCGGCGTGGCCGACCGTATCAACGAGCAGATCAAGTTCCGCGAGCGCTGGAGGCCTTTCTGCCCGTCGATGCTCGACACCGTCGGCCCGCAGATGATCAAGGTCGATCATCCGGCGCCGTTCATGACCTTCACCTTCGAAGTGGCGGAAGAGTGGAAGACCCGCGTGCCGGAAGTGGTCCATGAAGACGGCACTTCCCGGGCCCAGGTGCTCAAGCGCGAATACAACCCGCGCTACTACGACATGATGAAGGCCCTGGAAGTCCTGACCGGCAACGGCGTGTCGCTGAACACCTCGCTCAACCGCCGTGGCGAGCCGATGATCTGCTCGCCGACCGACGCCCTGAACATGTTCTTCGGCTCCGATCTGCAGTACCTGATCATGGAAGACATCCTGGTGGTCAAAGACGGCGTGGATCCTTATGACACGCTCGGCTGAGCGCCGCGTCCTGCAGTTCTGCCACGGCTATGACGGGCCGTTCCTGGACTGTGCCCGGCAATACGCCAGCCTGTTCGCGGGCAGCGGCTATCGCGTGACCACGGTGTTCCTCACCGGGGTCGCCGATGCCGAGGTGGCCGATGGCTGTGCCAGCGACGAAGTGCTGTTCATGGAATACAGCTCCAAGGCCATTCGTGGCCTGAAGCTGGGGGCGATCCGCGATCTGCGCAAAATCGCCGCGTCGCGCAATTTCAGCTTCTGCATCGCCCACCGTTTCAAGCCGATCTACATCGCGTTGCTGGGCACTTCGTTGCCGGTGATCGGCGTGCATCACGCGTTTGGCGATTACCAGCGCGGCAGTCGCCGTCTGTTTGCCAACCTGTTCCGCAAGCGTTTGAGCCTGCTCGGCGTGTCCGACGCGGTGCGTGACGACATGCGCGGCTGCTTGCCGCAGTGGCCGGCGGCGCGGATCCAGACGCTGTACAACCGCATCGACGTCGAAGCCTTGCAGGCTACCCAGCTGCCCAAGGCCGAAGCGCGCCGGGAGCTGGGGCTGTCGTCTTCCGCCTGGATCGTCGGTAATGTCGGGCGTCTGCACCCGGACAAGGACCAGGCCACCCTGTTGCGCGGGTTTGCCGCGGCATTGCCGGGGCTGCCTCGGGAAAGCCAGTTGGCGATTCTCGGCAGCGGGCGCCTGGAGCAGAACCTCAAGGACCTTTCCCGCGAGCTGGGCATTGCCGACCGCGTGCTGTTCCTCGGCCAGGTCACAGAAGCCCGGCGTTACTTCCGTGCTTTCGATGCTTTTGCCCTGAGTTCCGATCACGAGCCATTCGGCATGGTGCTGCTGGAGGCCATGGCCGCTGGCGTGCCGCTGCTGGCGACGGCGTGTGGCGGGGCCAAGGAAGTGGTGGAAGGCGTCGGCATCCTGTTTCCGCTGGGCGATGCCGAACATATGGCCCAGGGCCTGCAACACCTGGCCGGGATGGACGAGAACCAGCGCCTGCTGTGCGCCGAGCTGATGTTCGAGCGCCTGCGCGAGCGATTCTCCGACCGCGCCGTACGCGATGCCTTCTGGCGTCTGCCGCAAGTTACCGATCTGACCGCGAGGCCCTGATGCTCAATCGATTCCAAGGCTGGCGCGAGCGTGGCTGGTCGGTCGTCGACGCCTCGACTTATGCCGCCGCCTGGCAGCGTTTTGGCGGCAGCGTTGCTACCCATCCGCTGGTGGTGGAGCGCCTGGCGAACCTGGCAGGCATTCCGGTCCGCTACCTGGCCTGGGAACAAGCCGGCGAACTGCAGGCGGCGATACCGACCTGGGGGCGCGACCTGGCGTTGTCCAAGGACGTGCTCAAGCGTCGTGGCAAGAAAGGCCTGTTCGATCTGGGCAACGCCGAGCTGATCCTGCCGGCCGCGCCTGAGACTCAGGCCCCGCTGCGCCATCGTGGCCGTTATCTGTCGGCCTTGAACCAGGGCCGATTCAGCGCCCTCAAGCTCCAGGCCGAACAGCTGGCCATGGCCCGCACGCCTGAAGAGCTATCGAAGAAGTTTCGCTACAACCAGCGCCGCGAATTGCGTCTGCTGGAAGAGGCGGGCGGTGTGGTGCGTCCGGTCAGCGAGTTCTCCAGCCAGGAGCTGGCGGCCATCTACTGCGATCTGTTCCAGCGGCGCTGGGGTTTCCCGGCCACCGGTGCCGAGCGCATGGCCGAAGTCATCGAGTTGCTGCGCGAGTTGCTGATCGGTTCGGTGATTTTCCTCAACGATGCGCCCATCGCCATTCAACTGGTGTACCGGGTCGAAGCGCCAGAGTGGATCAGCGTCGAATACATCAACGGTGGCGTCGATCCTGAAACCCGTGAGTTCAGTCCCGGCAGCGTGTTGAGTTTCCTCAATACGCAAAGTGCCTGGGAACAGGCGCGGGCTATCGACAAGCCGCTGCGTTTCTCCTTCGGTCGCGCCGATCGCGAGTACAAGGATCGCTGGTGCAACCCTGTTCCGGTGTTCACTGTATGAATCAGCCACCGAGTCGCAAGCAACAGTTGCTCAAGCGCCATCGCCGGCAGAAGCGCCTGGGCCTGTTGATCGGCCTGCTGCTGTTGGTGGCCGTCGGTGTGCTGGTGGCCTGGTGGTTGCCGCTGCTGCTCGCAGTGCTGGCCTGGATGGCCCATGAGGCCTGGTTCGCCGACCATCTGTTTTATTCGCCCCGGGACGATTATCAGTACAGCTTTCCGTTCGGCACCGAGCAGCCCAAGGTCCATCTGGACAAGCAGCGGCTGGTGCTGGACCAGGCGATCGACCTGGCGGGGGATGAAACCCTGATCCTCGCGATAAAGGTCAGCAGCACCTGGCTGGGGCGCTTTTTCGATCCTTGCGTCTCCTTGGCGGGGCAGGATCGGCAGACGTTCGAACGCGGCGTGAACGGCTTGCGTTACCTCAATCTCAGCGGGCTGGCGCGGCCTCTGGCCAGCGGCGAGCTGCAACTGCGCGGGCGTTTCTGCCGGGTGCAGGGCGAGCCGCTGTTGTCGGTGTTCCGTGAGCCGGACTATCGCCACCAGCGGGTGATGGTCATCGCCCCTCACGCCGACGATGCCGAGCTGGCCGCCTTCGGCCTGTACAGCCAGGCCGACGAAACCTGGATCGTCACGCTGACCGCGGGCGAGATCGAGGCCGAGTATTACCGGCAGATGGGCATGAACGGCGCCGATGCGGCGCGGATCAAGGGCCGGCTGCGGGCCTGGGACAGCATCGCGGTGCCGCGCTGGGCCGGGGTTGCCGAGGCGCGTTGTGTGCAGCTGGGGTATTTCTGCCTGCAATTGTCGGCCATGCAGGCGGCGCCGAATCGGCCTGTGGCATCCCGCGAGGCCGAGCTGTCGGATATCCGCCTGTTCCGCCAGTTCAATCCGTTCCCCTTGCCGGCGGATGCCGATGGCGCGCCGACCTGGAACAATCTCTTGGCCGACCTGCGGGCGCTGTTGCTCCAGGCCCGCCCCGAGGTGATAGTGCTGCCGCACCCGACCCTTGACCCGCACCCGGACCATATCTGCGCCCAGCAGGCGGTATTGGAAGCGTTGCAGGGGCTGGAGTGGCAGCCGACCACCTTGCTTGGTTATGCCAACCACTTGCATGACAACGACCGCTGGCCGATGGGCGATTCGGGGACGGGCATCGCTCTGCCGCCGGTGTTCGATCCGGCCCAGGTGCTCAGGCCCTGCAGCTTGCCGCTGTCGATCGAACAGCAACGCGACAAGGCGATGGCCCTGGGCATGATGCACGACCTGCAGCCGCGAGCGCCGTTCAAGCGCCGCCTGCGCCGGGTCCTGCAGCGTATGCTGGCCGGTCGCGCCGGTTCGCCTTATGGCGAGAACGAGTTTTTCCGCAAGGCGGTACGCCGGCATGAGCTGTTCTGGCGTTTGTAAATTGATATTGCATGACACCCTTTTGCCTATCGGCCAGGGTAGTTTCGCTCTTTTGTCCGGTTGCTCACGGCTGCAAGGAAGATGATGAAGGTTCTATTTCTGGTGCAGAAAGAACAGCGGGCCATCCTGGACCGCCTGTACGAAGGCGTTGCCGCTCATTGCGAATTCGACCTGCGGTGGTTGAGCAGCGACGAGCAGCGCAACCTGCGTGGCTACTTCCGCCGTGAGGTGGATGTATCGCGCTACGACCGTATCGTGTTCTTCCTGCGTTTCAAGCAGGAGATCCGCCAGGCGAGCTTTATCCGCAGCATTCCCAACCTGGTGATCCTCGAGCACGACGCCTACCAGAACTACATCCCCTGCAAGTACACCGGCAAGTTCAGTGCCCATTACCGGCGCCTGCCGTGGGCACGGGTGATCAGCTCGGGGTTCATGGTCAGCGAGCGCTTGCGCCAGGAGGGTTTCGACGCGGTATTCGTGCCCAAGGGCTACGACCAGACCCTGCTGCAGGATCAGGGGCGTGAGCGGGACATCGAGCTGGCCTTCGTCGGCAGCACCAACAGCGTGGCCTACAGCGGGCGCAAGGCGCTGCTCGACGAGCTCGGCCAGGTCGAACCCTTGGTGGTAACGCGGACCAAGTCGGGCGAAGAGTATTGCGACACGCTCAACCGCATCCGCTTTTTCGTCAGCGCCGATGTCGGCATGGGCGAATACATGATCAAGAACTTCGAGGCCATGGCCTGTGGCTGTGTGTTGCTGGCCTTCGACCAGGGCGAGGCGGAAAACCGCGCGCTGGGCTTGCAGGATCTGCACAACGTGGTCTTTTATCAGAACATCCCGCAATTGCAGGAAAAGCTCGCCATGTTGCGCGCCGATCCGGCCCTGGCGCAGAGCATCGCGCGAAACGGGCGCGATCTGGCGGTCTCCCAATTCAGCTTCGCCCGTATCGGTCAGCGTATCGTCGAGGAACTTCAGCCCGCATTGCGGCCTCGTGCACCCTTGAGCTTCATCGAGCGCGTACGCTCGAAACTGGGTGTTTGACAGCGATCACTGAGCCCTTAATAGTGATCGCACTTTGTCGTAGGTGAGAATCAAGTGCAGTTTAGTCAAGAGAGTGACATCACGCTGGTGGTCACCAGTTGCGGTCGTCTGGACCTGCTCAGGCTCACGCTGGAGAGTTTCGACCGCTTCAACAGCGCGCCGATCCGCGAAGTCTTCATCACCGAAGATGCGGGCGACGAGCGGGTGCGCACGGCTGTGCCCGCCCATTGGAAGGATCACTGTACCTTCTTCGTCAACCGGCCGAAGCTCGGACAGTTGGCGTCGATCGACCTGGCCTACGAGCAGGTCAAGACCCCCTATATCTTCCATTGCGAAGACGATTGGGAGTTCTACCGCCCGGGTTTTGTCGAGGATTCGAAAGCGATTCTCGAGCAGCGCCCGGACATCCTGCAGGTCTGGTTGCGCAGTTATGCCCATGATCTGCGAATCCATAGTCCTTACATCCACTTGGGGGCCCGCGAGTTGATCGGTGGTGTGCCTTGCTATCCGCTGAACTCCGACAAACCCGAGTGGCAGAGCTTTTCCCTGAACCCGGGGCTGCGCCGGATGGCGGAATATCGACTGTGCGCGCCTTTTGCCGGGCACGGCGGCGAGAAGGCGCTATCCAAGCGCTATGCTGAGTTGAACCTGACGGCTGTCAGCCTGGAAGGTGACGCGGTGTTGCATACCGGCTTCGGTCTGCATGTGGAGACTGCCGCCGAGCGGCAGCGTAAGGCTCGGCGCAGTCGTCGTGAGCAAATCAAGCTTGTTTTAGTCCTGTTGGTTGGAGTCGGTATTGGCTGGTTTATCAATTAGTTCTACCGGTTTCACTTTCCCGGATAGCGCGAAAGGGCTATGTGCCCAATGAGCATTCTCAACGTCATGTGGGCAGGCGGCAGTGCGTTTGCCTCCGTTCACAAGGTTCACCAGCAGATCCTCTCTCAGTCCGAGCCAGGCACTGTGGTCAAGACCTGGCTGCTGCAAGGCCAGTCCACCGGGTGTGTTGCCGAGGTGGGGGAGTGCCGGGAGTGGAACCTGTCGTCGGCGCGTCTGAAGGGCAAGCATTTCTGGCGTTTGCTCAAGCCCTGGCTGCGGGCTCGCTTTCGCAAGGCGCTGCAAGAGAGTGATGCCCAGGTGCTGTTGCTCGATGGCCTGGGGGTGGCGCGTACCTTGCTACCGGTCCTCAAGTCATTGCCGCACATGCGTGCGGTGGTGGTGATCCATGGCTCCACGCGCTTGCACCGCAAGGATCAGCAGCTGTTCCGGCAGTTCCCCGCCTCGCAACTGACTCTCGCGGCCGTTTCGCAGACCCTGGCTTCATCCCTCGAATACGATTTGCAGATGCCGGTGACGGCCTTGCGCAGCGCATTCGATCCGCAGGAGTTCAACGCCAGACTGCTACCGCGTGCCGAGGCACGAGCGACCCTCGGCTTGCCTGCAGATGATGCTCCGGTATTCGGCGCGGTTGGGCGTCTGGTGGACGATAAAGGTTTTGCTTGCCTGCTGGAGGCTTTCGCCAAGGCCTTGGCGAGTCGGCCGGAGATGCGTCTGGTGATTATCGGCGAGGGCTCGAATCGCACAGCGCTCGAGGCTCGCATCAACCAGCTGGGCCTGCAGGACAAGGTTTCGTTGCCGGGACATCTGAAGCATGCGGCGATGCTTTACAAGGCATTCGACTGGGTGGCCATCCCGTCGCTGGACGAGGGCCTGGGGCTGATCCTGCAGGAAGCCGTGATGTCAGGTGTGCCGGTGCTAACCAGCGATTTGCCAGTGTTCCGTGAGCAATTGGCGGAAACCGGGCGTTATGCGCCGGTGAATGACATCGACGCCTGGCAGGAGGCCATTCTTCAGGCCCTCGGCCTGCCCGCCCAGAGCATTGCGGCGGATCAGTACGCTGTGCTGGCTCCCGACTTGGCCTGGCAGCGCTTCAGCCAGGCCGCCACCAGCCTGCTGTCATGCCGAAAGTAGGGCCTGCTCCAGCGCTTGTATCGGAAAGCTTCCGTTCAGCTTCTCCCGGGCAATATAACGGGCGAAGTGTTGCAGGTTGCGTTTGACCAGATGGCGCGGTAATGGCCCGCGGAAAAAACGCATGTCGGCCACATCGATCAGGCCGAAGCGGTTATCCGGGGTAATGACGATGTTGCCCAGGTGCAGCGAGCGAAAGTAGATCCCTGAGTTATGCAGGCTACGAATCAGCTCGACCAACGCCGGCAAGGTCTGTTGCCAGTCGAAGCCTTCCTTGCTGGCGACCTGGCGCAGGGTTTCACCTGGCAGCGGTCGGTAGAGCACCGCGGTCATGCCGGGTTGTTCCAGGCGGTAGAAGTCCAGAACCTGCAGCGTGGGAACGCCGAGTTGTTCCAGGCGTGCGGCGTTGTCGATGAAGCGCCTCGAATAGGGCCGAAACAGGGCGGATGAGAAAAGACGCTTGCGCCGGAACAGTTTCAGAATATTCCCATCCTGCAACAGGTAGACTTTCGGGCCGTAACTGTCGGCCTCCAGAATTCTGGCGCCTTCAATCATCTGATTCAAAGTGGCTTGGGGAAGCCGGGAGCATTGCATCGTAGGAAGCCTTGTCGAAGTGGCGGGCACAGTGGCGGGCAATGATGCCGAAAAGTTGTTGTTTTAACCATGCCGGGTTGGCTGGTGAACCATTTAGGAGTGTATAGATGCAGGCCACACGTTGGGCGCAAGTATGGATGACAATCGGGTTGCTATGGTTTTTGCTGGCCATTGCACTAGCGCCCACCAACAAGCTCTACCAACAGGGGCTGGTGGTCTTTTTGTGGCTGCCGGCGATGATTCTGGCCTGGTCCGCGCGTGAGCGCCTGATTGAGTGGTGGCATGCCCAGCGCTGGCTTGGCCTGGCGTTGCTGGGGTTGGCGATATGGGGGCTGGTCAGCCTGCTATGGACACAGGCAGCGGACCCGTCGCGCGAGGCCAAGCGCCTGCTGTACATCGCGGTGTTCCTGCTGTTTTTCCCGGTTTTTGCCAATGCCCGGCCTGAGCGGGTGATCCGCGTCATGCAGTGGGGCGGGCTGGGGCTGGCGGTGACGGCACTGATGGCCATCATCCAGTTCTACTGGATCAAGGAGAACGTCTGGTGGGCGCGTCTTGAGGGGCTGGGTGAGCTGGCTCATCCGATCCTGGGGGGGTATGTCATCGGTCTGGCCGCTATCTGGCTGCTGCACTGGGTGCCACGTACTCGCGTCCTTCAAGCGGTTTGGTTGGTGGCGTTGGCCTTGCTCGGTGGGTTTGTCGTGTTGTGCCAGAGTCGCGGTGCTGCCCTGGCCCTGTTCCTGACCGTGCTGGCGATGCCGATCTGGTGTCGCGACCGGGCCAGTCGAATTTTCGCGGCAGCGGCATTGCTGCTGGCGATGTTGGCGTTCTGGTTTCTCGAGCCCTTGGTCCTGGCGCGTGGCGTTTCCTTTCGCCCGCAGATCCTGATGACCAGCCTGCAGATGATCGCCGAGCACCCATGGACAGGTCTTGGTCTGGGCTCGAGCTATAACGTATCGGCTGAAGGGTTTTCGTTCGATCACGCCCACAACCTATTCACCCACATAGCCATCGAATTGGGTATCCCCGGGCTGCTGCTCTGGATCGTGGCCTGGTTTGCCGTCCTGCGCGAAGCCTGGCGCGCCCGTGAAACGCTTTATGGTCGGGGCGTCATCGGGATCTGGCTGTTCTCCTTCCTGGCCATGCAGTTCGATGCCGCCAGCCTGACCGGAACCCCTCGCGCCGAATGGTTCATCAGTTGGCTGCCGATCGGTTTGGCTACTGTTTTGGTCTGGGCGCGGGGCGGTCACACAGGCTGTGATAAAATCCCGCGTTCCTCCTAAACAGTGAGCTCGACGATGAGTGACGCACCGCCCAAAGCGGAACAGGATTCCAGCCTGAAAATCTATTTCCGGCTGTTGGGGTATGTAAAACCCTACATAGGCATTTTCCTGCTGAGTATCGTGGGCTTCGTGATATTTGCTTCCACCCAGCCGATGCTGGCGGGCATTCTCAAATATTTCGTCGACGGTTTGAGCAATCCCGAAGCGGTGCTCTTCCCCAACGTTCCCTATCTGCGCGACTTGCAGCTATTGATGGCGGTGCCGCTGCTGATCATCCTGATCGCGGCCTGGCAGGGGCTCGGCTCCTTCCTCGGCAACTATTACCTGGCGAAGGTTTCCCTGGGGTTGGTGCATGACCTGCGGGTCCAGCTGTTCAATAAGCTGCTGGTCCTGCCGAACCGTTATTTCGATACCCATAACTCCGGGCATCTGATTTCCCGCATCACCTTCAACGTCACCATGGTTACCGGTGCCGCCACCGACGCCATCAAGGTGGTGATTCGCGAAGGCCTGACGGTGGTGTTCCTGTTCGTCTACCTGTTGTGGATGAACTGGAAGCTGACCCTGGTGATGCTGGCGATCCTGCCGTTGATTGCGGTCATGGTCGGCAGTACCAGCAAGAAATTCCGCAAGCAGAGCAAGAAGATCCAGGTGGCGATGGGCGATGTGACCCACGTGGCCTCCGAGACCATTCAAGGCTATCGCGTGGTGCGCAGCTTCGGTGGCGAAAGCTACGAGCAGCAGCGTTTCGTCGACGCCAGCCAGAGCAACACCGACAAGCAGCTGCGCATGACCAAGACCGGTGCGGTCTACACGCCGATGCTGCAGTTGGTGATCTACTCCGCCATGGCGGTGCTGATGTTCCTGGTGTTGTTCCTGCGTGGCGATGCCACCGCGGGTGACCTGGTGGCCTATATCACCGCGGCGGGCCTGCTGCCCAAGCCGATTCGCCAGCTTTCGGAAGTCAGTTCGACCATCCAGAAAGGCGTGGCGGGCGCGGAAAGCATCTTCGAACAGCTGGATGTCGAGCCTGAAGTCGATCGGGGCCAGGTCGAGCGTGAGCGCATCGAGGGTCGCCTCGACGTGCGCAACCTGAGCTTCACCTATCCGGGTACCGACCGTGAAGTGCTGAAGGACATCAGCTTCTCCGCGGCTCCCGGGCAGATGATCGCCTTGGTCGGTCGCTCCGGCAGCGGCAAGTCGACCCTGGCCAGCCTGATTCCACGCTTCTATCACCACGAAACGGGGCAGATTCTCCTCGATGATGTGGAGATCGAGGATTACCGCCTGCGCAACCTGCGCCGGCATGTGGCCCAGGTGACCCAGCATGTGACCCTGTTCAACGACAGCGTGGCCGCCAACATCGCCTATGGCGACCTGGCCGGGGCGCCGCGGGAAGATATCGAGAAGGCGGCGGCGGATGCCTATGCCATGGACTTCATTTCGCAGTTGCCCGAAGGCCTGGACACCCAGGTCGGCGAGAACGGCGTGCTGCTCTCCGGCGGCCAGCGCCAGCGTCTGGCGATTGCCCGGGCCCTGTTGAAGAATGCGCCGCTGCTGATTCTCGACGAGGCCACCTCGGCCCTGGATACCGAATCCGAGCGGCATATCCAGGCGGCCCTGGACAAGGTGATGAAGGGCCGTACCACCCTGGTGATCGCGCACCGCCTGTCGACCATCGAGAAGGCCGACCTGATTCTGGTCATGGACCAGGGACGGATAGTCGAGCGCGGCACCCATGTCGACCTGCTGGCGCAGAATGGCTACTACTCGCGCCTGCATGCCATGGGCCTGGACGAGCCTGCTTCCGAAGGCATTGCCTGACCCCTGCTCCAGGGTGGGCGCTGCCCACCCTGGAACTGCCCCCGGCGTGCAATGCGCCGGCGGTCTTTGTATCCCGCCCCTTACAGTCTTGACCAAGCCTAAATAATTCAGCGCCTCCTGCTTGTTATGGTTCCAGCCTCAATCGTCGACTGGATCGAGGGGGCCAACCCCGTCGCGCGGGTACTGGAATGCTGCAACGTTATCTGTGGAAGTTATTGCCCAAGTCGCAACGGGCGTTTTTGCTTGGGCGCCTGTCTGTGGTGGACCGGCAGGTGGTGAACAAGGCCATGTCCGCCAATGTCCGTTTTCCGGCGCCGTTCCGTCAACACGGTTGTGTGTTCATCCATGTGCCCAAGTGCGCCGGGAGCAGCCTGTGTTCGGCATTGTTCGACGGCTGGACGCCGGGCCACCTGCCCCTGTACTGGTACGAGCAACAGTTTCCCCAGCAGTTCGCCAGCAGTTTCAAGTTCGCCGTGGTCCGCGATCCCCTGGAGCGGGCCTATTCGGCCTATGCCTTCCTGCGCGGCAACGAACTCAGCCGCCGCGACCAGGCTGCCCAGCGGCTGGTCAGCCACTATCGCGATTTCGACGACTTTGTCGGGCGCTGGCTGCATCCGGAAAATATCCACAAGCAACTGCACTTCGCCCCGCAGACCGATTTCCTGGTGGATTCCATGGGGCGCTTGAACATGGATTTCATCGGCTATCAGGAGCACCTGCAGCGTGACTATCAGTTGCTCAGCGAGCATCTGGGCGTGAGCAGGTCCCTGCCGCACCTCAACGAATCGCGGCAACGGCACCAGGCGCCTGCCCGGGACTTCTGCTCGGTACGCACCCGGCGGCTGGTGCGCCGGGCATACCAGCGCGACTACGAGATGCTCGGCTATGAATGAACCCTTTTCATCGCCGGGCCCGCGACCGGACATCCGCCCCTGCAGCCTGTCCCTGACCGCTGCCGAGCGGGCGGCGCTCAAGCGGCAGCGTCCCTGTTGTATCTGGCTGACCGGTTTGTCCGGCGCCGGCAAATCGACCCTGGCCAATCTGCTGGAATTGCGCCTGAACGGACAGGGCCTGCATACCTTCGTCCTCGATGGCGATAACGTACGCAGCGGCCTGTGTCGTGACCTGGGCATGGGCGCCGAGGCGCGCAAGGAAAACATCCGGCGCCTGGCCGAGGTGGCGAGGTTGATGGTGGAGGCGGGATTGATCGTGATCGTTTCGGCGATTTCACCGTTTCGCGCAGAGCGCGCCGCCGCCCGGGCCTTGTTCGCGGCGGACGAATTTCTCGAGGTGTACGTGAGTACATCCTTCGCTGTCTGTGCCCAACGCGACCCCAAAGGCCTGTATCAGGCGGCGAGCGAAGGGCGTATCCAGAACTTCACCGGGCTCGACAGCCCCTACGAAGCGCCGCTTTATCCCGACTGCGAGATCGACACCGAAACGGTCGGGCTGGCCTGCGCGACAGACTGGCTCATGGCGCTTTTGCTCAATAAATGAACAGTTTTGGGCGATCGCGAATACTCGTGCAGCGGTAGAACTAGGCAGCGTTCACCCTGTGTTAATATCGCGCCCCTGTTCATTTTGTATGTGGGTTGCTCCATGAAGTTGTCCATGCCGCGATTCGATCAAGCCCCTGTCTTGGTGGTCGGCGATGTCATGCTCGACCGTTACTGGCATGGTGGTACCTCACGGATTTCCCCTGAGGCGCCGGTACCTGTGGTCAAGGTCGAGCAAATCGAGGACCGCCCGGGCGGTGCCGCGAACGTTGCCTTGAACATTGCCGCGCTCGGCGCACCGGCCTCGCTGGTCGGCGTCACCGGCGACGACGAGGCTGCCGACAGTCTCTCCAACAGTCTTGAGGGGGCGGGCGTACGCGCCTTGTTCCAACGCATTGCCCATCAGCCGACCATCGTCAAGCTGCGGGTCATGAGTCGGCACCAGCAACTGCTGCGTATCGATTTCGAAGAACCCTTCGCCACCGACGCCCTAAAGTTGGGCGCTGAAGTCGACCAGTTGCTGGACGGCATCAAGGTGCTGGTGTTGTCCGACTACGGCAAGGGTGCCCTGAAGAACCATCAGGCACTGATCCAGGCCGCGCGTGCCCGTGGCATCCCGGTGCTGGCGGACCCGAAAGGCAAGGACTTTTCGATTTACCGCGGCGCCAGCCTGATCACCCCGAACCTCAGCGAGTTCGAGACCATAGTCGGCGGTTGCGTCGACGAGCATGACCTGGTCAGCAAAGGCGCGAAGCTGATGCACGACCTGGAGCTGGGCGCCTTGCTGGTGACCCGTGGTGAGCACGGCATGACCCTGCTGCGTCCCGATCACCCGGCGCTGCATTTGCCGGCCCGCGCTCGTGAAGTGTTCGACGTCACCGGTGCCGGCGATACGGTGATTTCCACCCTGGCGGCGGCGATCGCGGCGGGCGAAGAGCTGCCGCACGCGGTGGCCCTGGCCAACCTGGCTGCCGGCATCGTGGTCGGCAAGCTGGGTACCGCGGCCATCAGCGCGCCGGAGCTGCGTCGCGCGATCCAGCGCGAGGAAGGTTCCGAGCGTGGCGTGCTGAGCCTCGACCAGCTGCTGCTGGCGATCGACGACGCGCGTGCGCACAAAGAGAAGATCGTCTTCACCAACGGCTGTTTCGACATCCTCCACGCCGGCCATGTGACCTACCTCGAGCAGGCGCGGGCCCAAGGCGATCGCCTGATCGTGGCGATCAACGACGATGCCTCGGTCAGCCGCCTGAAAGGGCCTGGTCGTCCGATCAACAGCGTCGACCGGCGCATGGCGGTACTGGCCGGCCTGGGCGCGGTGGACTGGGTCATCAGCTTTCCAGAAGGCACGCCGGAAAACCTGCTGGCCCAGGTCAAGCCGGACGTGCTGGTCAAAGGTGGGGATTACTCGGTCGACCAGGTGGTCGGCGCCGATATCGTCAAGGCTTATGGCGGCACGGTGAAGGTGCTGGGGCTGGTGGAGAACAGTTCCACCACGGCCATAGTCGAGAAGATCCGCAAGACCGAATAAGGCTTGCTACCAATCCGCTGACTCCTGCGAAAGCAGGGGGCGGCGGATTGGCGATCAACGTTGCCGGCTGGTCTTGGCCGGGACGATCTTGCGCAATATCTGCCGCGCCTTGCCGGTAAGACGCTGGAGTTTGGAGTCCTTCTCCGGTGCGCTCAAACCCTGCTGCTTCAGCCAGTCCTTCCAGCGAATCCGTTCGTCACGCACCAGCCAGCCTTGCTGCTGGGCGAAGCTTTCGGCCAGATACAGGCCGCGGGTACTCGCCGGGTGCAACTGATCCTTCTTCAACGTATAGAGCTCGGCGCACGGCTGCCCGTCCTTGAGCGGCATCAGGTACAGGTCCGGGCGCTTGCGGTCCAGGCGCGCCACCAGTTGGTCGCCTTCCAGGCGTTCGTCGACATGGAACAGGCTCAGGGACTTGGCTTCTTTCGGCACGTCCAGGCGCAGGTCATAGATCAGTTGTAGCGACGCGGTGGGCAGATGCACATAAGCCCGCGGCCGTTCCAGCAGATGCAGGTTGGCGCAGCGCACTGGGCGTGCCGCGCCCGACAGCGGCGTCAGGCGAAAGGGCAGGGCTTCGCGATAATGCAGGGCCGCCGAGTAGGGCGCCGGCAGCCAGGTGTCGTTGAAGCGTCCACCCAGCCAGCCTTCCGGGGTTTCCAGCAGGCATTCCTCGGCGATTTCCTGGATGGCGGTCAGCAGCGGCAGGTTCAACTCGTGGGCCGGGACGTAGCCGGAAATCAGCTTGAGCACCACATCGCCGCGATCCTGCCGGCGCTGGCGGACCAGCACCCAATAGTCGCGGTTCTGCCAATGCAGGGTCAGGCGTACCGAGACGCCGAGGTTGGCCAGTTCCAGGGCGAAGCGTTCGGCGTTGGCCACCGTGACCGGGCGCCGCCGCTGCAGGGTCTGCGCAAAGTTCAGCGGCATGCCGACGCTCTGATAGCTGAGGCCTTCGGGCGTCGCTTCGACGAACAGGGGCAGCGTCTTGAAGTTGCTGGGGTTCTTTCTTATGAGCGTACGCGGCATGTCGGCTCCTTCTTGCGTCGGGGTCGGCCGCGTGGGCGGCATCAGTTTTTGCGCAACACCTGCGCGACAGTGGCGACATTATGGGCCAGGTGCAACGGATTGATGGTCCCGACAATAGCACTGGCGACGCCCGGCTGGTCGAACAGCAGTTCGAAGCTGGCGCGCACCGGGTCGACCCCAGGGCTCAGGCATACATGGCCACTGGCCAGGGCTTTTTTCACCAGAATGCCCTTGCCATGGGCCGCGGCGTAATCGATGACGGCTCTTTCGTTCTGTTCGTTCAGATTGTAGGTGACCATGGCGCAGTCGCCTTGTTCCAGGGCCTTGAGGCCGCCCTCGACGGTTTTCCCCGACAAACCGAAACCACGGATCTTGCCTTCCTGCTTGAGCTCGGCCAGCGTCTGGTACACCTCGCACTGCTCGAGGATGTGCAGATCGTTGCCGTCGGAATGCACCAGCACCAGGTCGATGAAGTCGGTTTCCAGGCGCTGCAGGCTGCGTTCCACCGACAGGCGGGTATGGGCGGCGCTGAAGTCGTGCCGCGACAGGCCGTTTTCGAACTCTTCGCCGACCTTGCTGACAATCACCCAGTCCTGGCGCTGTCCGCGCAGCAACGGGCCCAGGCGTTCCTCGCTGCGACCATAGGCCGGCGCGGTGTCGATCAGGTTGATGCCCAGGTCGCGGGTCAGTTTGAGCAGCATGCGGGCTTCGGCGTCATCCGGAATCTGAAAGCCGTTGGGGTACTTCACCCCTTGGTCGCGCCCGAGCTTCACAGTGCCCAGGCCCAGTGGGGAGACCAGCAGCCCAGTGCTGCCGAAGGGACGATGCAGGTCGTGCAGGGTCGCTTGGCTCATGGCAGCAGTTGCTCCCACGCCGGTTGGGCGATGGCGGGTTTCGGCAGTACCGGCAGCGGGGCTGCGGGGCCTGGCTTGATGCCGTCGCGCTCGAGGGCGGCGAACACCCGGTCGGCGAAGTCCGGGGCCAGGGCCAGCTTGGTCGGCCAGCCGACCAGCAGGCGATCCTGCTCGGCGAGGAAGGCGTTGTCCGGACGGGTCAGGCCCGATTGCGCGGGCTCGGCCCGATCCACCCGCAGGGTGGCCCATTGCGCCTGGCTGAGGTCGACCCATGGCAACAGGTTGCCAAGTTCTTTCTGGGCGGCGGCAATCTGCGCCGCCGGCTCGCGAGCCACGCCCTCGGCTTCGGCGATGTCGCCGCCGAGGTACCAGACCCATTGGCCGTCGGCCGCCGGGTGGGTGGTCACGGTAATGCGCGGTTTCGGTCCGCCGCCCAGGCAGTGGGCGTACAGCGGTTTCAGGCTCGGGCCCTTGACGAGCACCATGTGCAGCGGCCGGCGTTGCATGGCCGGCTGGCTCAGGCCGAGGCTGCTCAGCAGGTCGGCATTGCCGGCCCCGGCGCTGAGGACGATGCGTTGCGCGCGGATTTCTCGCTCGTCGACTCGCAGGCCCAGCAATTGCCCGTTCTCCAGCAGCGGTTCGATCTTCTGCCCGGCCAGCAGGCTGTCGCCGCCCAGTTCGGCCAGGCGCCCGATCAGGCTCGGCACGTCCACCACCAGCTCGGCCAGGCGATAGACCTTGCCCTTGAAGCGCCGGTCCTGCAGGGCCGGAGGCAACTGGTCGCCCTTGACCTGATCGACGCGGCCGCGCACGGCCTTGCTGGCGAAAAAGCTGGTGAGGTTGCCGGCCAGGGTTCCGGGGGACCACAGATAATGGGCCTCGGACAGCAGGCGCACGCCGGACAGGTCCAGCTCGCCGTTGCCGGCCAGGGCCTCGCGCCAGCGGCGCGGCATATCGGCAATGGCTTCCGAGGCGCCGGTCAGGGCGCCGTGCAGAGCGTATTTGGCGCCGCCGTGAATGATTCCCTGAGACTTGACGCTTTGTCCGCCGCCGAGGCTGGCGCTCTCCACCAGCACGGTGGAAAAGCCCTGGCGACGCAGGCGGGCGTTCAGCCAGAGGCCGGCGACTCCGGCGCCGACAATCAGCACGTCGGTGGAAATAACGGATGGCATGCAGCGACCTCAGTGTTCAAGACTAGGGGCGCAGTATACAGGCTCGAGCCGTACAGGCTTTGCTGACGATCAAACTGGCAGGGGGCGCGCTTATGTAGCCGCTGCCGAAGGCTGCGATCGAGCGCGAAGCGCTCGCGCTCTTGCAGGGCCAGCAGCGGCCATGGGTCAGTGCCCGGCAGTCTTCGAAAACAGCTGGATCACCACCACGCCGAGGACGATCATGGCCATGCCGAGCATCGCCGGGATATCCAGCTTCTGCCCGTAGAGGAACAGCGCGGCCACGCTGACCATGACAATGCCCATGCCGGCCCAGACCGCGTAAGCCACGCCCACCGGCACGGTGCGCACCACCAGGGTCAGCATCCAGAAGGCCACGCCGTAACCGACGATGATCAGCAGCAGCGGCAGTGGAGTGCTCAGGCCTTTGACCGCTTTCATCGAAACAGTGGCGATCACTTCGGCGCAGATGGCGATGGCCAGGTAGGTGTAAGCGTTCATGGGAGAGTCCTCGTGTTTGGGCTTGCTTGATGAGGTCGGCATTCTAGAGATTGTGCAGATGGGGTAAAGTCATTACCTATCTGTTTTGAAGATGGGTTGACCCATGAATGTGCAGTGGAATCTGGAGCAGATGCGGCTGTTCGTCAGCGTCGCCGAGCAACGTTCGTTTTCCGCGGTGGCCCGTGACCAGCACAAGGCGCAGTCGGCGGTCAGCAGCGCGATTGCGTTGCTCGAGGCCGATCTCGGCGTGCTCTTGTTCGAGCGCAGCAGCGGTCGCCAGCCGAAACTCACCGAGGCGGGCCGTGCCTTGCTCGCGGAGGCGCGGGAAGTGCTGCGCCAATGCGAGCGCTTGAACGGGCGGGCGCTGGCGTTGATGCGGGGGGAGGAGGCGCGCTTACGGCTGGCCCTGGACGAGGCGATGCCTTTCCAGCCGGTGCTCGATAGCCTTGAGGCCTTGTCCGAGCGCTTCCCCAGTCTCGAGGTCCAGCTGGCCAGCAGCGCCCAGGGTGACGTGGCGCGCAAGCTGTTGGAGCGTCGGGCCGACCTCGGTTTGCTGTTTCACCATGAACAGATGTCCGAGGCCCTTGAGCGTCGGGCCCTGGGCAGCGTCGAGATGGTCACGGTCTGTGCGGTCGGGCATCCGCTGGCCGGGGAGAAACAGGTGGACCGTCAGCAACTGGGACGTCATCGGCAGTTGCTGATTTCCCCGCAGTTGAGCACTTACCCCAGTGGTGAGCAGCTCAGCCCGCAAGTCTGGCGCGCCGACAGCTTCTACGCGATGGCCGAGCTGCTGATGCGCGGCCTGGGCTGGGCCTGGCTGCCGCGGCATGTGGTGCAGTACCCGGCCTATCAAAACCAGATGGTCGAGTTGGTCAGCGAGTGGACCCCGCCGGCGCTGGTGGTGGAACTGGTCTGGCGCCGCGATGAGCCCCTGGGGCCGGCGGCGCATTGGCTGGCGGAGCGTTTTGCCGTGCACTTGCGGGCGATTGGCTGAAAAAGCCGATAAACTCCGCCGCCATGAATAGAACTCTCTACACCGCGCTGTTTTACCTGGGGCTGCCATTGGTGGCGATTCGTCTGTGGCTGCGGGCGCGCAAGGCGCCGGCCTATGCCAGGCGGGTCGGCGAACGTTTTTCCTGGGGCCTGCCGGCGATGCAGCCAGGCGGTATCTGGGTGCACGCGGTGTCGGTGGGCGAAAGCATCGCTGCCGCGCCGATGATCCGTGCCTTGCTGGCGCGTTATCCACAGCTGCCGATCACAGTCACCTGCATGACCCCCACTGGCTCGGAACGTATCCAGGCGCTGTTCGCCAACGAGCCGCGCATCCAGCACTGCTACCTGCCCTACGACTTGCCTTGCGCCGCCGCGCGCTTCCTCGATCGGGTCCGGCCGAAGCTGGCGGTGATCATGGAAACCGAGCTGTGGCCCAATCACATTCACCAGTGCGCCAAGCGCGGCATTCCCGTGGCGCTGGCCAACGGGCGGTTGTCGGAGCGCTCGGCCCGAGGTTATGGCCGGTTCAACAAACTGACCGCGCCCATGCTCGCGGAAATGAGCCTGTTCGCGGTGCAGACCGAAGCCGAGGCCGAGCGTTTTCGTCAGCTGGGCGCACGGCCGGAAACAGTCGAGGTGACGGGCTCGATCAAGTTCGACCTGAGCATCGACCCGCAACTGCTGGAGCGCGCCGGCGAGCTGCGCCAGCAATGGCAAGCCAGCGAGCGCCCGGTGTGGATCGCCGCCAGTACCCATGAAGGCGAAGACGCGGTGGTGCTGGATGCCCATCGCCAGTTGTTGGCCAGCTACCCGAATGCCTTGCTGATCCTGGTGCCGCGTCACCCGGAGCGGTTCAATCCGGTGTTCGAACTGTGCCGGCAACAGGGCTTCGCCACCATTCGCCGCTCCAGTGCCGAGCCGGTCACCGCCAGCACCTCGGTGCTGCTGGGCGACACCATGGGCGAGCTGCTGTTTCTTTATGCCCTGGCGGACAGCGCCTTTGTCGGCGGTAGCCTGGTGCCCAACGGCGGCCACAACCTGCTGGAGCCGGCGGCCCTGGCCAAGCCGGTGCTGAGCGGGCCGCACCTGTTCAACTTCCTGGAGATCGCGACGATGCTGCGCGAGGCGGGTGCCCTGCAGGAAGTGGACGACGCCTATGGCCTGGCCGTGGCGGTGCAGCGCCTGTTCGAGTTGCCGCGGGATGCGCAGAAGATGGCCGATGCCGGGCTGCGGGTGATGCGCAGCAATCAGGGCGCCCTGCAGCGCTTGCTCGACGGTCTGGGTCGCTTGCTCAAAAACTGATCCGAGCCGCTGCCGCAGGCTGCGATCCTGTCCGAAGGACAGGCAAAAAGGCCACCGCGATTCAGTTGAATGGCGGTGGCCTTTTTTACGACCGTTCCGGTCGATCGCAGCCTACGGCAGCGGCTACAGGTTACTGGCCCGGACGGGCCTTGAGCTGTTCCGCCGCGGCCTTGGCCAGGTCCGGCGGCAGGAAGTCGCGGTCCGGGTTGTAGTCAGCTTTCAGGTAGCGCGACAGGTCCTGCAGGTCGCCCGGGTTGAGGGTGCCGGCGGCTTGCTTGAGGCGCAGGTTGTCGAGGATGTAGTCGTAGCGGCTGTTGTTGTAGTTGCGCACCGAGGTGTACAGCTGGCGCTGGGCATCGAGCACGTCGACGATATTGCGCGTACCGACCTGATAACCGATTTCCGTGGCTTCCACGGCGCTCTGGTTGGAGATGATCGACTGGCGCCGGGCCTGGACCTGCTCGACATCGGTGTTCACCGCGCGGTGCAGGTTGCGGGTGTTTTCCACCACCTGGCGGCGCAGGGCCTCGCGGCGCTGCTCGCTCTGGCTCAGGCGCGAGTAGGACTCGCGGACCTGGGAGCTGGTCAGGCCGCCGCTGTAGATCGGAATGCTCAATTGCAGGCCGATGGTGCGTTGTTCGACGTCGCTGCCGTAGCGCTGGCCCAGTGGGGCCGGGTTGCTGAAGCCGAGGGCGTCGTTGTCGCCTTTCTTGTATTGCGCCACCGCGTCGAGGGTCGGGGCGTGGCCGGCCTTGCGCTGCTTGAGGGTTTCCTCGGCGGCGCTGACCGCGTAGTTGCTGGCCAGCAGGTTGAGGTTCTGCTTGGCCGCGGTATCGACCCAGGCCTTGGCGTCATTCGGAGTCGGTGCCAGCACCGGCAGGCTGTGAACGATGCCCTGGATCGAGTTGTACTGGCGGTTGGTCAGGGTGATCAGGGCCTCGAACGCATCATCCACCTGGCGCTGGGCGAGGATCCGGTTGGCCCGCGCGGTGTCGTAGCTGGCCTGGGATTGCAGGACGTCGGTCTTGTCCGACAGGCCCACGTCGAAGCGCTCGTTGGACTGGTCGAGCTGACGCTTGAAGGCAGCTTCTTCGGCCTTGGTCGAGGCCAGGTTGTCCTGGGCGCGCAGCACCGAGAAGTAGCTCTCGGCGCTTTGCAGGATCAGGTTCTGTTCGGTGGCCGAGAGCTCCAGCGCGGCTTGCTCGTTGACGTCCTTGGCCGCTTGCAGCTGGAACCAGCGGTCGGCGCGGAAAATCGGCTGGGCCAGGGTCGCCTGATACACGGTGCCGCTGCGGGTGGCGGTCATCGAGGGTTCGTCGAACTTGGTCCGGGTGTTGTTCAGGTCGGCACCGGCCGAGAGGTTGGGCAGCAAACCGGCGCGAGCCTGTGGCACCACTTCTTTGCGTGCGTCGTAGTCGGCGCGGGCGGCGGCGAGGTCGGCGTTGTTGTCCACGGCCTCCTGGTAGACGCTGACCAGGTCGGTTTTAGTGGTCAAGGGCGCTTCTGCTGCCCAGGCCATTCCATTGGACGCACAAGACACGGCGATGGCCAGTGAGAGTTTGCGCAGCATTCGGCGATCCCTAGAGTTGATATTACGAGGATAATTCTGGCGCCAAGGCTAAGTCTCGGCCTGTGCAGCGTCAAGGTTCGACGCAACCCACCGAGTGTAGATGCGCCTGCGCAGGGCAACAATCCTGCATTTACGCCATTCATCACGCTGCTTGCCGTGGTGTTGGCGTTCTGTGTCGGCTTTGTCTAGACTGGCCGAGTTCTTGTCGGGGTGCCTTGCTATGAGGCTGAGATCGGATAATCCGGATCCCGTTGAACCTGATCAGGTTAGCGCCTGCGTAGGGAACAAGATTTCTCGTCACCCGGCGAGTCCTCTTGTGCTTCGTCCGGGATGTTGTTCGACAATCGAACACCCCTCGAGCACCAAGCACTGCACCAGCTGGTTTTCGCCCCTGGCTCCAGCTATGGCTGCGTCCGTTCGTTACAGGTTCGCTCCGACAAAAATCCACTGCCTGGATGCTGTCTGGAGAGCCCGTGATGACTACAAAATTAAAAAACGCTACCCACCTGAGCGAATCGGCCAAGGTCGATGAGCAGTCGGTTCAGCCCTTTACCCGCTCGCAAAAAATCTATGTCCAGGGTTCGCGCCCGGACATCCGCGTGCCGATGCGCGAAATCAGCCTCGACGTGACCCCGACCGACTTCGGCGGCGAGATCAATGCGCCCGTCACCGTCTATGACACCTCCGGCCCCTACACCGACCCCAACGTGGTGATCGACGTGCGCAAAGGCCTGGGCGATGTGCGTTCGGCCTGGATCGACGACCGTGGCGACACCGAGCGCCTGCCCGGCCTGAGCTCCAACTTCGGCCAGGAACGCCTCGCCGATCCCGAGCTGACCAAACTGCGCTTCGCCCACGTCAACAACCCGCGCCGGGCCAAGGCCGGGGCCAACGTCAGCCAGATGCACTACGCGCGCAAGGGCATCATCACCGCCGAGATGGAATACGTCGCCATCCGCGAAAACATGAAGTTGCAAGAGGCCCGTGCCGCGGGTCTGCTCGATCAGCAGCACGCCGGCCACAGCTTCGGCGCCAGCATCCCGAAAGAAATCACCCCCGAGTTCGTCCGTGAGGAAATCGCCCGCGGTCGCGCGATCATTCCGGCCAACATCAACCACGTCGAACTGGAACCGATGATCATCGGCCGCAACTTCCTGGTGAAGATCAACGGCAACATCGGCAACAGCGCCCTGGGTTCGTCCATCGAAGAAGAAGTGGCGAAGCTGACCTGGGGCATCCGCTGGGGTTCGGACACCGTCATGGACCTGTCCACCGGCAAGCACATCCACGAAACCCGCGAGTGGATCATCCGCAACTCGCCGGTGCCGATCGGTACTGTGCCGATCTACCAGGCGCTGGAGAAGGTCAACGGCGTGGCCGAAGACCTGACCTGGGAGCTGTTCCGCGACACCCTGATCGAGCAGGCGGAGCAGGGCGTCGACTACTTCACCATCCACGCCGGCGTGTTGCTGCGTTATGTGCCGCTGACCGCCAAGCGTGTGACCGGCATCGTTTCCCGCGGCGGTTCGATCATGGCCAAGTGGTGCCTGGCGCATCACAAGGAAAACTTCCTCTACACCCACTTCGACGAAATCTGCGAAATCATGAAGGCCTACGACGTCAGCTTCTCGCTGGGCGACGGCCTGCGTCCGGGCTCGATTGCCGACGCCAACGACGAAGCGCAGTTCGGCGAACTGGAGACCCTTGGCGAGCTGACCAAGATCGCCTGGAAGCATGACGTGCAGTGCATGATCGAAGGCCCGGGCCACGTGCCGATGCAGTTGATCAAGGAGAACATGGACAAGCAGCTGGAGTGCTGCGACGAGGCGCCGTTCTACACCCTCGGCCCGCTGACCACCGACATTGCGCCGGGCTACGACCACATCACTTCCGGCATCGGCGCGGCGATGATCGGTTGGTTCGGCTGCGCCATGCTCTGCTACGTGACGCCGAAGGAGCACCTGGGCCTGCCGAACAAGGATGACGTGAAGACCGGGATCATCACCTACAAGATCGCTGCCCATGCCGCCGACCTTGCCAAGGGGCACCCGGGCGCGCAGATCCGCGACAACGCCCTGTCCAAGGCGCGTTTCGAATTCCGCTGGGAAGACCAGTTCAACCTCGGCCTCGACCCGGACACCGCACGCGCCTACCACGACGAAACCCTGCCCAAGGATTCGGCCAAGGTCGCGCACTTCTGCTCCATGTGCGGGCCGAAGTTCTGCTCGATGAAGATCACTCAGGAGGTCCGCGAGTACGCGGCCAACCAGCGCATCGAGGCGGTGGACGTGGAGGTCGCCCAGGGCATGGCGGAGCAGGCCGAGCGCTTCAAGCAGGAAGGCAGCCAGTTGTACAAGAAGGTTTGACCCTGCGCGGGTGATCACCTCGCAAGAGGCGATCACTCCCCACTCTGTAGGAGCGAGGCTTGCCCGCGATAGCGTCGAGATTGATACGACGCTATCGCGGGCAAGTCGGATCGCCGCCCGCTTGCTCCTACAGGGGGGATTTTCCCAACGATGTCCCTTCGAGATACACCCTTGAACACATCCAGCAGCACCTATTCTCCCGATCTCGCGGTCCCCGCCGACAGGCGTGTATTCGGCGCGCGCGATCTGTTTTCCCTGTGGTTTTCCCTCGGCATCGGCCTGATGGTGTTGCAGACCGGCGCGCTGCTGGCGCCAGGCCTGGGCCTGTCCGGTGCCTTGCTGGCGATCTTTCTCGGTACGGCGGTCGGCGTCTTGCTGCTCGCGGCGGTCGGGGTGATCGGCAGCGATACCGGCCTGTCGTCCATGGCGGCGCTCAAGCTCAGCCTCGGCACTCGCGGCGCGAGCCTGCCGGCCTTGCTCAACCTGCTGCAACTGGTGGGCTGGGGGTCGTTCGAGATCATTGTCATGCGCGATGCCGCCAGCCTGTTGGGTGGCCGTGCATTCAGCGAAGGCAGCCTGCTGGCCAGTCCTTTGCTCTGGACTCTGTTTTTCGGCGCGCTGGCGACCTTGCTCGCGGTCAGCGGGCCGCTGACCTTTGTGCGCAAGGTCCTGCGCAAGTGGGGCATCTGGCTGCTGTTGGCAGCCTGCCTGTGGCTGACCTGGAACCTGTTCGCCAAGGCCGATCTGGCTGCGCTCTGGGCCCAGGCCGGCGACGGCTCCATGCCGCTCGGCGTGGGGTTCGATATCGCGATCGCCATGCCGTTGTCATGGTTGCCGCTGATCGCCGACTACTCAAGGTTCGGCAAGCGTGCGCGCAATGTGTTTGGCGGTACGGCGCTGGGGTTCTTTATCGGCAACCTGTGGCTGATGAGCCTGGGCGTGGCCTACATCCTGGCCTTTGCGCCGAGCGGTGAAGTCAATGCTCTGTTGCTGGCCCTGGCCGGCGCGGGCCTGGGGATTCCGCTGTTGCTGATCCTGCTGGACGAGTCGGAAAACGCCTTTGCCGATATCCACTCGGCTGCGGTCTCCAGCGGCATTCTACTGCGCCTGAAAGTCGAGCACCTGGCCCTGGCCATTGGCGTGCTCTGCACTCTGATCGCCTGCCTGGCGCCGTTGGCCCAGTATCAGAACTTCCTGTTGCTGATCGGCTCGGTGTTCGCGCCGCTGTTCGGCGTGGTGCTGCTGGATCACTTCATCCTGCGCAAGCGCAGTGCCCAGGTGCTGTCCGTGGGTTTGCGCTGGCCGGCGTTGCTGGCCTGGCTGGGTGGGGTCAGCACTTATCACCTGCTGGCCAACTTCTATCCGGATGTTGGCGCAACCCTGCCGTCACTGGTGTTGGCAGGGCTGCTGCAAGGGCTGCTGGGACGGGCCTTCAGCTACGGCCAGGAAACAGCTCGGGCTTGAGAATGCCGTCCAGGCGGTTGTAAGGGATCTTCAGTTCGATGTGGCCCAGCGCGTAAGGCGCGATCACCGACACGTTGTACTTGAGGATCACGCCGCCGTAGGTCAGCGCCACGTTCGGGGTTTTCTGGAACGGCCAGGTCTTGATGAACTCCGGCTCCTGGTCCAGCTTGGTGCTGATCAGCCAGCTGTTGTGGGCCACCTGGGCGGCCTTCCAGAACGCGGCTTCCTGGCCCGGGCGCAGCATGTCGGACAGGGTCAGTTCCTTGTGCAGCTCGCGGGAGTAGTTGATGAAGCCGCGGCCGGGCGTGCCGTGGGCGCCGCCGGTGTCCAGGTAGCTGGCCAGTTCGATGATCACCAGGCCGTCATGCTGTTCGCGTACCTTGGCTTGCAGGTACATGCTGTTGCGGCTGTCGGCCTCGCGCAGGAACTGCTCCCGATAGGCGCTCAGCGTCGCTGGCACGGCCTGCTCCGCGGTGGTGCGGGTCATCTGCAGCAGGCGCTTTTCAATCAGCGCATCCAGCTGCGGCTCGTCGGCGAAGTGCACGGTGTCGATGTTCACCAGCGGGCAATCCTGGTTGCTGCAGCCGGGCTTGATCTGTTCCGACTTGTCGCTGGTGCTTTGCAGGGGCTTTTGATGGCTGGGTTGGAACAGGCTTTGGCAGGCGCCCAGGGTCAGGGCCAGGCAAGCCACGGAAGCGATTTTAAGAAGCGACATGTGCGTCCTTGATAAACCAGAGGTAGGCAAAAGTTACCGGCTTCGACTGCCTGCGGGGCAATCAGTTCGCCACTAAGCTCAATAGAGGCAATTAGATTAGGTTTGCCCCCTTGCCGTCTATCCCGCTGATGGCAAAGGGGCTGCATCATCGGTCATCGGCGCGTTAGGATGGCGCGATGTCGAGGGGGAGCCTCGGATCTGGCCGCAGGAAACGAGGATTGCTATGACGGACTTTGCCAACACCACGCCGACCACTGTCGATATCCTTCGGCGCGAGAAATGCTTCCAGGGTTTTTATCAGCTCGACCGGGTGCAACTGCGCCACGAGCTGTTTGCCGGTGGCATGGGGCGCGAGATCAGTCGTGAAATCTTTGTCCGTCACGATGCTGTCTGCGTCCTGCCGTACGATCCGCAACGCGATGAAGTGGTCTTGATCGAGCAGTTTCGCGTCGGCGCCATGGGGAAAACCGCGAACCCCTGGTTGATCGAACTGGTCGCTGGTCTGATCGACAAGGACGAGCAGCCGGAAGAAGTTGCTCACCGCGAGGCGCAGGAGGAAGCTGGGCTGACATTCTCCGCACTGTGGCCAATGACCCAGTATTTCCCGTCGCCGGGGGGCAGTACCGAGTTCGTGCACCTGTACCTGGGGCGTTGCGACAGCAGCGGTGCCGGTGGCCTGCACGGGCTGGTGGAAGAGGCGGAGGATATCCGCGTGTCGGTCTGGGCTTTCGAAGACGCACTGCAGGCGGTAAGGGATGGGCGGATTTCCAACGCGGCGAGCATTATTGCCTTGCAATGGCTGGCTTTGAACCGCGTTGAAGTGAGGGGGTTATGGTCGTAAACAAAGTGCGCGATCGCTATCGGGTCGATCTCGTGGGGCTGCAAGCGTCCTGCGAGGCCAACTATGCCCGGTTGATGCGCCTGTTGCCCGACATGCGCAACCAGCCGGTGGCGCGGCGGATCGCGGTGACCCAGGGTGACCAGATGCTCGGCGTGCTGGCGCTGGAGGTGCTGCTGGCCTGTCCTTACACCACCACCCTGCAGGTGCGCCAGGAACACAGCCTGCCCTGGCTGCCGGTGCCGCAGCTGGAAGTGCAGGTCTACCACGACGCGCGCATGGCCGAGGTCATCAGTGCCGAGCACGCCCGGCGCTTTCGTGGCATCTATCCGTATCCGAACGCCTTCATGCACCAGCCGGACGAGAAGGCCCAGCTCAATGTGTTTCTCGGTGAATGGCTGAGCCACTGCCTGGCTTGCGGTCATGAGTTCGAGGCCGTGCGGTAGATGTGAACTGCGTCCGGTTCGCCGGTTTCCTCTTTTGAATTTCCCCCAGCATAATTGCCTCCATTCCTCACTTCCCGTGACACGCCCTGGGAGGCCGCCTTGCCGAGCGCATCCACTCTGACCACCGACGATCCCGTGTTGCTGGTGCAGCTGTCCGACAGCCATCTGTTCGCCGAAGCGGACGGCACGCTGCTGGGCATGAATACCCGCGACAGCCTGCAGCGGGTGATCGAGCTGGTGCTGGAGCAGCAGCCGAAAATCGACCTGATGCTGGCCACGGGCGACCTGTCCCAGGACGGTACGCTGGAGTCCTATCAGCTATTTCGTGACATGACCCGGCAGATTCCGGCACCGGCACGCTGGATTCCCGGCAACCACGACGAGCCGCAAGTCATGGCGCAGGCGGCGACCCAGAGTTCGTTGCTGGCGCCGGTGGTGGACATCGGCAACTGGCGGATAACCCTGCTCGACTCGGCCGTACCGGGTTCGGTACCGGGCTATCTGCAGGACGAGCAGCTGCAGTTGCTCGCCAGCGCCTTGAGCGAAGCCCCCGAGCGCCATCACCTGGTGTGCCTGCACCATCATCCGGTCTCCATCGGTTGTGCCTGGATGGAGCCCATCGGGCTGCGCAATCCGCACGCGCTGTTCGCCGTGCTGGAGCGATTTCCGCAGGCGCGCGCGGTGCTCTGGGGCCATGTGCATCAGGAAATCGACCGTCAGCAGGGGCCTTTGCGCCTGCTGGCGTCGCCCTCGACCTGCATTCAGTTCGAGCCGGGCAGCGAGGATTTCAAGGTCGGCGAAACCGCGCCGGGTTATCGCTGGCTGCGCCTGCTGCCCGATGGGCGCCTGGAAACCGGTGTCGAGCGGGTCACCGGCTTCGACTTCGAGGTCGATTACGGCAGCGACGGCTACTGATTCCGGCCCAGGGCCGTAGTCTGCGGCGGCAGGACAAAGGGATACACCTGAACACAAGTCAAGCGGCGATACACCCTGTAAACTGCGCCTTTTTGCACGATGCAAAGGGAGTGCGCATGTCCGGTTCGATCCTGTATATCCACGGCTTCAACAGCGCACCGGCGTCGAAGAAAGCCAGCCAGCTGATCGCCGTCATGGAGGCGATCGGCCGCGGCGAACAGCTGCGTGTGCCAGCCCTGCATCATCATCCGCGCGAGGCCATTGGCCAGTTGGAGCAGGCGATTGCCGAACTCGGACGGCCGCTGCTGGTCGGCAGCTCTCTCGGCGGCTACTATGCCACTCACCTTGCCGAGCGCCACGGCCTGAAAGCCCTGCTGATCAACCCCGCGGTCAGTCCGCACCGGATGTTCGACGGCTTTCTGGGCACGCAGACCAACCTCTATACCGGGGAAACCTGGGAATTGACCCACGACCACGTGACGGCCCTGGCCGAACTGGAAGTGCCGGCGCCCCAGGACCCGCAGCGGTTCCAGGTCTGGCTGCAGACAGGTGACGAGACGCTGGACTATCGCAGCGCCCAGCTGTATTACCGAGCCTGTGCCTTGCGCATCCAGGCCGGCGGCGACCATAGTTTCCAGGGTTTTGCTGGACAATTGCCGGCGTTGTTGAATTTTGCCGGCATCGGCCCGGATCAGTACCAGGCGATCGATTTCACCTCGCTGTGAACCCTCGCTTCTATTTCATTGAACGACTAACGACGAGACCCCATGGCCACTCCCAGCGCTAGCTCTTATAACGCAGACGCCATCGAAGTCCTCTCGGGCCTCGACCCGGTGCGCAAACGCCCGGGCATGTACACCGACACCACCCGGCCGAACCACCTCGCCCAGGAAGTCATCGACAACAGTGTCGACGAAGCCCTGGCGGGGCACGCGAAGTCGATCCAGGTCATCCTGCATGCCGATCATTCCCTGGAAGTGTCCGATGACGGTCGCGGCATGCCGGTGGACATTCACCCCGAAGAGGGCGTGTCCGGCGTCGAGCTGATCCTCACCAAGCTCCATGCGGGCGGCAAGTTTTCCAACAAGAACTACCAGTTCTCCGGCGGTCTGCACGGGGTGGGTATTTCCGTGGTCAACGCTCTGTCGAACCAGGTGCGGGTGCGGGTCAAGCGGGACGGCAACGAATACCAGATGACCTTCGCCGACGGTTTCAAGGCCACCGAGCTGGAAGTGGTCGGCAGCGTCGGCAAGCGCAATACCGGGACCAGCGTGTACTTCTCCCCGGATCCGAAATACTTCGATTCGCCAAAATTCTCCGTCAGCCGCCTCAAGCATGTGCTCAAGGCCAAGGCCGTGTTGTGCCCGGGGCTGCTGGTCAGCTTCGAAGACAAAGGCACCGGCGAGAAGGTCGAGTGGCATTACGAAGACGGCCTGCGCTCCTATCTGGTGGACGCGGTCAGCGAATTCGAACGCCTGCCGGCCGAGCCTTTCTGCGGCAGCCTGGCGGGTAACAAGGAAGCGGTGGACTGGGCCCTGCTGTGGTTGCCGGAAGGCGGCGACAGCGTGCAGGAAAGCTACGTCAACCTGATCCCGACCGCCCAGGGCGGGACCCACGTCAACGGTTTGCGCCAGGGTCTGCTGGACGCCATGCGTGAGTTCTGCGAGTTCCGCAACCTGCTGCCGCGCGGCCTGAAGCTGGCGCCGGAAGACGTCTGGGAGCGTATCGCTTTCGTACTGTCGATGAAGATGCAGGATGCGCAGTTCTCCGGCCAGACCAAGGAACGCTTGTCGTCCCGTGAGGCGGCAGCTTTCGTTTCGGGCGTGGTCAAGGACGCGTTCAGCCTGTGGCTCAACGCCAACCCGGAGTTGGGCATGCAACTGGCGGAGCTGGCCATCAGCAACGCCGGTCGTCGCCTCAAGGCCAGCAAGAAGGTCGAGCGCAAGCGCATTACCCAGGGCCCGGCACTGCCAGGCAAGCTGGCGGACTGCGCCGGCCAGGACCCGATGCGTTCCGAGCTGTTCCTGGTGGAAGGTGATTCCGCCGGCGGTTCGGCCAAGCAGGCGCGGGACAAGGAATTCCAGGCGATCCTGCCGCTGCGCGGCAAGATCCTCAACACCTGGGAAGTCGACGGCAGCGAAGTGCTGGCCAGCCAGGAAGTGCACAACATCGCCGTGGCTATCGGGGTCGACCCGGGCGCCGAGGACATGAGCCAGCTGCGCTACGGCAAGATCTGCATCCTCGCCGACGCCGACTCCGACGGCTTGCACATCGCGACGTTGCTCTGCGCGCTGTTCGTCCAGCATTTCCGTCCGCTGGTGGATGCCGGCCACGTCTACGTGGCGATGCCGCCGCTATACCGCATCGACCTGGGCAAGGAGATCTACTACGCCCTCGACGAGGCCGAGCGCGACGGCATCCTCGATCGCCTGGTGGCCGAGAAGAAGCGGGGCAAGCCGCAGGTCACCCGATTCAAGGGCCTGGGTGAAATGAACCCGCCGCAACTGCGCGAAACCACCATGGACCCGAACACCCGGCGCCTGGTGCAGTTGACCCTCGGTGAGGACTTCGCCGCGACTTCGGAAATGATGGACATGCTGCTGGCGAAGAAACGCGCCGGCGATCGCAAGAGCTGGCTGGAGTCCAAGGGCAACCTGGCCGAGGTTCTGGCCTGATGCGCAGAGGCTTTGCCCTGGCGTTACTGCTATTGGCAACCTCGGCGATGGCCGACCCCTTGCCCGAGTTGAGGCTGCTGGCCGAGCATCCGGTGGATGGCATGCGCGGCGGCAACCTGTCGGGGCTGGCGTTGTGCGGCAAGGAGCTGTGGACGGTCTCCGACCGCGACGATGACCAGATCTATCGGCTCGATACCAGCGACCGGGTCTGGCAGGCTGAAACCGTGCGCATCGACGTGCCGCCGGTGCCGGACAGCGGTTTGCCCTGGGGCTTGAACTCACGCACCTGGGTCGCTTCGTTCGTGCGCGGCGGCGACCTGGATTTCGAGGGCATCACCTGCGACAGCGTCGGCAACAAGTATGTGGTCAGCGAGTCCCATGCGGCGGTGTTGCAGCTGGCGCCGACGGGGTCGGCCGCCTGGCTGAAGATTTCGCCGATCATGGTGCGCGAGGCGCGGGCCAGCGGTATGTTGCTGCACTTCAATGCCTTGCTCGAAGGCCTGGCGGTCAACCCGGCCGGCGACAAGATCTGGCTGGCCGCCGAGCGCGAGCGCCGCGGGCTGCTGTTGATCAAGCGCCAGCAGAGTGTCTGGGACTGCGACGGCGGCTGTGTGCTGCTCAGCGAGGCCGGGTTGGAAATGCAGCCGCCGCAGATGCCCAAGGCCAAGGCGGTGTCCCGGGATTTCGCCGACCTGTCGCTGTTCGAGGGCAAGCTGTTCACCCTCGAACGCAATGCGTTTCAGGTCTGTCGTCGTGATGCGTCGACGGCCAAGGTCGAGCGTTGCTGGTCGTTTGCCGCCGAGGCGCTGCAGGAAAACCGGCGTTATCCACAGGCCTATGGCCTGACCGAGGCACTGGTGGTGGATGCCGACGGCGCCTGGATCGGTGTGGATAACAACACCGGGGCCCGTGCCGATGGTGAAAAACGCCCGATTGTCTGGCGCTTCGCCGCGCCCGAGGGCGGTTGGGGGGGCAAACCGTGAGCCAGCAGCCACCGGGCAAACGTGCCGGGCGCGTGCTGCTGGTGCTGGCCTGGGGCGCCGGGCTGTTCCTGGCGACACGGTTTTTCGGCGAGTGGGAGCAGCGTCAGGAGAACCCCAATGCTGTCGTCACTTCGCAACAACATGAGGGTTACATCGAAGTGAAACTGGTCGGCAACGGCCAGGGGCATTTCGTCGCCAGCGGCCAGATCAACGGCCAGCCGGTGAATTTCATGCTCGATACCGGAGCGACCGATGTGTCGATCCCGTCCGGGCTGGCCGAGCGTCTCGGCCTGGAGAAGGGCGCCCCGGTGACCCTGAGTACCGCCAATGGTCGTAGCGAGGGTTATCGAACCCGCCTCGACCGCCTGCAGCTGGGCGATATCGTCCTGCGGGATGTCCGTGCGCTGGTCGCGCCGGGCCTGGGCGGCGATCAGGTGTTGCTGGGCATGAGCGCTTTGAAAAAACTTGAATTTACCCAGCGCGGCGGCACCTTGCTGCTGCGCCAGACAACGAACTGATGAGGCCCGCATGAGCGACTCCCTGGATCTCAGCCTGGATGGCGTAGAACGCCGATCGCTGGCTGACTTCACCGAAAATGCCTACCTCAACTACTCCATGTACGTGATCATGGACCGTGCTTTGCCGCATATCGGCGACGGCCTGAAACCGGTACAGCGGCGTATCGTCTACGCCATGAGTGAGCTGGGGCTGGATGCCGATTCCAAGCACAAGAAGTCCGCCCGTACGGTCGGTGACGTGCTGGGTAAGTTCCACCCCCACGGCGACTCGGCCTGCTACGAAGCCATGGTGCTGATGGCGCAGCCGTTCAGCTACCGCTACACCCTGGTGGATGGCCAGGGTAACTGGGGTGCGCCGGACGATCCCAAGTCCTTCGCCGCCATGCGTTACACCGAGGCGCGCCTGTCGCGTTACTCCGAAGTCCTGCTCAGCGAGCTGGGCCAGGGCACCGCGGACTGGGGGCCGAACTTCGACGGTACCTTGCAGGAACCCCTGGTATTGCCGGCACGTTTGCCGAACATCCTGCTCAATGGCACTACCGGCATCGCCGTGGGCATGGCCACTGACGTACCGCCGCACAACCTGCGGGAAGTCGCTACCGCCTGCGTGCGCCTGCTGGACGAGCCCAAGGCCACGGTCGAACAGCTCTGCGAGCACATTCAGGGCCCGGACTACCCGACTGAAGCGGAAATCATCACGCCGCGCGCGGACCTGCTGAAAATCTACGAAACCGGTCGCGGTTCGGTGCGCATGCGTGCCGTCTATCGCATCGAGGATGGCGACATCATCGTCACCGCGCTGCCGCACCAGGTCTCCGGCGCCAAGGTGCTGGAGCAGATCGCCGCGCAGATGCAGGCCAAGAAGCTGCCGATGGTCGCCGACCTGCGTGACGAGTCGGACCACGAGCACCCCTGCCGGATCGTGATCATTCCGCGCTCCAACCGGGTCGATCCCGACGAGCTGATGCAGCATCTGTTCGCCACCACCGAGCTGGAATCCAGCTACCGGGTCAACGTCAACATCATCGGCCTGGACGGCAAGCCGCAGCTGAAGAACCTGCGCGCCCTGCTGGTGGAATGGCTGGAGTTCCGCGTACTGACGGTGCGCCGCCGCCTGCAGTTCCGCTTGGACAAGGTCGAGCGTCGCCTGCACCTGTTGGACGGCTTGCTGATCGCCTACCTCAACCTGGATGAAGTGATCCACATCATTCGTACCGAGGACCAGCCGCGGGCCAAGCTGATCGAGCGTTTCGCCCTGAGCGAAGTGCAGGCCGACTACATCCTCGATACCCGCCTGCGTCAGTTGGCGCGGCTGGAAGAGATGAAGTTGCGCGCCGAGCAGGACGAACTGCTCAAGGAGCAGGCCAAGCTGCAAGCCCTGCTCAACAGTGAAGCCAAGCTGAAGAAGCTGGTGCGCACCGAATTGCTGCAGGACGCTGAAACCTACGGTGACGACCGTCGTTCGCCAATCGTCGAGCGCGCGGAGGCCAAGGCCCTGTCGGAAAACGAGCTGATGCCGACCGAGCCGGTCACCATCGTTCTGTCGGAAAAAGGTTGGGTGCGCTGCGCCAAAGGGCATGATATCGACGCCACGGGCCTGTCCTATAAGGCTGGTGACGGCTTCAAGACCTCGGCCATCGGGCGTTCCAATCAGTTTGCAGTGTTTATCGACTCCACCGGGCGCAGTTATTCGGTGGCGGCACATACGCTGCCATCGGCCCGTGGCCAGGGCGAGCCGCTGACCGGACGCCTGACGCCGCCACCTGGCGCCAGTTTCGAATGCGTACTGCTGCCGGACGACGAGGCGCTGTACGTGATTGCGTCCGACGCGGGTTACGGCTTCGTGGTCAAGGGCGAGGATCTGCAAGCCAAGAACAAGGCCGGCAAGGCGCTGTTGAGCCTGCCGAACAACGCCAAGGTGTTGTTGCCGCGGCCGGTGAGCGATCGTGAACAGAACTGGCTGGCATCGGTGACCACCGAAGGGCGTTTGCTGGTGTTCAAGATCAGCGACCTGCCGCAACTGGGCAAAGGCAAGGGCAACAAGATCATCGGGATTCCGGGTGAGCGGGTGGCCAGTCGCGAGGAGTATGTGACCGATATCGCGGTACTGCCGGAAGGCGCGACATTGGTGCTGCAGGCCGGAAAACGTACCCTGTCGCTCAAGGCCGATGACCTCGAACATTACAAGGGCGAACGCGGTCGCCGGGGTAACAAGCTGCCACGAGGCTTCCAGCGAGTGGATGCGTTGTTGGTAGAAACTCTCAATTGATGCGGTCTAGAGCGTCCGATCTGCGATTTAACCGGTAGATCGGCGCTACAACACTGGAGTCATGGCGCATATTCACGGATGATATGCGCTTTCAAGCGCCGGCGTGGCTGAGCGTTATTCAGGGTTATTTTGAGTATTTACACTGTGGCTAGCCTTGTGGCCGCCACCTGGATGGGATGATGACTGCTCTGCGCCTTCCTCTTGTTTTCTTGCTCGCTGGCGTTCTTGGCCTGGCGGGTTGCAGCGTACACCAGCCGGTGTCGCTGTATCAGCTGGACAGCGGAAGTCCAGCTCAACCGGCACAAAGTGCCGGCATGGCCGTATTGCTGGGCCCGGTACTGGTTGCCGACTACCTGCAACGTGAAACCTTGCTGCAACGTCAGAACGACGGCAGCCTGCAGGCTTCGACCGACGGTCGCTGGGCTGGCAGCCTGTCTTCCGATATCGATCAGTTGCTGTTGCGCCAGGTTGCCGGTCAGCTGGACAGCCAGCGTGTAGTGCTGGCGCCGGCGAGCACTGGCTTCACCCCGGATGTGCAGGTGCTGCTGTCGATCACTCGCCTGGATTCGGGCGCGTCGCAACCGGCGGTTCTCGATGCGCAATGGCGCCTGATCGATCGCCGTGGGCAGGTTCGCGACAACCGTATCGTTCATCTGCAGGAACAACATGCCGGTACCACCGCGTCCCAGGTCCAGGCCCAGGGTGTATTGCTGCAACGCCTGGCCGAGCAGCTGTCGGGTGCCCTCAAGCCGCTGGCCAACCAGCCTACGGTAGCCGAGGTGCCACGCAAGGCGGCGCCTGCACCGGCGGCAAAACCGGCCGAGCAGGAGAAGCAGCCGAAGATTCCGATGGCCACACCTATCCGCACGGATATGGAAGTGTTCCGCTTCTGAGTGTTGCGGTTTCAGGACAAAGCCCGCTGATCAGCGGGCTTTGTCGTTTCTGGAGAGTTGTTCGGGAGCTCTGCGGTGTTCTGCAGATTGTTATCGCGGG
>NZ_JBQENK010000008.1:200299-230687 GCF_052044735.1 Pseudomonas sp. 22526
CCCGCGATGGCGTCAGCCCGAACAACGCCCAACAAAAAGCCCGCATCGCTGCGGGCTTTTTGTTGGGCGGCTGGCTTACAGCTTGGCCCGGGTCTCGTGCATCCGCGCCAGTTGCCGTTCCAGCATCGATGGGTAGGGCTCCATCAGGCGCTCGACGCAGCAGGCACCTTCCGGGCTGGCGATCGGACGGATGCGCGCGCGCTGACGAATCAGGGCGTCGTCGTTGATCTTGCGCTCGACCAGCAGCAGGTTGCGGCTGTGCTGGGACAGTGCCAGGGCGTCTTGGGCGGTCTCGGTCAGCAGCAGATCGATCTGGCTCAGGCCGAACAGCTCGTCGCCCAGGGTCAGGCCCAGTTGCAGCTGCAGGGTGATGCCGCTGTCGGCCACTTCGATTTGCAGGGCGTGGCCCAGGGCGCGCAGCAATTCGCCGCAGCAGATGGCGTTGGTCAGGTAGTCGTCGCCGCTGTCTTCGCTGTGGAACAGCATCAGCGTGCTGCCGTCGTTCAGGGTGTGCAGTTCGCTCTGGTACAGCGAAGCAGCCTGGTCGAGACAGTCGCGATAACGCTCCAGCAATTCCGTCAGGCGGGCCCGGGGCAGGCGGCGCAGTTGCTCCTGGGCGCCCAGTTGCACGGCCAGTACCGCGCTGTGCTGCGGTTGGGTCGGTACCGCAGGTTTTACGATCGGCTTGGCAGCGGTCGCGGTGGACGAGCTGTCGCGAAGATCGGCGAACGGGTCTTCATCGTCGGCCAGATCCTCTTCGGCGTTGACCACGTGCCGTGGCGCGGGTTTGAGGCCGGCCACCGGAGCGCTTTCATCGAAGCTCGGGTCACGCAGGTTGCGCACCTCGAAGGTCGGTTCCGCGTCTTCTCTGTCGTCGTAGTCGGTATCGTCGATCTCGGCTTCCGGTTCGGGTTCCGGCTCGACCTTCTCCGGCGCGAAGCTGGCGTGCAGCTGGCGCGCCAGGTCGCCGATCTCGTCCTGGCGCTGGGTGGCCGGGGTGTGTTCGTCGATATCCCGCAGCCAGACCCGCAGTTGCATCAGCGGAGTGGAGATGTGCCGCCCCAGGCGCAGGCTCAAGGCCAGGGCCAAGGCCAGCAGGATGGCGCTGAGAATGCCCATGCTCTGCAGGCTGATGGTCATCGGCTGCTGGAATTGTTCCATGTCCAGGCTGATGCGCAGGTTGCCCGCGGTCACGTCCTGGAAGGTGATCTTGGTCTGGTAGACGCCTTCGGTTTCACCCAGCAGGCTGCTTTTCGGGCGCTGACCGGCCTCGGCGAGGATGCGGTTGTCCACGCTATAGATCGCCGCGTGGGCCACCAGCGGGTTCTTGGTCAGGTTATTCAGCAGCACGTTGAGACTGAGGATGTCGTTGGACACCAACAACTCGGTGGCCGAGGTCGCGGTCTGGGTGGTCAGGCTCTGACCCAGGGCGTCGGCTTGTTCGTGCATGGCCTGCTTGAATTGCAGCCCCATCACGCAGGCATAGATCACCAGGGCCAGGGCGACCAGGATCACGTTATGGCTGGCAATGCGCAATGCAATCGGTACACGGCGATGGCGCAGTGCACGGAAGATCAGCAGGAAGAAGTTATCGGTTTTAACTGGCGTGGGCCGGTTCACTGAGCTCGGCTCTTTTGTCCGTGAAGTTGAGGCGCAGTATAGCGACAGGCCCTAGACCGGCAAAGCGCTGGCTGTGCCCGATGGTCACTGAAAGTGGGTAGAATGCGGTTTTTTTCCACCTGCGGGGGTGCGCCTTGCGCGAAATCGTCCTGATAAACATCACTGGTGAAGACCGTCCGGGTCTCACTGCGGCCATTACCGGCGTTCTGGCCCAGGCTGGTGTGAACATTCTCGACATCGGTCAGGCGGTGATTCACGACACTCTGTCGTTCGGCATCCTGGTTGAAATTCCGGACAACGAGCAGAGCTCGTCGGTGCTCAAGGACATCCTGTTCACTGCCTATGAGCTGGACCAGCAGGTCCGTTTCACGCCGGTTTCCGAAGAGGATTACCAGCAGTGGGTCGGCGGCCAGGGCAAGAAGCGCCATATCGTCACCCTGCTGACCCGCAAGGTCACCGCGGAGCAGTTGCAGCGCGTCAGTTCGATCACCGCCAAGTACGGCTTGAACATCGACCATATCGATCGCCTCTCCGGGCGCATGCCGCTGGACACCCCGGCCGACAAGGGCAAGGGTTGCATCGAGTTCTCCGTGCGTGGCGAAGCGGCCGATCCGCAGGCGTTGCGCGCCGAGTTCCTGAGCGTCGCCCAGGAGCTGAACGTCGATATCGCCTTCCAGGAAGACTCGCTGTTCCGTCGTAACCGCCGCCTGGCGGTGTTCGACATGGACTCGACGCTGATCGAGGCGGAAGTCATCGACGAGCTGGCCAAGGCCGCAGGCGTGGGTGACCGAGTAGCGGAAATCACCGAGCGGGCCATGGCCGGCGAACTGGATTTCCGGGCCAGCTTCAAGGAACGCCTGGCCTTGCTCCAGGGCCTGGATATCAAGGTGCTGGACTCCATCGGCGCGTCGCTGCGCCTGACCGAGGGCGCCGAGACCCTGTTCGCCGAACTCAAGCGCCTGGGCTACAAGACCGCGATCCTTTCAGGCGGCTTCACCTACTTCGCCAAGCAATTGCAGGCCAAGCTGGGGATCGACTACGTATTCGCCAACGAGCTGGAAGTGGTCGACGGCAAGGTGACCGGTGTCGCGGTCGAGCCGATTGTCGACGCCCAGCGCAAGGCCGATCTGCTGCGCGAACTGGCCGCCAAGGAAGGGTTGCGTCTGGAGCAGACCATCGCGGTCGGCGACGGCGCCAACGACCTGCCGATGCTGGCGATCGCCGGCCTGGGCGTGGCCTTCCGCGCCAAGCCGCTGGTCAAGCAGTCGGCCAAGCAGGCGATTTCCACCCTGGGCCTGGATGGTGTGCTTTATCTGCTGGGTTTCCGCGATCGCGACGGACAAAACTGATCCGGCAGGAGGTGCGCCGTCGCCAGACCGCGCACCGCGGAACCTGAGTCCGCTGCCGGCCCGATGCTCTCCAGGCCGGCGGCGGGAGGCCTAGTCCAAGGCCTTGCCTGCGGTTTCCGGCACCATGGCCAGGCCGATCAGCGACAACAGAATGCAGGCCATCACATACCAGGCCGGCGAGCTGGGGTCGCCCGTGAGCTTGATCAGGCCGGAGGCGAAGAACTGCGCAAAACCGCCGAACACCATGACTCCCAGGCAATAGACGATGGACATGCCGCTGGCGCGGATGCGGCGTGGAAACAGCTCCGGCAACACTGCCAGGGTGGGTACCGAGGTATACACCAAAGGCACGCTCAGTAGGCTGACTACCAATAGCAGCATGGGCAGGCCGGGCATGGCATGCAGCAGCAGGAAGCCAGGGTAGATCAGCACCAGCAGCGCCAGCCGCGGCAGCAGGATCGATCGGCGCCGGCCGATGCGGTCGCTCAGTCGACCCGCCGGGACCGACAGCAGCACCATCAGCAACGCCGACGCCGAGGCTGCCCAGATTGCCACCGACAGTGGCATGCCGAGCAAGGTCACGGCATGGTTGGCCAGGTAGTGGCCAATGATAAAGGTCGGTGCCGTTGCCCCCACCGCCACTAGCACTCCGGCGATAATCTGCCGCGAGTGCTGGCGCAGCAGCGGCCCCGCCGGTTCCTGGTCTGGCGCAGGCTCACCTGGGGACGAGCTTGTGCTCACGGCGGCGGTTTCATCCAGCCGGTGGCGAATGTATTCACCTACCGGAATCGTCAGCACGCCGACCGCGAACACCATCCGCCAGCCCCAACTGTCCATGGCTTCCGGTGACAGGACTGCGCCCAGCAACGCCACCACCAATGTGCCGCAGAGCACCCCCAGGCCCTGGCTCAACAGCTGCCAGCTACAGTAGTAGCCGCGTGTGCGGTCGTTGGCGTACTCCATCAGCATGGAGGTGGCCGCACCGACCTGGCCGCCCACGGCAAAGCCTTGCACCAGGCGCGCCAGCAGCACCAGCAGCGGGCCCAGCAGGCCGGCCTGGGCGTAAGTGGGGGCGATCACGAACAGCAGCGAACCAATGGCCATCAGCCAGAGGCTCAGTCGCAACGCCGGTTTGCGGCCTCGGCGGTCGGCATACAGGCCAATCAGAATGCCGCCGATGGGCCGGCTGATAAAGCCGGTGCCAAATACCGCCAGCGACAGCATCAATTGCAACAAGGGTTCATCGCTGAATGGAAAGAACAGGCGCCCCATCAAGGTGGCCAGGGCGCTGTAGACGATGAAGTCGTAGAACTCCAGGGCGTTGCCCAGTGTGATGGCGATAATGGCGCGCCGACTAGGAGCCGACGCACTGAGCGCCGGCGCTTCCTGTAAAGCGGTCATGGCAAGTCCTCCCGGAGTCAGGCCAGATAGCGTTCCACCAGCTTGACCCAGTAGCTTGCGCCGATCGGCAAGGCCTGGTCGTTGAAGTCATAACCCGGGTTATGCACCATGCAGCCGCCTTCGCCGTCGCCATTGCCGATAATCAGGTAGCAGCCTGGTACCTGCTCCAGCCAGAAGGCGAAATCCTCGCTGCCGGTCAGCGGCTGCATGTTCGTCACCAACCCTTCCTCCCCGAGCCAGTCTCGCGCCACTGCCTCGGCCAGCCGGGTCGCCGCGGCATCATTGACCAGCAGCGGATAGCCATATTCGTAATCCACCTCGGCACGGGCGCCAAATCCCGCGGCCTGGGCCTCAGCCAGGGCGATGATGCGTTGACGCAACAGCTCGCGGATGTCCGGGCACAAGGCGCGTATGCTCAGGCGCATTTGCGCGGTTTCCGGAATCACGTTGGGGGCCTCGCCGGCCATGATCGCCCCCACGGTGATGACGGCCGTCTCCAGGGGAGGCACGTTGCGCGACACAATGCTTTGCAGGGCCATCACCAGTGAGGCACAGACCACGATCGGGTCCACGGCCTTGTGCGGCATCGCGCCGTGGCCGCCGGTGGCCTGGATGCGGATGGTGGCGGTATCGGTGGAAGCCATGAACGGCCCAGGCAGGAAGCCCAGCTTGCCCAGGGGCACCCCCGGCATATTGTGCATGGCGAAAATCGCCTGGCAGGGGAACAGGTCGAACAGGCCATCATCCAGCATGCGCTTGGCCCCGGAGCCGCCATGACCTTCTTCGGACGGCTGAAAGAACAGATGCAGGGTGCCACGAAAAGGCCGGCGCTTGGCCAGGTCCCAGGCCGCGGCCAGCAGCATAGCGGTATGGCCGTCGTGGCCGCAGGCGTGCATCTTGCCCTCGACCCGACTGGCCCAGGGCAGGCCGGTGGTTTCCTGGATCGGCAGGGCATCCATATCGGCGCGCAGGCCGATAGCGGGCCCTTCTCCATTGCGCAGTGTGCCGACCACACCGGTTTCCCCCAGCCCTTCGTGAATGTCGTAGCCCCAATCCTGCAGGCAGCGAATCACCTGGGCGCGGGTCTCGAACTCTTCGAATCCCAGTTCGGGATGGGCATGGATCTCATGGCGCAGGGCGATCATGGATGGGGTGATTTCACGGATACCGGGCAAGATGGTGGACGCGCCCATGACGATGTCTCCTTATTGTTTTTGGGGTTATGACCTAGGCCTGGGGATACTAGAAGCAACCCAGAACACCGGGAAGGCGCAAAAAAGTTGTCAGTAGCACTTCTGGTTGATGGGGGGAGAAGAACAATGAAGATCCATCAGTTGCAGGCATTGATCGCCATGGCGGAGCACGGCAGCATCCGCGCCGCCGCCAAGGCGCTGTTCCTGTCGCAAGCCGCGGTCAGCAAAAGCTTGCGCGAGCTGGAGGCCGAACAGCAGTTGCCCTTGCTGCAACGCCATGCCGGCGGTACGCGGCTGAACGATGCCGGACGGATACTGCTCAAGCATGCCCGGCAGGTGCTCAGGCAACTGGAGCGAGCCGAGGACGAACTGGCCGCCTTGCGCGGCCAGCACGCAGCCCGCCTCTGCGTCGGGGTCACGCCCTGGCTGGCTGAAACGCTGTTGCCGGATGTGGTGCGGCTGTTTCGCCAGCGCATGCCGGAGATTCGCCTGGAGTTGTTCGAGGGATTGCTGGCGGTAGCCTTGCCTCTGCTACGGGATGGTCAGATGGACTTCGCCATCGGCCCGCTGTTCAGCAGCATTTCCGCCCAGGAGTTCCATTGCCAGCCGTTGCTGATCCACCCTTGCCGGGTCTTCGCCCGCCATGGCCATCCGGCGTTGCAGGCCAGTTCCCTGGAGGAGTTGCTGGAGCAGGACTGGGCAGTCAACTACAGCCCGGTCACTTATGAGCAGGTGATGCACTCGTTGTTCGGCCGGCATGGGTTGGGCATCGGTCCCGAGCGCTTGATCTGTGCCCATTCGATGACCCTGCTGTCGAGCATGGTGCTGCAAGCCGGCATGCTGAGCTTCGGCCCGGAGCCATTGTTGCTGTGCCCCGGCTTCCAGCCCCATGTGCAAGCCTTGGCGCTGCGCGAGCAGATGGATGAGCAGGCCATGGGCATCATCAGTCATCAGGGGCATACCCACAGTTATGCCGCGATGTGTTTTATTGACTGCCTGCAACAGAGCCTGAAGCAGAAAAGCCGTTCGTCGCACCCGACGGATCGTGCCCTGAGCGAGATGCTGAACTTGTTGTTCTAGTTGCGTCGGGAGCTTGCGACGGGCAAAAAAATGCCGCCTGTCGAAAGACCGGCGGCATTCTTCGGACGCTTCCCCGAACTGGCGGGGTTTCATCGCGCCTGGAGCTGCTCGCTCTTCAGTGCGCGGTCAACCGCCTCAGGCGTTTGCCGACGTCAGGCTCTGGCCCATCTGGACCGGCGAGCCGGCGGCCAGTGTTTCGGCCCACTGCACCTGATCCGGACCGAACAGCACGATCGCGGTGGAGCCCAGCTTGAAGCGGCCCAATTCGGCGCCTTTTTCCAGGTGGATCGGTGCGCGGGCGGCTTCGTCGTAGCGCACTGTCTTCAGTTCGCGCTTCGGCGGAGTCACCAGGCCGGCCCAGACGGTTTCGATCGAGGCCACGATCATCGCGCCCACCAGGACCACGGCCATCGGGCCGCGCTCGGTATCGAAAACGCACACCACGCGCTCGTTGCGGGCGAACAGTTCCGGCACGTTTTCCGCGGTGGTCTGGTTGACCGAGAAGATCCGCCCCGGCACGTAGACCATTTCCCGCAGGGTGCCGGCCAGCGGCATGTGCACGCGGTGGTAGTCCTTCGGCGACAGGTAGATGGTGGCGAAATCGCCGCCCATGAACGGCGCTGCCAGGGCCGAATCGCCACCCAGCAGTTCCAGCACGCTGAAGCTGTGGCCCTTGGCCTGGAACACCCGGCCGTGTTCGATCGGGCCGAGCTGGCTGACCGCGCCGTCGGCCGGGCTGAGGATCGCGCCCGGAGTCTGGTCCAGCGGGCGGGCGCCGTCTTTCAGGGCACGGGTGAAGAAGGCATTGAAGTGCTCATAGGCGGTCAGGTCTTCCACCAGCGCTTGCGACATGTCCACCTGATAACGCTTGGCGAACCAGGCGGTGAAGGCATTCTTGAACCAGCGCACGCGGCACTCGGCGATGCAGCCGGCCAGGCGCGACAGCAGGTGGTGAGGCAGCAGGTACTGGCTGAGGATAAACAAACGCTTTTTCATTAACTGTCCTTAAACCTTTAAATCTCTACGGGCGTGTCAGGGTGGTTGCCCCATTCGCCCCAGGAACCGGCATAGCCTTTGACTCGCGGATAACCGAGCGCCTTGGCCACCAGATAGGTGAAGCCAGAGCGATGGTGAGTCTGGCAGTGGGTAATCACTTCTTTGTCTTTGCTGATACCGAGCTGTTCGAGGATCTGCGGCATGTCGCCGCGGATCCGCAGGTTGCGCGCCTGGTCCATGCCGGCGGTCCACTCGAAGTTGATCGCGCCGGGAATATGCCCACCCTTGGCGGCGAGGACTTTCTCCCCCGAGTACTCCAACGGGCCGCGGGCATCCCAGATCGCCAGGTCGGCCGCGCCGAGACGGCTTTGCAGGTATTCGCGGGTGGCGGTCGGCTCGTCGTGCAGGGTCAGGGCGACAGGGCCGCCGACGGCTGCCGGGACTTCATTCGAGACCGGCAGGCCGTCCGCCAGCCAGGCCAGCAGCCCGCCGTCCAGGTAGTGGTAACGCGAGTGGCCGATGACATCCAGCAGCCAGATGAAGCGCCCGGCCCAGCCGCCGCCTTCGTCGTCGTAGACCACGTAGACCGCGTCCGGGTTATGCCCCAGCTCGCCGAACAGGGCTTCCAGGGCCGCCTGTGGCGGCATCAGCCCGGGCGCCGGCGCCTGACCGAGCTGGGTGCGTTTGGGGTCGACGAAGCGCGCGCCGGGGATGTGGCCCGCGGCATAGCGGGCGGCGCTGGTCAGGTCCACCAGGATCAGTTCGCGGGCGTCCAGGCGAGGGAGCAGGTCGCTCGGCTCGATCACCAGCGGCAAGCCAGAGAAGTCAGGCATGTGAGGTCTCCAGGGCACAAAGGGAGGGATTGTAGCGCAAGCGTCAGCGGCTGCGGTTGGTAAAGCTGTGCAGGGCCTTTTCGATGCACTGGGCGGTCTTGCCGAACGCCTGTACGGAGATTTCCGAGAAAGGCTGGCCACCCTGGTCGGCGACGATCAGCATGATCACCCGGCCATTGCTGGGTACCGAGCGCATCAGCAGGTGCTCGCCACGAAACAGCGTGCGCAGGCTGGCGGGCAGGCGGGCGGAGAACTGGGCGTTGTTGGTCGGCGTCAGGCGTACTTGCGCCGGGGCGTCCAGCAGCCGCTGCAATACGCTGCTCTGGCCGATCGTCAGCATCAGGCTCGAGGCTTGCGCAGGCAACCCGGCGATCTGATGCACCCGCAACTGGGTCCGGGTGCGGTCGATCATCAACAGCATCACCCGGCGCATGCCGCACGCCACCAGGGCGTCGCGGGCAAAGGTGGTCAGGTGCATGGCGTTGCTGAAGCGACTGGGTTCCACCAGCAGTTCGCTGCACTGCTTGCGCCATTTGCCCAGGTCTTCGGCGGTTGGCGCGGCGACCGGGAGCTCGCCGCGATGCACACGCCGGGCCTCCCAGGGCCAGAGCAGCGCCTCGGCCGGGTGCCACAGGTCGGGCATATGGTGATGCCGGGCACTCTGCGCGGCTTGCTGGTGCAACTGTTGTTGCAGCTCGTCCATCGACATCTGCAGGTACAGGCTGGTCAGGTATTGCCAGCGCATGCAGTGCGGGCCGGTCCAGGACTCTTGCGCCGAGAGGGCCAGGGCGTTGGCCAGCAACACACAGTTGGCCGGCTGGTTCAGCCAGCGCTGCAGGGCCGGGTCGGCATCCAGGCATTGTTGCTGGTGCAGCGGATGGGCGTTGTCCCGGGCGATATGCAGGGCCTTGACCAACTGCTCCTGCTCGTCGATCAGCAGGCGGTAGCCTTGCTGTACCCAGATCGGCAAGTGCCAGACCTCCACCAGGGCCAGGCCCAGCTGAAGCAGGCCGACGCCGAACAGTTGCTGCTCGACCTCCTGGGCCGGTTCGGCCTTGTGGACGACACGCAGCTCCCACTCTTCGAGCAGTTTTGGATAGGTCAGCGCCAGGGGCCACAGCGGCGAGAGAAACAGCAGGCTGCCCCAGTGGATGTCCTGCCAGAGCCTGGCCAGGCGTCCGGCGAAAAAGCCGTTGGCCTGTTGGGTCGCGTGCTGGCTGATCAGTTGCAACTGGCGCAGCCCGACCGGGATCTCCTGCTCGGGCTGGGCGGGCAGGCGGGCGAGCAATTCTTCGGTACGCGCGAGGCCCAGGCGGTTGAGGGCGATCTCGAGGTTCTCGGCCGGCTCGCTCATGCTGCCGTGGGTGTGGCGATTGGCTTCGCGAATCACGCTCAGGGCCAGCGCGGGGCTGTCCTGCATCAGGTCGGCAATGTCGCGCAGCGAACTGCGATTGTCCCTGATGGCTTGGCAGACCCGATCGTGGCTGGCTTGCGGCACCGGCAAGCGGACCGCGTCAAGCAGCTTTATCCAGGATTCGAGGGAGTGGGGGGCGGTAGTTGGGACTGTCGTTTCATTAGACATGGCTGGGCGCAATCATCGTCTGCTGTAACACGCCCAGAGCGGGCCAAACTGGCTTTTCGCCTTAACGGCCTATAGTCTGGCGCAGTTTTGCCGATAAGTAGAAGAAGAGTTTTAAGAACTTCCGAATATGACCTTGAACCCGACTCAATAAGTACCTTCCTACCTATGGCTAAAATTATCGGCATCATCGTCGTGTTCGCGAGCGTGCTCGGCGGATACGTGCTTTCTCACGGCAAGATTGCCGCCCTGATCCAGCCTTTCGAGGTTCTGATTATCGGTGGCGCCGCGCTGGGGGCGTTCCTGCAGGCAAACCCCGGCTACATGACCATGCACGTGCTCAAGAAGTCCTTGGGGATGTTCGGTTCGCGCTTTTCCCAGACCTTCTACCTGGAAGTGCTGGGGCTGATCTACGAGATCCTCAACAAGAGCCGCCGCGAAGGCATGATGGCGATCGAGGGCGATATCGAAGACGCCGCCGCCAGCCCGATTTTCGCCAAATACCCATCCGTACTCAAAGACGAGCGCATGACCGCGTTCATCTGTGACTACCTGCGCATCATGTCCTCCGGCAACATGGCTCCCCACGAGCTGGAAGGCCTGTTCGACATGGAGCTGTTCAGCCTCAAGGAAGACCTCGAGCATCCGTCCCATGCGGTCAACGGCATCGCCGACGGCATGCCGGGTTTCGGTATCGTCGCGGCGGTACTGGGTATCGTGGTGACCATGGCGTCCCTGGGCGATGGCGACCAGAAATCCATCGGCCTGCACGTAGGTGCCGCGCTGGTCGGTACCTTCTTCGGTATTCTCGCGGCCTACGGCTTCTTCGGCCCGCTGGCCCACTCCCTGGCGCATGACGCCAAGGAAGAGCTGAACGTCTACGAAGCCATCAAGGCTTCCCTGGTGGCCTCGGCTTCCGGCATGCCGCCATCGCTGGCCGTGGAGTTCGGGCGCAAGGTGCTGTACCCGGCGCACCGTCCAAGCTTCGCCGAGCTGGAACAAGCGGTTCGCGGTCGCTAAGCCATGGAAAACAATCAGCCGATTATCATCAAGCGCGTCAAGCGCTTTGCCGGCGGGCATCACGGCGGGGCGTGGAAGATCGCCTTCGCCGACTTCGCCACGGCAATGATGGCGTTCTTCCTGGTGCTGTGGCTGTTGTCCACCGCCACCCCGGAACAGAAGATCGCCATCGCCGGTTACTTCAAGGACCCGATCGGCTTCTCGGAAAGCGGCACGCCCTACATCATCGACCTGGGCGGTTCTCCCGAGCTGGCGCCGGAAAATACGCTCAACCCCGAGATCAAGTCGCAGCCGCAGCCGGACAAGGTTACGGTCGACACCGATCAGGTCGAGAGCATGGCCGAGCAGGTGGAAAGAGAGCGTCTGGAACTGTTGCTGCAGGAGTTGCAGAACAAGGTCGAAGAAAACCCGCAGTTGCAGAAGTTCAAGGACCAGATCCTGTTCGAGATCACTCCGGACGGCCTGCGTATCCAGATCATCGATTCGGAAAACCGGCCGATGTTCGACTCCGGCAGTGCGCGTCTGAAGCCGTACTTCGAGGACATCCTGCTGGCCATGGCCGACACCATCAAGGCGGTGCCGAACAAGATCAGCATCAGCGGTCACACCGATGCCAAGCCTTACGCGGGCACTGGCGATTTCGGCAACTGGGAGCTTTCGGCCAACCGTGCCAACGCCGCACGTCGGGCGCTGGTGGCGGGCAGCTATCCGGACGCTCAGGTGGCTCGCGTGGTGGGTTATGCCTCGTCGTCGCTGTTCGATCGCAAGGATCCGTTCAACCCGATCAACCGGCGTATCGACATCGTGGTGCTGACCAAGAAGGCCCAGCGCGCGATCGAAGGTGAAGTCGCTCCCGAGGCTCCGGCACCGACCCAGGGCCAGGGTGCCCCGGGCGAAGTGCCGGTCGACCCGAACGCCTTGCCGCCGGAGCAGGAGCCTTTGCCGGCCCATGAGCTGCGCGAGCGCCTGAATATCTTCGACGATGCTGCACCTAAGACCGAAGGCGCGGCTGCACCCGCAGCTACGCCTCCCGCTGCGCGGTGATGGGTAAAAACAGGCTCTGTTAAAGAGTGCTCATAAAAAAGGCCGCGATGATCGCGGCCTTTTTTGTTTCTGCAAGGGCTACTTATTAATAGCCGTTGTCCGGCAGGCTGGCGATGATCGAGCGATAGCTGTTCATCCGTTGCTGCTGGATGCGCCCGTCTTCCAGGGCCTTGAGCAGGGCGCAGCCCGGTTCGCGGTCATGCTTGCAGTCGCGGAAACGGCAGGTGCCCAGCAGATCGTTGAACTCGATGAAACCCGCTTCGACATCGGCGCGGCTGACGTGGCCCAGGCCGAATTCGCGAATCCCCGGGGAGTCGATCAGTTCGCCGCCGCCCGGGAAGTGGAACAGGCGCGCGGTGGTGGTGGTGTGGGTGCCCTGGCCGGACAGCTCCGACAAAGGCCCGACACGGGTTTCGACCTCCGGCAGCAGGCTGTTCACCAGCGACGACTTGCCCACGCCAGACTGGCCGACGAACACGCTGATCCGCCCGTCCAGCTGCGCTTGCAACTGCTCCATGCCATTGCCGTGATGAGCCGAGACTTCCAGCACCGGATAGCCCAGCTGCCGATAGACCGCCAGCAGGGCGTTCAGGGCAGGGGCGTTCTGCTCGTCGATCAGGTCGAACTTGTTGAGCAGCAGCAGCGGGCGGATGCCGGCATGTTCGGCCGCTACCAGGTAACGGTCGATCAGGTTGGCATGGGGCTCGGGCAGCGGGGCGAAGACGATCACGATCATGTCGACGTTGGCGGCGACCGGCTTGAGCTGGCCGCGGCTGTCGGGACGGCAGAGTTCGGTGTGGCGCGGCAGTTGCGCGACGATCACGCCGATACCCTGGTTGCCCGGGCGCCAGACCACTTGGTCGCCGGTCACCAGCGCCGGCAGGTTGGCGCGCAAGTGGCAGCGGAACACCTGGCCGGCCAGTTCGCCTTCGCGCGCCTCGACCTCGACCTGCACGCCGAAGTGGGCGATCACCAGGCCGGTCTGTTCGGGGCCGAGGTCGCCGCCTTCCAGTGCTTCCACGGCAGAGGATTCACGTTTGGCGGCGCGGGCGGCGCGTTCGCCTTGAATCTTTTCGATGCGCCAGTTTTGGCGACGATTGAGCTGGCGTTTGGCCATTGGTGTTCCGTGTCGAGAATGCGGCGGTTAGGTAAAACGGCCGCGAGTTTAGCACGCCAGCAGGTCCCTCTAGGCTAAACTGCGCAACTACGCCGAGGAGCCCACACATGCAAAACCCGCAGAATCTGATCTGGATCGATCTGGAAATGACCGGTCTGAACCCTGATACCGACGTCATCATCGAGATGGCGACCATCGTCACCGATAGCAATCTCAATACCTTGGCTGAAGGCCCGGTCATCGCCATCCACCAGAGCGATGAAATTCTCGCCGGCATGGATGAGTGGAACACCCGTCAGCACGGCGGTTCTGGGCTGACCCAGCGCGTGCGTGAAAGCCGCATCAGCATGGCTGAAGCCGAAGCGCAGACCATCGCCTTCCTGGAGCAGTGGGTGCCCAAGGGCAAGTCGCCGATCTGTGGCAACAGCATCTGCCAGGACCGGCGCTTCCTGTATCGCCATATGAAGGCGCTGGAAAGCTACTTCCACTACCGCAACCTGGACGTTTCCACCCTCAAGGAACTGGCGGCCCGCTGGGCGCCGGACGTGCGCGACAGCTTCAAGAAAGGCAGCACCCACCTGGCGCTGGACGACATCCGCGAGTCCATCGCCGAGCTGCAGCATTACCGCAAGCACTTCATCAAGCTTTGATGGTTCGGTGGCGTCTGTTCTGACGTCATCGCGGGCAAGCCTCGCTCCTACAGGTTCGNCGCGATAGACCGTGCTGCGGTCTCCGGCAATTCCAGCTGGCGCCCCCTTTTGGTGCCAGCAGCAACTGAGTAGACTGCGCGCCTTCCTGTAAGGACCGCCATCATGCTGCTGATGCTTTACCTGATTGCCATTACCGCCGAAGCCATGACTGGCGCCTTGTCTGCCGGTCGTCGCGGCATGGACTGGTTCGGGGTGGTGTTGATCGCTTGCGTCACGGCCCTGGGCGGCGGTTCGGTGCGTGACGTGCTGCTGGGGCATTACCCGCTGACCTGGGTCAAGCACCCGGAATACCTGGTGCTGACCTCGGTCGCGGCCCTGGTGACCATCTTTATCGCGCCCTTGATGCGCCATCTGCGTTCGCTGTTTCTGGTGCTCGACGCCGTGGGGCTGGTGGCGTTCACCCTGATCGGTTGCATGACCGCCCTGGAAATGGGCCACGGCATGCTGGTGGCATCGGTCAGCGGGGTGATTACCGGGGTGTTCGGCGGCATCCTGCGAGACATCTTCTGCAACGATATTCCGTTGATCTTCCGTCGCGAGCTGTATGCCAGCGTCTCGTTCGCCGCGGCCTGGTGCTACATGCTCTGCATCTATCTGCAATTGCCCGGCGAGCAGTCGATCCTCATCACCCTGTTCGGCGGTTTCCTACTGCGTCTGCTGGCGATCCGTTTTCACTGGGAAATGCCCAAGTTCGTCTACAACGACGAGCAGTGACGGCTGGCGTGTTGCTTCAGCGCCCATTCCACGTGTTCGCGCACCAGCTCTGACGGGTAGTCCCGGCGGGCCTTCAGGGCTTCCAGCACCGGAATGCTCGACGGCGCGTTGCCCAGCCCCACCGCCAGGTTGCGCAGCCAGCGCTCATAGCCGGCGCGGCGCAGCGGCGAGCCTTCGGTGCTGCTGAGAAACTTGTCCTCGTCCCACATGAACAGTTCGGCCAGCTCGGCATTGTCGAGGTTGTGGCGTGGCTTGAAGTCGCCTTCGCCGGAAGGGCGGGCGAAGCGGTTCCACGGGCAGACGATCTGGCAGTCGTCGCAGCCGAACACCCGATTGCCGATCAGTGGGCGCAGGTCCTCGGGAATGGCGTTTTTCAGTTCGATGGTCAGGTACGAAATGCAGCGCCGGGCGTCCAGTACATAAGGGCCGACGAAGGCATTGGTCGGGCAGATGTCCAGGCACGCCGTGCAGCGGCCGCAATGCTCGGTGGCGTGGGGCTCGTCCACCGGCAATGGCAGGTCGACGAACAGTTCGCTGAGGAAGAAGTAGCTGCCGGCCTTGCGGTTGAGTACCAGGGTGTTCTTGCCGATCCAGCCGAGCCCGGCCTGTTCGGCGATGGCTTTTTCCAGCACCGGGGCGCTGTCGACGAAGGCGCGATAGCCGAACGGGCCGATTTCCTTCTGGATGCGCTCGGCCAGTTGCTGCACGCGCTTGCGGATCAGCTTGTGGTAGTCGCGGCCCAGGGCGTAGCGCGAGACATAGGCTTTTTCCGGCTGGGCCAGGCGTTGCGCCATCTGGGTGTCGCCGGGCAGGTAATCCATGCGCAGGGACACCACGCGCAGGGTGCCGGGCACCAGCTCGTCCGGATGGGAGCGTTTGCTGCCGTGGGCGCCCATGTAGTCCATCTCGCCGTGGTAGCCCGCTTCGAGCCAGCGCTCCAGGTGCTGCTCATGCTCGGCCAGGTCCAGGCCGCTGATGCCGACTTGCTGAAAGCCCAGCTCGCGGCCCCAATCCTTGATCGATTGGGCGAGGGCGGGCAGATCGGTGGTAATGGCAGGCATGAGGCGAGAGAAACCGGGGCTGAGGTGCGTATAATTCTGCCAGACATCGGAGCCCGAAGACGCATGCCGCAGACAAAACACCCTTTACCCGACATTCAGCTGCTGACGCCCGGCATGTTGCCGCGGTTGGCTGCCCGTTCGCCAAACGCCCATAAAGGCCAGTTCGGGCACCTGTTGCTGATCGGCGGCGATCGCGGTTTTGGCGGCGCGGCCCTGCTTGCTGCCGAGAGCGCCTTGCGCAGCGGTGCCGGGATGGTGTCTCTGGCGACGCGCAGCGAGCACGTTGCGGCCGCTCTGGCACGGGTGCCGGAGGTCATGGCACTGGGCACGGACTCGGCCAACCAGTTGATGGGCTTGCTGGAGCAAGCCTCGATCATAGTGGCCGGACCCGGGCTGGGGCAGGCGGCCTGGGGGCGCAGCCTGTTGTCTGCCGCCGCCAATGCGCCACGGCCCCAGGTGTGGGATGCCGATGCGCTCAATCTGCTGGCCAAGGGCGGTTTGACCTTGCCGCTGAACAGCGTGATCACCCCGCATCCGGGGGAGGCCGCACGTCTGTTGGGAATCTCCACTGCCGACGTACAGGCGGATCGTCCGGCCGCCGCTCAAGCGTTGAGCAAAAAATTCACCGCTGTTGCCATCCTGAAGGGCGCCGGAAGTCTGGTCGCTAGCCCTGATGGCCGTCTGGCCCGCTGCGATCGGGGGCATCCGGCCATGGCCACGGCGGGGCTGGGGGATGTGCTGGCCGGTCTGGTCGGGGCGCTGCTGGCCCAGGGGATGCCGGCGTTCGATAGCGCTTGCCTGGCGGTTTGGCTGCATGCCGTCGCGGGCGAGCATCAAGGTAAATTGGGCCGGGGGCTGGCGGCCAGCGATCTGATTCCGGCCATTCGTCAGTTGCTGGAGGAGCAAGCACCGTGTCTGAAATAACCCTGTATCTGGCAGACGAAGACGCCATGATCGCCTTTGGCGCGCGCCTGGCGCAGATCACTCAAGGGCTGGGCGTGATCTTTCTGGAAGGCGATCTGGGGGCGGGGAAAACCACCTTGTCCCGGGGCCTCATCCGTGGCCTGGGACATGCCGGCGCGGTGAAAAGCCCGACCTTTACCCTGGTCGAGCCCTACGAGATCGGCGATGTGCGGGCCTTTCACTTCGATCTTTATCGCCTGGTCGATCCTGAGGAGCTGGAGTTTCTCGGCATCCGCGATTACCTGGAGGGTGATGCGCTGTGTCTGATCGAGTGGCCCCAGCGTGGTGCGGGCTTTTTGCCAAAGCCGGACCTGACCATTACCATTAGCCCGCATAACAGCGGGCGTTCCCTGCATTTGTTGTCGCAAGGCTCGCGTGGCGAGGCCTGGTGTGCCGCTTTGGCGTTGGAATTCAAATAATTGATGGGGTTAGGTATGCGCATTCGCGCGTTGGTTGCTGTCGTAGGACTGTTGCTTACGGCATTGGCCGTCGACGCTCTGGCCGCTACACAGGTCCGCAGCGTTCGCCTGTGGCGGGCACCGGATAACACTCGACTGGTATTCGACCTGTCCGGTCCGGTCCAGCACAGCGTCTTCACCCTGACGGCCCCTGATCGTCTGGTGATCGATATCAACGGTGCGACCCTCGGCGGGCCACTGAATGTCTCCACGGCGAATACGCCGATTACCGCCATGCGTTCGGCCCAGCGCACGCCCACCGACCTGCGGGTGGTCGTCGACCTGAAAAAGGCCGTCACCCCCAAGAGTTTTACCCTGACGCCCAATGCCCAATACGGCAATCGCCTGGTGGTCGACCTGTTCGACAACCCGGCGGATGCAGCGCCGACGCCGCCACCGGCGCCGAATGTCGCGACCGTGCCGGCGGTCCCGGTAACGCCGACCAAGCCTGAGATCAAGCTGCCACCGGCCCCGGCCGGCAAGCGCGATATCGTCGTGGTCATCGATGCCGGTCACGGTGGCGAGGACCCGGGTGCCTCCGGCTCTCGCGGCCAGCATGAGAAAGACGTGGTACTGGCCATCGCCCGCGAGTTGCAGCGCCAGATCAACGGCCTCAAGGGCTTCCGCGCCGAGCTGACCCGTACCGGCGACTACTTCATCCCGTTGCGCGGTCGTACCGAGATCGCCCGCAAGAAAGGCGCAGACCTGTTCGTCTCGATCCACGCCGACGCGGCACCGTCCCGCGCGGCCTTCGGGGCCTCGGTGTTCGCGCTCTCCGACCGCGGCGCCACCTCCGAGACGGCCCGTTGGCTGGCGGACAGCGAAAACCGTTCCGACTTGATTGGCGGGGCCGGCAACGTCAGCCTCGATGACAAGGACCGGATGCTTGCCGGCGTATTGCTGGACCTGTCCATGACCGCCTCGCTGACTTCCAGCCTCAACGTCGGCCAGAAAGTGCTCAGCAACATCGGCCGGGTCACCCCGCTGCACAAGCAGCGCGTCGAACAGGCCGGGTTCATGGTGCTCAAGTCTCCGGACATCCCGTCGATCCTGGTGGAAACCGGCTTTATCTCCAATGCCAACGAAGCCTCCAAGCTGGCCACCGTCAGCCACCAGCAGGCATTGGCGCGTTCCATCAGCAGCGGCGTGCGGCAGTTCTTCCAGCAGAACCCACCGCCGGGCACCTACATCGCCTGGCTGCGTGATTCCGGGAAGATTGCCCAGGGGCCTCGCGACCACCGCGTGAGCCCGGGGGAAACCCTGGCGATGATCGCCGTGCGTTATCAGGTTTCCGCCGCCACCCTGCGCAGCGCCAACAACCTGAGCAGCGATGAGCTGAAAATCGGTCAGACCCTCACCATCCCGGGTACAGAACTGGCGGCCAAGGAATGAATGACGCAGTGATCAGCAGCGCCCGCATCGAGCTGCTCAGCCCACGACTGGCGAACCAGATTGCCGCCGGCGAGGTGGTCGAGCGTCCGGCCTCGGTGATCAAGGAGTTGCTGGAGAACAGCCTGGACTCCGGCGCCAAGCGCATCGATGTGGACGTCGAGCAAGCGGGTGTCAAACTGCTGCGGGTGCGTGACGACGGCAGCGGGATTTCCGCGGACGATCTGCCGCTGGCCCTGGCGCGCCACGCCACCAGCAAGATCCGTAACCTCGAGGACCTGGAACAGGTCATGAGCCTGGGCTTTCGTGGTGAGGCACTGGCGTCCATCAGCTCGGTCGCCCGCTTGACCCTGACCTCCCGCACCCGCGAGGCCGATCAGGCCTGGCAGGTGGAAACCGAAGGTCGCGACATGGCGCCGCGCGTGCAGCCGGCGGCGCACCCGGTCGGCACCTCGGTGGAAGTCCGTGACCTGTTCTTCAACACCCCGGCCCGGCGCAAGTTTCTCAAGGCTGAGAAAACCGAGTTCGATCATCTGCAGGAAGTGATCAAGCGCCTGGCCCTGGCGCGTTTCGATGTGGCTTTTCACCTGCGCCACAACGGTAAAAGCGTCCTCAGCCTGCATGAAGCCAATGACGATGTGGCGCGCGCGCGGCGGGTAGCGGCGGTGTGCGGTTCGGGCTTTCTCGAGCAGGCACTGCCGATCGAAGTCGAGCGTAACGGCCTGCATCTCTGGGGCTGGGTAGGCTTACCGACCTTTTCCCGCAGCCAGGCGGACCTGCAGTATTTCTACGTCAATGGCCGCGCGGTGCGCGACAAACTGGTGGCCCATGCGGTGCGCCAGGCTTACCGCGACGTGCTGTTCAACGGTCGGCATCCGACCTTTGTGCTGTTCTTCGAAGTCGACCCGGCGGTGGTCGATGTCAACGTGCACCCGACCAAACACGAAGTGCGCTTCCGTGACGGGCGCATGGTCCACGACTTCCTGTATGGCACCCTGCACCGCGCCCTCGGTGATGTCCGGCCGGAAGACCATCTGGCGGCGCCGGCCGCGGTTGCCGGCATAGTGCGGCCGAGCGGGATCGAGGCCGGCGAGTTCGGCCCTCAGGGCGAAATGCGCCTGGCGGCGAATATGTCGCTGGAGCAGCCGCAGGCCCAACCGGCCTTCAATCCGCCGGGGACTGGCTCGGGCGCGGGTTATCAGTACCAGTACACGCCGCGTCCGCAGCCAGTGCTGCCTGTGGCCGAGGCGCAAAGCGCCTATCGCGAGTTCTTCGCGCCCTTGCCTGAGTCCGGGGCAACGCCTTTTCCGGATGCTCAGGGCGATATCCCGCCGCTGGGTTATGCGCTGGCGCAGCTCAAAGGCATCTATATCCTCGCGGAAAACGCCCAGGGCCTGGTGCTGGTGGACATGCACGCGGCCCACGAGCGGATCATGTACGAGCGCCTGAAGGTGGCGATGGCCAGCGAAGGCCTGAGTGGCCAACCGCTGCTGGTGCCGGAGTCGATCGCTGTCAGCCAGCGCGAAGCGGATTGTGCCGAAGAGCACGTCAGCTGGTTCCAGCGCCTGGGCTTCGAATTGCAGCGCCTGGGTCCGGAGTCGCTGGCGATCCGGCAGATTCCGGCCTTGCTCAAGCAGGCGGAAGCCAACCGCCTGGTGCATGACGTTCTGGCCGACCTGATGGAGTACGGCACCAGCGACCGTATCCAGGCGCACCTCAACGAGCTGCTGGGTACCATGGCCTGCCATGGCGCGATCCGGGCCAATCGCCGGCTGGCCCTGCCGGAAATGAACGGCTTGTTGCGCGACATGGAAAACACCGAGCGCAGCGGTCAATGCAACCATGGCCGACCGACCTGGACCCAGCTGGGCCTGGACGATCTGGACAAACTCTTCTTGCGCGGTCGTTGATGAGCCAGCTTCCTCCAGCGATCTTCCTGATGGGCCCGACTGCCGCTGGCAAGACCGACCTGGCCATCGAACTCACCAAGGTTTTGCCTTGCGAACTGATCAGCGTCGATTCGGCGCTGGTCTACCGCGGCATGGACATAGGCACCGCCAAGCCGTCCAAGGAAATCCTGGCCGAATTTCCGCACCGCCTGATCGATATCCTCGACCCGGCCGAGAGTTATTCGGCGGCGGATTTCCGTACCGATGCGCTGGCGGCGATGGCCGATATCACCGCGCGCGGCAAGATTCCGCTGCTGGTGGGCGGCACGATGCTCTATTACAAGGCTTTGCTCGAAGGCCTGGCAGACATGCCGCCGGCCGACCCACAGGTTCGCGCCGAGCTGGAAGAAGAAGCTGCGCGCCTTGGCTGGCAGGCCCTGCACGACCAACTGGCGGCAATCGACCCCGAATCGGCGGCGCGGATTCATCCCAATGATCCGCAGCGCCTGACCCGGGCGCTGGAAGTCTATCGGGTCAGCGGCCTGAGCATGACCGCCCACAGACTGCGACAATCTGCGCAAAGTACTGAAGCAGCCGCTTCGGGACGGGGACAATTGCCCTATACTGTCGCGAACTTGGCCATTGCCCCGGCAAACCGTCAGGTACTGCATGAGCGTATTGCACAAAGATTCACAATTATGTTGGAACAGGGATTCGTCGACGAGGTCGTAGCTCTGCGTTCTAGAAGTGACCTGCATGCCGGGTTGCCGTCTATACGTGCTGTAGGCTACCGACAGGTCTGGGATCATCTGGATGGCAAGCTGACATTCGCCGAGATGCAGGAGCGCGGCATCATTGCCACGCGCCAATTGGCGAAGCGCCAGTTCACCTGGTTACGCAGCTGGGCTGATTTACACTGGCTGGACAGCCTGGATTGCGACAATCTGCCACGCGCCTTGAAATACCTGGGAACGGTCTCCATATTGAGCTGAGTCCTTGCAATTGCCGTCTATCCTTGGGGGTGGGGCGGTTTTAGCCATCTGTTTTCCGATTTTTATTATTGATCCTTAAAGGAGTGCGGCACATGTCAAAAGGGCATTCGCTACAAGACCCTTACTTGAATACTTTACGTAAAGAGAAAGTTGGGGTTTCCATCTATCTGGTCAACGGGATCAAGCTGCAAGGTACGATCGAGTCTTTCGACCAGTTCGTCATCCTGCTGAAAAACACCGTCAGCCAAATGGTTTACAAGCACGCTATCTCGACAGTGGTTCCGGTTCGTCCAATTCGCCTGCCTAGCGCATCCGAATCCGAACAGGGTGACGCTGAGCCAGGTAACGCCTGATAGGAGTCTCCTTTGTTCTTTGAGCGCCACGGTGGTGGTGAACGTGCAATTCTCGTTCACTTGGATGGTCAGGACCCTGAGGCGCGCGAAGATCCGCAGGAGTTTCAGGAGTTGGCAATATCGGCCGGCGCCGAGACCGTCGCGTTTGTTAACGTGCCGCGTCATCGGCCAACCGCCAAGTACCTGGTTGGCAGCGGCAAGGTCGAAGAATTACGCGACCTGGTCAAAGCCGAACAGGTCGACCTGGTGATTTTCAATCACATCCTCACACCCAGTCAGGAACGTAACCTCGAACGCATTTTCGAGTGTCGCGTGATTGACCGCACGGGTCTGATTCTCGACATTTTCGCCCAGCGCGCCCGCACTCACGAAGGCAAGCTCCAGGTAGAACTGGCCCAGCTTGAGTATATGAGTACGCGTCTGGTTCGTGGCTGGACTCACCTTGAGCGGCAGAAAGGCGGTATCGGGCTGCGTGGCCCGGGTGAAACCCAGCTCGAGACCGACCGGCGACTTCTGCGGATTCGCCTGCGGCAGATCAAGGCCAGGCTGGAGAAGGTTCGCAGCCAGCGCGAGCAGGCTCGTCGCGGGCGCAAGCGTGCCGATATTCCCTCGGTCTCGCTGGTGGGCTACACCAACGCCGGCAAGTCCACCTTGTTCAACTCCGTGACCGAGTCCGATGTATTCGCGGCCGACCAACTGTTCGCCACCCTCGATCCGACCCTGCGCCGGCTCGAGCTGGACGATCTGGGGCCGATCGTGCTGGCTGACACCGTGGGGTTCATTCGTCACCTGCCGCACAAACTGGTCGAGGCGTTTCGGGCTACGCTCGAAGAGTCGAGCAACTCCGACCTGCTGTTGCATGTGATCGATGCCCATGAGCCCGAGCGCATGGCCCAGATCGAACAGGTCATGGTGGTGCTCGGCGAGATCGGGGCCCAGGACTTGCCGATACTGGAGGTCTATAACAAACTCGATTTGCTCGAGGGGGTAGACCCGCAGATCCAGCGCGATGCCGATGGCAAGCCGCAGCGGGTCTGGTTGTCGGCTCGTGAGGGGCAGGGGCTGGACCTGCTCAAGCAGGCCATTGCCGAGCTGCTGGGCGAGGATTTGTTTGTCGGCACCTTGCGCTTGCCGCAGCGTTTTGCTCGACTGCGAGCGCAGTTCTTCGAGTTGGGCGCAGTGCAGAAAGAAGATCACGACGAGGAAGGCGTCAGCCTGCTGGCTGTCCGCTTGCCACGAGTCGAGTTGAATCGACTGGTAAGCCGCGAAGGCATGCAGCCGCTGGAGTTCATCGAGCAACACACTTTGCAATAAAAGCCTGAGAAAGCGGTTGTGCCGCTGTAGCAGGCATTCTGTAGCATTGGTCGGCGCGCCGTGGGTGCGTCTTTGCTTTATCAGATGGAGAGCGCTATGGCTTGGAATGAGCCGGGTGGCAACTCGAATAATCAGGATCCTTGGGGTGGTAAGCGCCGCAACAATGGCGACCGCAAGGGGCCACCGGATCTCGACGAGGCCTTCCGCAAGCTGCAGGAAAGCCTGAATGGGTTGTTCGGTGGTGGTAAGAAACGTGGTGACGATGGTGGCAGTTCCGGTAAGGGCGGCGGTCTCGGCTTGCTCGGTATCGGTCTGGCCGTGCTGGCGGCCGTGTGGCTGTACAGCGCGGTGTATGTCGTGGACGAGCAGGAGCAGGCTGTGGTGCTGCGCTTCGGCAAGTACTACGAAACCGTCGGCCCGGGCCTGAACATCTACTTCCCGCCGATCGATCGCAAGTACATGGAAAACGTCACGCGTGAGCGTGCCTACACCAAGCAGGGTCAAATGCTGACTGAAGACGAAAACATCGTCGAAGTGCCGCTGACCGTGCAGTACAAGATCAGCAACCTGCAGGACTTCGTGCTGAACGTCGATCAGCCGGAAATCAGCCTGCAGCACGCCACCGACAGTGCCCTGCGCCACGTAGTGGGTTCCACCGCGATGGACCAGGTGCTGACCGAAGGTCGTGAATTGATGGCCAGCGAGATCAAGGAGCGTCTGCAACGTTTCCTCGATACCTATCGCACCGGTATCACCGTTACCCAGGTGAACGTACAGAGCGCAGCGGCACCGCGTGAAGTGCAGGAAGCCTTCGATGACGTGATCCGCGCCCGTGAAGACGAGCAGCGTTCGCGCAACCAGGCTGAAACCTATGCCAACGGCGTCGTGCCGGAAGCCCGTGGTCAGGCCCAGCGCATCATCGAGGATGCCAACGGTTACCGTGGCGAAGTGGTTTCCCGCGCCAAGGGTGAGGCCGATCGCTTCACCAAACTGGTGGCCGAGTACCGCAAGGCACCTGAGGTCACTCGTGAGCGTCTGTACCTGGACACCATGCAGGAAGTCTTCAGCAATACCAGCAAGGTTCTCGTGACCGGCAACAAGAACGGCCAGAGCAATCTGCTGTACCTGCCGCTGGACAAGATGGTCGAGAGTGGCCGCAGCACCAGTGCTCCGGTGACCGGCGCAGCAGCCAGCAGCAACGAAGCGAATGCGCGTGCGGCAGCTGATCTGCAGCAACAGCAAGCGCGTACCAGGGAGAGTCGCTGATGAGCAATAAATCGCTGATCGCCCTTATCGTCGGCGTCGTCGTGGCGATCGCTGCCTGGAACTGCTTCTACATCGTGGCTCAGACCGAGCGCGCGGTGTTGCTGCAGTTCGGTCGTGTGGTCCAGGCTGACGTTCAGCCGGGCCTGCATGTGAAAGTGCCCTATGTGAACCAGGTGCGTAAGTTCGACGCTCGCCTGATGACCCTGGACGCACCGACCCAGCGTTTCCTGACGCTGGAAAAGAAAGCCGTGATGGTCGATGCCTATGCCAAGTGGCGCGTGAAGGATGCGGAGCGTTTCTACACTGCGACTTCCGGTCTCAAGCAGATCGCCGACGAGCGTCTTTCCCGTCGTCTGGAGTCGGGCCTGCGTGACCAGTTCGGTAAGCGCACCCTGCACGAAGTGGTGTCCGGTGAGCGTGATGCGCTGATGGCGGATATTACGGCTTCGCTCAACAAGATGGCCGAGAAAGAGCTGGGCATCGAAGTGGTCGATGTGCGGGTCAAGACCATCGACTTGCCGAAGGAAGTGAACCGCAGCGTCTTCGAGCGTATGAGCACCGAGCGTGAGCGTGAAGCTCGCGAACACCGCGCCAAGGGTAACGAGCTGGCTGAAGGTATTCGTGCCGACGCCGATCGTCAGCGCCGCGTACTGCTGGCTGAAGCCTATCGTGAGTCCGAAGAGATTCGCGGTGACGGCGACGCCCAGGCCGCAGCCATCTACTCCAAGGCCTACGGTCAGGACCAGGAGTTCTACGGTTTCTACCGTAGCCTGCGTGCCTATCGTGAAAGCTTCGCGAACAAATCCGACGTCATGGTCCTCGACCCAAGCAGCGACTTTTTCCGTTACCTGGAAAAGGCAAAGCCTTGATGCGACGTTGACCTGAATCGCCCCGCCCGGCGGCTAAAGTGTCTGGCGGGGTGATCCTTTGGGAAAACGAGTGTATGATGCGGCAGCCGGGAAATTCCCGGCTTTTTTGCGTCTGCACGTTTGATTGTGGTTGTTGGTGCAAGACGGCGAGTTGAACGACTCGACAGGTTTTTTCGAGGAAAGTGAGTGGCGAAGCCGGTTTCAGGCTTTTCGCTTCGTCGCCCATGCGCGTGGTTTGCGCATGGGCCGATCATTTTCTGCTTCACTCAAGGCCCGCCCATAGGCTGGCCGCCTGGATCACAGGGGAATGGCGTAATGGCAACGGTAGACCGCTGGCTGCTGCCAGATGGCATCGAAGAAGTACTGCCACCTGAGGCGGCGCGCATTGAAGTTGCGCGTCGTCAGGTGTTGGATCTGTTCCAGAGCTGGGGTTACGAGTTCGTCGTGACCCCTCATATCGAGTACCTGGAATCCTTGCTGACTGGCGCGGGCCAGGACCTCGACCTGCGTACCTTCAAGGTCATCGACCCGCAATCGGGTCGGCAGATGGGGTTCCGCGCCGACATTACGCCGCAGGTGGCCCGCATCGATGCGCATACCCTGCGTCGCGAAGGCCCAAGCCGCCTGTGTTATGCCGGTAGTGTGCTGCATGCGCAGCCGCGTGCCTTGTCGTCCTCGCGCAGCCCGATCCAGTTGGGCGCCGAGTTGTACGGCGATGCGAGCCCGAGCAGCGACGTGGAAGTCATCAGCCTGATGCTGGCGATGCTGCAACTGGCCGATGTGCCGGATGTGCACATGGATCTGGGGCATGTCGGTATCTACCGTGGCCTGGCCCGTGCGGCCGGCCTCTCCGGCGAAGTGGAGCAGCAACTGTTCGATGCCCTGCAACGCAAGGCCATCGACGAGGTCATTACCTTGACCGAAGGCCTGCCGGCCGATCTGTCCGGCATGCTGCGGGCGCTGGTCGATCTGTGCGGCGGTCGTGAAGTGCTGGTTGCGGCCCGCGAGCGCCTGGCCAATGCGCCGGCGCCGGTGCTGGCGGCGCTGGACGACCTGCTGGCGATTGCCGAGCGTCTTTCCGTGCGTTTCCCTGAATTGCCGCTGTACTTCGACCTGGGCGAGCTGCGCGGTTACCACTACCACACCGGTGTGGTGTTCGCGGTGTTCGTGCCGGGCGTTGGCCAGTCCATTGCCCAGGGCGGTCGTTACGACGATATCGGCGCCGACTTCGGTCGCGCCCGCCCGGCAACCGGCTTCTCCACCGATTTGAAAACCCTGGTGACCCTGGGGCGTGCTGAGATCGAGCTACCGTCTGGCGGTATCTGGATGCCGGACAGTACGGATGCAGCCCTCTGGCAGCAGGTTTGCCAGTTGCGCAGTGAGGGTCAGCGCGTGGTTCAGGCCTTGCCTGGACAACCATTGGCCGCCGCCCGTGAAGCGGACTGCGACCGGCAATTGATTCAGCAGAACGGGCTTTGGCAAGTATTGCCGCTGGCTTCTTGAGTTTTCCCGCCGGCCGTTGCCGGCACCAAGTTTGCGCGAATGAGGACAAGTGTTATGGGTAAGAATGTCGTAGTCCTGGGCACCCAGTGGGGTGATGAGGGCAAAGGCAAGATCGTTGATCTGCTGACCGAACATGCTGCCGCCGTAGTGCGCTACCAAGGTGGTCACAACGCTGGCCACACCCTGGTGATCGACGGCGAAAAAACCGTCTTGCACCTGATCCCTTCGGGTGTGCTGCGCGAAGGCGTTCAGTGCCTGATCGGCAACGGTGTGGTGGTTGCGCCGGACGCCTTGCTGCGTGAGATCGTCAAGCTGGAAGAGAAAGGCGTACCGGTGCGTGAGCGCCTGCGTATCAGCCCATCCTGCCCGCTGATCCTGTCCTACCACGTAGCGCTGGACCAGGCGCGTGAAAAAGCCCGTGGCGAGCAGAAGATCGGTACCACCGGTCGCGGCATCGGCCCGGCTTACGAAGACAAGGTCGCTCGTCGCGGCCTGCGTATCGGCGACCTGTTCCACCGCGAGCGTTTCGCCGCGAAGCTGGGCGAGTTGCTGGACTACCACAACTTCGTACTGGTCAATTACTACAAAGAGCCGGCCATCGACTTCCAGAAGACCCTCGACGAGTGCATGGAATACGCCGAGCTGCTCAAGCCGATGATGCTGGACGTGACCGCCGAGCTGCACCAGCTGCGTCGCGCGGGCAAGGACATCATGTTCGAAGGCGCCCAGGGTTCGCTGCTGGACATCGACCACGGTACCTATCCGTACGTCACCAGCTCCAACACCACTGCCGGCGGCATCGCCACTGGTTCGGGCGTGGGCCCGATGTACCTGGACTACATCCTGGGCATCACCAAGGCTTACACCACTCGCGTGGGTTCGGGTCCGTTCCCGACCGAACTGTTCGACGACGTGGGCGCTTTCCTGGCCAAGCGTGGCCATGAGTTCGGTGCAACCACCGGCCGTGCCCGTCGTTGCGGCTGGTTCGACGCCGTCATCCTGCGTCGCGCCATCGACGTCAACAGCATTTCGGGCCTGTGCCTGACCAAGCTGGACGTACTGGACGGCCTGGAAACCATCAACATCTGCGTGGGCTACAAGAACCAGGATGGTGCAGTCATCGACGCGCCAACCGACGCCGACAGCTACATCGGCCTGGAGCCGGTGTACGAGCAGATGCCAGGCTGGAGCGAGTCGACCCTGGGTGCCAAGACCCTGGAAGAGCTGCCGGCCGCTGCCCGTGCCTACATCAAGCGTATCGAAGAGCTGGTCGGTGCGCCGATCGACATTATTTCGACAGGCCCGGACCGCAACGAGACCATCGTTCTGCGTCACCCGTTTGCTTGATAAGTCGTTGATGTAAAAAACAAAGGCCCCTCTTCAGGGGCCTTTGTCGTTTCTGCCTGCCAGGCGGCACGACCCTTGCTGTGATTTCCCCTTCCAAAGTGCTATCAGTTTGATGGCGTTGAAGTAGAGGGATTTCCTGTGTCGGCCGTTCTCTCACTGTTACAAAGCCGTTTGTTGCGGCCCGTGTTCGTTACCCTTGGTATCGCCCTTTTGGTGCAGGTGCTGGTTGCCGTCGCCCTTACCCGGAGCACGGTGACGGCGCTGGAGGCTGACCTGGCCGCGCGCCTGGGTGTCGATAGCCAGAAGCTGTCCGGCGAGTTGGAGCAGGCGGCTCGCGAAGTCACCTCGAGCCTGGAAAGCCTTTCCAGCAGTACCCGGCAGCGGCTGACCGCGGGGCTGTCCTCGCGCCTGGAGGAAGAGCAGGCGCAATTGCGGGCGACGCTGGAGAAGGATCTCAAGGATTCGGCCAACGATATGGCCCAGTTGCTCGCTTCGGTGGCGCCGCGCGCGATGTGGGACAGCGACGTCCCGACCCTCTCCGAGTTCGCCCGGCGCGCCCAGCGCAATCCCAACGTGCTGTTCGTGGTGTATGACGACGCCAATGGCGAGCACCTGACCCGCTATCTGAACCGGGAAAACCCGATCAACAAGGCGCTGCTGGAAAAGGGCAAGGGCGACCGTGCCCTGGACAAGGTGCTGGACGCGGCCAAGAGCGATCCATCGGTCTATTACCTGGAGGCTTCCATCAGCCCTAACGGCGTGGAAATCGGCAAGGTGTTGATGGGGGTTTCCACGGCGTCGGTCGAGGCGGATGTAGTCGCATTGGACAAGCGTTTCGAGGCCTTGATCGCCAGCAGCGATCAACTGGTCGGCGATAGCCTCAAGGGTGCTTCGGCGGACAGTTCTGCGGCCATGCGTGCGCGTCTGCAGTCGGCGCAGACCACCGCTTCGGACATGCAGGCCAATACCGCCGGTACCGTGCAGGATGCGGCGGCCACCCTGCGCTGGCGCATCGGCATGGGCCTGGCGCTGGTGGGTTGCGGGGTCTTGCTGTTGCTGGCGGTGGTGCTGGGGCGCCGAGTGGTCAGCAAGCTGCATCTGCTGATTGCTGCGCTGAACGATCTGGCGGCGGGTGAGGGCGACTTGACCAAACGGGTCCAGCTCAACAGCAATGACGAGATTGGCGACATGGCGTCGGCGGTCAACCGCTTTGTCGACAAGTTGCAGCCGATCGTGCGTGAGGCGGGCGATGTGGCGCAGCGCACCGGCGTCGAAATCGGTGCGATGAGCCTGCGTAATGCCGGGGCGGATGCCGCGGCCGAGGCCCAGCGCGACGAGGTGGCGGAAAGCTTGCGGGCGCTGTCGCAGATGGCTGATGAAGCCCAGGCGGAAAGCCAGGCGATGCAGGCGGCCTTGCAGCAGGTGGTGGAGATCCGCCAGGCGACCGACGAGAACACCCGGACCTCGGCCCAGGTGGGCGGCCTGATCGAGGCGCTGGCGGGGCAGGTCGACACGGGGGCCAAGGTCATCGAGCGTCTGGCGCAGCAGAGCGAGCAGATCGAGGTGGTGTTGACGGTGATTCACGGTATCGCCGAACAGACCAACCTGCTGGCCTTGAATGCGGCCATCGAAGCGGCGCGGGCCGGGGAGACCGGGCGCGGCTTTGCGGTGGTGGCCGACGAAGTCAGGGCATTGGCGAGCAAGACGCAAAGCTCCACTGGGGATATTCAAGCGCATATCGGTGCTCTGCAGCAGGGCGCGCGCGAGGCGGTGGCGGCGATCGGCCAGGCCGGAAGACAGGCTAGCGAAGGTCTGCTGGTGTTGCGTGACAGTGCACGGTTGCAACAGTCGGTGCAGTCGTCGGTGGAGCAGGTGCACGCGGCGATTGGCCTGGCGACCCAGGCGGCGGCCCATCAGGCTCGGGGCGCGCAAGCGGTGCGCGGTCGGGTCGAAACCATTCATGCCCAGGCCGAGCGTGCGGCTCAGGCGGTGGTGGAGACCACGGCCAGCGGCAAGGTGTTGGATGGCCTGGCGGCGCAACTGAAAGCTAGCCTGGGGCAGTTCCGGGCATAAATGCCTATCGCGAGCAAGCTCGCTCCTACAGAGGGTTNCGCGATAACGGACTCAGCGGCGCCTGTTTGGCTTGGTCGGGCTGAGTGGCGGCCAGGAGTATCAAACCCCGAAAACGCAAAAACCCGCTTTCGCGGGTTTTTGTGATGCTTCACAGCTATGCTATGAAACTTGAATATGGTGCCCAGAAGAAGACTCGAACTTCCACGGCCTTGCGGCCACCAGCACCTGAAGCTGGCGTGTCTACCAATTTCACCA
>NZ_JBQENK010000008.1:230737-262853 GCF_052044735.1 Pseudomonas sp. 22526
AAGACTCGAACTTCCACGGCCTTGCGGCCACCAGCACCTGAAGCTGGCGTGTCTACCAATTTCACCATCTGGGCAGTATCAGCAACGTTGCCGCTGTTGATGGGGCGAACTATACGGAGCGTCTTTGAATCTGTAAAGCCCTGTTTTGACTTAGATTCAATAAATCAAACACTTAGAATGCAAAAACCCGCTTTCGCGGGTTTTTGGGGGAGTCTGAAGATTCAAAGGATCTGCAGCTCTGAATTGGTGCCCAGAAGAAGACTCGAACTTCCACGGCCTTGCGGCCACCAGCACCTGAAGCTGGCGTGTCTACCAATTTCACCATCTGGGCAGTATCGGCAACGTCTCCGTCGTCGATGGCGCGCACTATACGGACCACCTTTTGAGCTGTAAACCCCTGATCTTGAAAATATTGAAAAAAATTCGCCGACGGCTTTTACAGGATGCTTCTGAAGCCTTGAAAGGACTTTTCGGAGCCTGTCTTAGCCTGAAATTTCCCGTTTCAATACGCGTATGCCAAACTAACCCGCATATAGACAAGGTGAAATTTATCTAATGGCCGATTGGCAGTCCCTCGATCCCGAGGCCGCTCGTGAAGCGGAAAAATATGAAAACCCTATCCCTAGCCGCGAACTGATCCTTCAGCACCTTGCTGATCGGGGTTCGCCTGCTAACCGCGAACAGCTGGTCGAAGAGTTTGGTCTGACCACAGAAGACCAGATCGAGGCCCTGCGTCGCCGCCTGCGCGCCATGGAGCGCGATGCCCAACTGATCTACACCCGTCGCGGCACTTATGCGCCGGTGGACAAGCTCGACCTGATCCTCGGCCGCATCAGCGGTCACCGTGACGGCTTCGGCTTCCTGGTTCCCGATGACGGCAGCGACGACCTGTTCATGAGCCCGGCGCAGATGCGTCTGGTGTTCGATGGCGATCGTGCGCTGGCCCGGGTTTCCGGCCTGGATCGCCGTGGTCGCCGTGAAGGCATGATCGTCGAAGTGGTGTCCCGTGCTCACGAGAGCATCGTCGGCCGTTACTTCGAAGAGGGCGGCATTGGTTTTGTGGTGGCGGACAACCCGAAGATCCAGCAGGAAGTGCTGGTGACCCCGGGCCGCAATGCCGGCGCCAAGATTGGCCAGTTCGTCGAGGTGAAGATCACCCACTGGCCGACTCCGCGCTTCCAGCCGCAAGGCGACGTGGTCGAGGTCGTGGGCAACTACATGGCCCCGGGCATGGAAATCGATGTTGCCTTGCGCACCTACGATATTCCTCACGTCTGGCCTGAGGCAGTGCTGAAGGAAGCCGGCAAGCTCAAGCCGGAAGTCGAAGAGAAGGACAAAGAGAAGCGCATCGACCTGCGCGATCTGCCGTTCGTCACCATCGACGGCGAAGACGCCCGCGACTTCGACGATGCGGTTTACTGCGAAGCCAAGCCTGGCAAGCTGCGCCTGTTCGGCGGTGGCTGGAAGCTGTACGTGGCGATTGCCGACGTTTCCAGTTACGTGAAGATCGGTTCGGCGCTGGATGCCGAGGCTCAGGTGCGCGGCAACTCGGTGTACTTCCCCGAGCGTGTGGTGCCGATGCTGCCGGAGCAGCTGTCCAACGGCCTGTGCTCGCTGAACCCGAAAGTCGATCGCCTGGCCATGGTGTGCGAGATGACCATCTCCAAGTCCGGCGAGATGACCGACTACCAGTTCTACGAAGCGGTGATCCACTCCAAGGCGCGCCTGACCTACAACAAGGTCAGCACCATCCTCGAGCAGCCGAAAACCAGCGAAGCCAAGCAGCTGCGTGGCGAGTACGCCGATGTCGTGCCGCACCTCAAGCAGCTTTATGCGCTGTACAAGGTGCTGCTCGGTGCCCGCCATACCCGTGGCGCCATCGACTTCGAGACTCAGGAAACCCGGATCATCTTCGGTTCCGAGCGCAAGATCGCCGAAATTCGCCCGACTACTCGCAACGATGCGCACAAGCTGATCGAGGAATGCATGCTGGCGGCCAACGTGGCCACCGCCGAATTCCTCAAGAAGCACGAAATCCCTGCGCTCTATCGCGTCCACGACGGCCCGCCGCCAGAGCGCCTGGAAAAACTGCGCGCCTTCCTCGGCGAGCTTGGCCTGTCCCTGCATAAAAGCAAGGACGGCCCGACGCCGAAGGACTACCAGGCATTGCTGGAAAACATCAAGGATCGTCCGGATTTCCACCTGATCCAGACCGTGATGCTGCGTTCGTTGAGCCAGGCGGTGTACAGCGCTGACAATCAGGGCCACTTCGGCCTGAACTACGAAGCCTATACCCACTTCACCTCGCCGATTCGCCGTTACCCGGACCTGCTGACGCACCGGGCGATTCGCAGTGTCATCCACTCCAAGCAGAACACCCCTCACGTGCGTCGTGCTGGTGCGATGACCATTCCGAAGGCGCGCATCTATCCGTACGACGAGGCGGTTCTCGAGCAGCTTGGCGAGCAGTGCTCGATGAGCGAGCGGCGTGCCGACGAAGCGACCCGCGACGTGGTGAACTGGCTCAAGTGCGAGTACATGAAGGATCGCGTGGGCGAGTCGTTCCCGGGCGTGATCACCGCGGTGACCGGTTTTGGCCTGTTCGTCGAACTGACCGATATCTATGTCGAAGGTCTGGTGCATGTCACGGCGCTGCCGGGCGACTACTACCACTTCGATCCTGTGCACCACCGCCTGGCGGGCGAGCGCACCGGCCGCAGCTTCCGCCTGGGTGACAGTGTGGAAGTGCGGGTCATGCGCGTCGACCTGGACGAGCGCAAGATTGACTTCGAGATGGCGGAAAAAACCATCAGCGCGCCGATCGGTCGCAAAAAACGCGGCGCGGTCGATGTGCCTCCGGCCAAGACTGCTGCCGAGCCTGCTCCGGCCAAGACCGGCCGTCGTGGCCCGGCCAAGGAAAAGCCGGTCGAGGCCTACCGCTCCAGCGATGCCGCGGCGAAAAACGCCGAAGTGCGCAAGAGCCGTGAAATGAAGCAGGCGTTGCTGGCCGAAGCCAAAAGCGGCGGTAAAGCGGCGTCTGGGGGAAAGTCCGGGAAGCCGGCGTCCAAGCCGAGCAAACATCGTAAAGGCCCGCCGAAAGCGGGCGCAGGTCCTGCGGCGAAAAGCGGCGGGGCGCGTAAACCCAAGGCCAAGTCATGAGTCAGTTGGAAAAGATCTACGGCGTGCACGCTGTAGAAGCATTGCTGCGTCACCACCCCAAGCGCGTCAAGCAGATCTGGCTGGCCGAAGGCCGCAGCGATCCGCGCGTGCAGGTGCTGGTGGACCTGGCCGGGCAGAATCGCGTGGCGGTCGGTCAGGCCGAGCGTCGCGAAATGGATGCCTGGGTCGAAGGCGTTCACCAGGGCGTCGTGGCTGAAGTGAGCCCGAGCCAGGTCTGGGGCGAGGCGATGCTCGATGAGCTGCTCGACCGTACCGAAGGCGCGCCTCTGCTTCTCGTGCTGGACGGTGTGACCGACCCGCACAACCTCGGCGCCTGCCTGCGTACCGCCGATGCGGCTGGCGCGCTGGCGGTGCTGGTGCCGAAAGACAAATCGGCGACCCTGACCCCGACCGTGCGTAAAGTCGCGTGCGGCGCCGCGGAAGTGATCCCGTTGGTGGCCGTGACCAACCTGGCGCGCACCCTGGAAAAGCTTCAGCAGCGCGGCCTGTGGGTTGTCGGCACGGCTGGCGAAGCCGAGCAGGAACTCTATGATCAGGACCTGACCGGGCCGACCATCCTGATCATGGGCGCCGAAGGCAAGGGTATGCGTCGCCTCACCCGCGAGCATTGCGATTTCCTGGTGCGCCTGCCGATGGCCGGTAGCGTCAGCAGTCTCAACGTCTCCGTGGCTACCGGCGTGTGCCTGTTCGAGGCCACGCGCCAGCGTGCGGCCAAGGCCAAGGGCGCAGCCAAGAAGGCCTGAGTTTCCTCCCTCCATGCAGGCGCGAGCTTGCTCGCGATAGCGACCCGACTCAGGTGCCGCAATCGTGAGCAGGCCCGTCCGGCAGGTTTGGCGTGCCCTGGCGCCAAATTGTTCAAATAATCACCAATTGCCTTGCGCCGCTGTTGCCCCTTCTCTACAATTGCGCCCCTTGCCGTTGCGGCAGGCGCATATGTGCCTATCTCTGGCAAGACACACAAGTGTCATTCACTCCTTGTCTGACCGCTTTTGAGCGGCAGGCTACAACCCGTAAGGAGCATTCATGCGTCATTACGAAATCATCTTTCTGGTCCACCCTGACCAGAGCGAGCAAGTCGGCGGCATGGTTGAGCGTTACACCAAGCTGATCGAAGAAGACGGCGGCAAAATCCACCGTCTGGAAGACTGGGGCCGTCGTCAACTGGCCTACGCAATCAACAATGTTCACAAGGCTCACTACGTGATGCTGAACGTTGAGTGCACCGGTAAAGCCCTGGCTGAGCTGGAAGACAACTTCCGTTACAACGATGCTGTGATCCGTAACCTGGTCATCCGTCGCGAAGAAGCCATCACTGGCCAATCCGAGATGCTCAAGGCTGAAGAGAACCGCAGTGAGCGCCGTGAGCGTCGTGACCGTCCTGAGCATTCTGACAGCGCCGATGGCGATGACAGCGATAACAGCGACGCCAGCGATAACGCTGACGAGTAATCCACGGACCTTTTGAGGAGCCAATTACATGGCACGTTTCTTCCGTCGTCGTAAATTCTGCCGCTTCACCGCTGAAGACGTGAAAGAGATCGATTACAAAGATCTCAACACTCTGAAAGCCTACGTATCCGAGACCGGCAAAATCGTTCCAAGCCGTATCACCGGTACCAAAGCTCGTTATCAGCGTCAGCTGGCCACCGCTATCAAGCGCGCCCGCTTCCTGGCCCTGCTGGCCTACACCGACAGCCACGGCCGCTGAGACCGGGCAGTCGACAAGTAGTAAGGGATTGAATGCATGCGCGCCTTAGCTGAGTTCATCATGCGCGGCCGTATGCAGGCCACTCTGGTAGTGGCCGGATGTGCGGCATTGCCGTTGTTGTATTGGTTGGGTGCTGCTGCGGGAAGCCTGGTGCTCCTGCGGCGCGGTTTGAGCGACGCCCTTGGTGTCCTCGCCCTGGGATTGCTGCCGGCATTGTTCTGGTGGCTGTATTCCGGCGATCCACGCGCACTCATGGTGCTGCTGGGGTCTTCGGGCCTTGCGTTGGTTTTGCGCGCAAGCGAATCCTGGAACCGTGTGCTGCTGGTCAGCATAGCGCTGGGCCTGGTGTTTGCTGGAGTGCTGGGTGTGGCTTACCGCCCCCAGATCGAGATGCTCTCGCAGGAGTTGGTAAAAATCCTGCCGTTGGCCCTCGGTGATCTCTACCAGCAACTGTCGGTTGAAGAGCGGGCTCGTCTCGCCTCACTGATTGCACCGGTCCTGACCGGCCTGATAGCGGCCTTGTTGCAGGTCGTCAGTGTGCTGAGCCTGATTGTCGGGCGCTACTGGCAGGCGTTGTTGTACAACCCGGGTGGTTTTGGGCGCGAGTTTCGCGCTATCAAGCTCCCGCTGGGACTGGCGATGTTGCTGCTGGCCTGCATGCTGCTGGGACCGAATCTCGGTCCACAGATGGCGATGCTGACGCCGTTGTGCAGCGTACCGCTGGTGTTCGCCGGGCTGGCCCTGATTCACGGGCTGGTGGCGCAAGGGCGACTGGCCAGGTTCTGGCTGGTGGGGTTGTACGTAACGCTGTTGCTGTTTATGCAGCTGATCTATCCGTTGCTCGTGGTGTTGGCCATAGTCGACAGCCTGATTGATTTTCGCGGTCGTTCGGCGCCGAAAGACGCTGATAACGGCTCTGCGAACGGTGAAGGTTAAAAGTTAAGAGGTTATTACCAAATGGAACTGATCCTGCTGGAAAAAATCGCCAACCTGGGCAACCTGGGCGATAAGGTAAACGTTAAGGCTGGTTACGGCCGTAACTACCTGCTGCCTTTCGGCAAAGCCACCGCTGCTACCGCTGCCAACCTGGCTGCGTTCGAAGCGCGTCGTGCCGAGCTGGAAAAACTGGCTGCAGAGAAAAAGGCTTCTGCCGAAACTCGCGCTGCCCAACTGGCTGAGCTGGAAGTGACTATCACTGCCACCGCTGGTGACGAAGGCAAGCTGTTCGGTTCGATCGGCACCCACGACATCGCTGATGCACTGACCGCCTCCGGCGTTGAAGTGGCAAAAAGCGAAGTTCGTCTGCCGAACGGCACCATCCGCAACGTAGGTGAATTCGACGTAGCCGTGCACCTGCACGCCGAAGTTGAAGCCACCGTACGCGTTGTCGTGGTAGCAGCTTAAGCAGTACTTGTCGGCTGGCACCCTCGGGAGCTAGCCGGTAACATCGGGCACGATCCTGTTTACAGGTCGTGCCCTTTGTCTTTCTGTACCCTCAGTTTTTCAAACCCCTGCTTTTCCTAAAAAACCAAGTGGCCATGAACGATATCTCCGCTCCCGAGCAATACGATCTGCAAACCGCTGCCCTGAAGGTGCCGCCACATTCCATCGAGGCCGAACAGGCCGTGCTCGGTGGTCTGATGCTGGACAACAACGCCTGGGAGCGGGTGCTCGATCAAGTCTCCGACGGCGACTTCTATCGGCATGACCACCGCTTGATTTTCCGCGCGATCGCCAAGCTGGCCGATCAGAACATGCCGATCGACGTCGTGACCCTGTCCGAGCAGCTGGACAAGGAAGGCCAGACGTCCCAGGTCGGCGGCCTGGGCTACCTGGGCGAGCTGGCGAAGAACACGCCGTCGGTGGCCAACATCAAGGCCTATGCGCAGATCGTTCGCCAGCGCGCCACCCTGCGCCAGCTGATCGGCATCAGCACCGAGATCGCCGACAGCGCCTTCAACCCCGAGGGCCGCACCGCCGAAGAGATCCTCGACGAAGCCGAACGGCAGATCTTCCAGATCGCCGAAGCCCGTCCGAAGACCGGCGGCCCGGTGGGCGTCAACGAGTTGCTGACCAAGGCCATCGACCGTATCGACACCCTGTTCAACACCGACAACGCCATCACCGGCCTGTCCACCGGCTACACCGACCTCGACGAGAAGACCAGCGGCCTGCAGCCAGCCGACCTGATCATCGTCGCCGGCCGTCCGTCCATGGGTAAGACCACCTTTGCCATGAACCTGGTGGAAAACGCCGTATTGCGCAGCGACAAGGCGGTGCTGGTGTACTCCCTCGAGATGCCAGGCGAATCGCTGATCATGCGTATGCTGTCGTCCCTCGGCCGTATCGACCAGACCAAGGTGCGTTCCGGCCAGCTGGAAGACGACGACTGGCCGCGCCTGACCTCGGCGGTCAACCTGCTCAACGACCGCAAGCTGTTCATCGACGACACCGCCGGTATCAGCCCTTCGGAAATGCGTGCGCGGACCCGCCGCCTGGTGCGTGAGCACGGCGACATCGCCCTGATCATGATCGACTACCTGCAGCTGATGCAGATCCCGGGTTCCAGCGGCGACAACCGGACCAACGAGATTTCCGAGATCTCCCGTTCCCTCAAGGCCCTGGCCAAGGAATTCAACTGCCCGGTAGTGGCCCTGTCCCAGCTCAACCGCTCCCTCGAGCAGCGTCCGAACAAGCGCCCGGTGAACTCCGACTTGCGGGAATCCGGAGCGATCGAGCAGGACGCCGACGTCATCATGTTCGTGTACCGGGACGAGGTGTATCACCCCGAAACCGAGCACAAGGGCATTGCCGAGATCATCATCGGCAAGCAGCGGAACGGCCCGATCGGCTTTATCCGCCTGGCGTTCATCGGCAAGTACACCCGCTTCGAGAACCTCGCGCCGGGCAGCTACAACTTCGACGACGACGAGTAAGGCCGCAGGCAAGCCTCCCAGGTCATAGTGTTCCTGTAGGAGCGAGGCTTGCCCGCGATAAACGCCCCACCGATTTCCGACCATGGTCGTCGGAATTGGTCATTTTTTGTGCTATATTCCGCGCCCGCGAATTTCTCTGTAAATAAACGCGCCCTTATCTACACCTATACCGGTCATCGACATGCAAGCAGCCAAGCCGTTATTTGACTATCCCAAGTACTGGGCCGAATGTTTCGGACCGGCGCCGTTCCTGCCGATGAGCAGGGCGGAGATGGATCAGCTCGGCTGGGATTCCTGCGACATCATCATCGTCACCGGTGATGCCTACGTCGATCACCCGTCGTTCGGCATGGCGATCATCGGCCGGCTGCTGGAGTCCCAGGGCTTCCGCGTCGGGATCATCGCCCAGCCGAACTGGCAGTCCAAAGACGATTTCATGAAGCTCGGCGAGCCGAACCTGTTCTTCGGCGTCGCGGCCGGCAACATGGACTCGATGATCAACCGCTACACCGCGGACAAGAAAATCCGTTCCGACGACGCCTACACCCCGGGTGGCCTGGCGGGTAAGCGTCCGGACCGCGCCAGCCTGGTCTACAGCCAGCGCTGCAAGGAAGCCTACAAGCACGTGCCGATCGTCCTGGGCGGCATCGAAGCCTCCCTGCGCCGCATCGCCCACTACGACTACTGGCAGGACCGGGTACGCAACTCGATCCTGATCGACGCCAGCGCCGACATCCTGCTCTACGGCAACGCCGAGCGGGCGATTGTCGAAGTCGCCCAGCGCCTGTCCTACGGGCACAAGATCGAAGACATCACCGACGTGCGCGGCACCGCGTTCATTCGCCGTGACACGCCGCAGGGCTGGTACGAAGTGGACTCCACGCGTATCGACCGTCCGGGCAAGATCGACAAGATCATCAACCCCTACGTCAACACCCAGGACACCCAGGCTTGCGCTATCGAGCAGGAAAAAGGCCCAGTCGAGGATCCTCAGGAAGCCAAGGTCGTGCAGATCCTGGCCAGCCCGAAGATGACCCGGGACAAGACCGTGATCCGCCTGCCGTCGATGGAAAAGGTGCGTAACGATCCGGTGCTCTACGCCCACGCCAACCGCGTGCTGCACCTGGAAACCAACCCGGGCAACGCCCGTGCGCTGGTGCAGAAGCATGGCGAGATCGATGTCTGGTTCAACCCGCCGCCCATCCCGATGACCACCGAAGAGATGGACTACGTGTTCGGCATGCCGTATCAGCGCATCCCGCACCCGGCGTACGGCAAGGAGAAGATCCCGGCCTACGACATGATCCGTTTCTCGGTGAACATCATGCGTGGCTGCTTTGGCGGCTGCACCTTCTGCTCGATCACCGAGCACGAAGGCCGCATCATCCAGAACCGTTCCGAAGAGTCGATCATTCGCGAGATCGAAGAGATTCGCGACAAGGTTCCAGGTTTTACCGGGGTCATCTCCGACCTCGGCGGCCCGACCGCGAACATGTACCGCATCGCCTGCAAGAGCCCGGAAATCGAATCCGCGTGCCGCAAGCCGTCCTGCGTGTTCCCTGGCATCTGCCCGAACCTGAACACCGATCACTCGTCGCTGATCCAGCTGTATCGCAGCGCCCGCGCCTTGCCGGGGGTGAAGAAGATCCTGATCGCTTCCGGCCTGCGCTACGACCTCGCGGTCGAGTCGCCGGAATACGTCAAGGAACTGGTGACCCACCACGTCGGTGGCTACCTGAAGATCGCCCCGGAACACACCGAGGAAGGTCCGCTCAACCAGATGATGAAACCGGGCATCGGTACCTACGACCGGTTCAAGCGGATGTTCGAGAAGTACTCCAAGGAAGCAGGCAAGGAGCAGTACCTGATTCCGTACTTTATCGCCGCGCACCCGGGCACCACCGACGAAGACATGATGAACCTGGCCCTGTGGCTCAAGGGCAACGGTTTCCGCGCCGACCAGGTGCAGGCGTTCTACCCGTCGCCGATGGCCACCGCCACCGCCATGTACCACTCGGGCAAGAACCCGCTGCGCAAGGTCACCTACAAGAGTGACGGGGTGACCATCGTCAAGAGCGAGGAGCAGCGTCGCCTGCACAAGGCGTTCCTGCGTTACCACGATCCGAAAGGCTGGCCGATGCTGCGTGAAGCACTGACCCGCATGGGCCGCGCCGACCTGATCGGGCCGGGCAAGCACCAGCTGATTCCGTTGCATCAGCCGGCTACCGACAGCTACCAGAGCGCCCGTCGCAAGAACTCGACGCCGGCTGGCAGCCACAAAGTGGCCAAGGAAACCACCAGGATCCTCACCCAGCACACCGGCCTGCCGCCACGGGGCAGCGACGGCAGCAACCCGTGGGACAAGCGCGAACAGGCCAAGGCCGCCGCGATGGCCCGCAACAAGCAGGCCGCCAAGGAACGCACGGATGCGGCCAAGGGCAAAGGCAAGAAGCCGACCCGCAAACCGGTCGTGCCCCGCTAAGGCAGCTGCTGTACAGACACAACGCCAACCCCAGGGTTGGCGTTGTGCATTTCGCGATTCGGGTTTGTTAAGGTGCGCCCCAGGATTGGCATCGACTCAAGGAAGAGCAGCGTGTTACGTCGCAGGAAAACCCCGCAACAACAGCAGATCGAAGACAAGCTGCTGCTTCTCAAGACCGCCGAATGGCTCGCCTGGCAGCCCTATGTGCGGCGCTTCGGGGTGATTCATATCGCGGTGATGATGACGACAGTCTTCAGCCTCTCGTTGACCGCGGCGCAGGTGCCCCATCTGTATTTCCCCCGGGACTTCGAGGTCGCCAACTACGCCCTGATGGCGATGCTGGGCGTTGGCCTGCTGATGAGCCTGTGCTTCCTGCTGGTGATCCGCGGTTACCCGCGCGGGGCCTGGGCCTTGTTCGGCGCGCTGGTGTTGTGCCTGGCGTGTGCGCTGCTGGTCCTGCTGGATTCCCGCCAGCGCCTCTTCCCGGCCTTTGTCCTGTGCATCCCCCTGACCGGGCTGTACCTGATGAGTACCCGGCGCTACCAGCGCGGGCTCAAGGTGCTGCAGGTGGCGGCGCGCAAACGCCGGCGCCTGCGGCAACTGGAAGCCGGCCTGAAGCGGCTGCGCTGACCGCCGGCTACATCCTGTCGCCACATTTATGTGCAACCCTGCGCACGCCAAGGCACGCACCGCGCGCTTTTGGTGCTGTACTGCCCACAGCCGTTGGGGGGAAACGCCGGGACTGGTGCTCTGGCATAAGTCTTGCGCGCTTTCCTGTACGTTCAGGCCCGCAGGAGGCACGCCGTGTCGATCCATGTCGCATTGCACCATGTCACGCATTACCGCTACGACCGCGCGGTCGAACTCGGCCCGCAGATCGTTCGCCTGCGTCCGGCGGCCCATAGCCGCACGCGGATTCTCTCCTATGCGCTGAAGGTCCAGCCCGAGCAGCACTTCATCAACTGGCAGCAGGACCCCCAGGGCAACTACCTGGCGCGCCTGGTCTTCCCGGAAAAGACCGACGAGCTGCGCATCGAAGTCGATCTGCTGGCGGAGATGGCGGTGTTCAATCCGTTCGATTTCTTCCTCGAGCCCTACGCGGAGAAGATCCCCTTCGCCTACGCCGCCGACGAGCAGCGGGAGCTGGCGCCTTACCTGGAAACCCTGCCGTTGACGCCGAAGTTCAAGGCGTATCTGGCGGGCATCGACCGCACGCCGCTGCCGGCGGTGGATTTCCTGGTGGGTCTGAACCAGCGGCTGAGCGAAGACATCGGCTACCTGATCCGCATGGAGCCGGGCGTGCAGACGCCGGAGCAGACCCTCGACAAGGCTTCCGGCTCCTGCCGCGACTCCGCCTGGCTGCTGGTGCAGCTGCTGCGCAACCTGGGGCTGGCCGCGCGGTTTGTTTCCGGCTACCTGATCCAGCTGACCGCCGACGTCAAATCCCTCGATGGCCCGTCCGGTACCGAGGTGGACTTCACCGATCTGCACGCCTGGTGCGAGGTGTACCTGCCCGGCGCCGGCTGGATCGGCCTGGACGCCACTTCCGGGCTGTTTGCCGGGGAAGGGCATATCCCGTTGGCGTGCAGCCCCGATCCGTCCTCGGCGGCACCGATCAGCGGCCTGGTGGAGCCTTGCGAATGCGAGTTCAGCCACGAGATGTCGGTGGAGCGGGTCTGGGAAGCGCCGCGGGTCACCAAGCCCTACACCGAGGAGCAATGGCTGGCGATCCAGACCCTGGGCCGGCAGATCGATGCCGACCTGCTGGCGGGCGACGTGCGCCTGACCATGGGCGGCGAGCCGACCTTCGTTTCGATCGACGACCCGGATGGCGCCGAATGGAACACCGCGGCCCTCGGGCCGAACAAGCGCCGGTTGTCCGCCGAGTTGTTCCAGCGCATGCGCAACCACTACGCGCCCAAGGGCCTGGTGCATTTCGGCCAGGGCAAGTGGTACCCGGGCGAGCAACTGCCGCGCTGGTCGCTGAACTGCTATTGGCGCCGCGATGGCGTGTCGATCTGGCACAACGCCGCGCTGATCGCCGACGAGCACGAAGACTACGGCGCCGACAGCGAGCTGGCCGGGCGTTTCCTGGCCAGCGTCGCCGAACGCTTGAAACTGCCGCCGCGCTTCGTGTTCCCGGCCTATGAAGACAATTTCTACTACCTGTGGCGCGAAGGCAGCTTGCCGCAGAACGTCAGCGCCGAGGATTCGCGGCTGGCGGACGAGTTGGAGCGGGCGCGCCTGCGCAAGGTGTTCAGCCAGGGCCTGGACAAGGTCATCGGCCAGGTCCTGCCGCTGGCCCGTACCGCCAGTGGCGACCAATGGCAGAGCGGCCGCTGGTACCTGCGCGACAGCCATTGCCGGCTGGTCCCGGGGGATTCGCCCCTGGGTTATCGCCTGCCGCTGGCATCCCAGCCCTGGGTGACGGCGGCGGAGTACCCCTATGTCCATCCCACCGATCCGAACCAGGAGCTGCCCGAGCTGCCGGACAGCGCGCAACTGCGTGAGCATGGCGAGGCGGCCGAGGCCGATGAACGGGTGCCGCAGATCGACCAGTCCGCCGACTGGCTGACCCGCACCGCATTCTGCGCCGAGGCGCGGGGCGGGCGCTTGTACCTGTTCATGCCGCCCCTGGAGCGCCTGGAGGATTACCTGGAGCTGGTCAGCGCCATCGAGGCCACGGCCGAAGAGCTGCATTGCCCGGTGTTGCTGGAGGGCTACGAGCCGCCGAGCGATCCGCGCCTGAGCAACTTCCGCGTCACCCCGGACCCGGGCGTGATCGAGGTCAACGTACAGCCGTCCGCCAGTTGGGACGAGCTGGTGGAGCGCACCGAATTCCTCTACGAACAAGCCCGGCAGACCCGCCTGACCACCGAGAAATTCATGATCGACGGGCGCCACACCGGCACCGGCGGCGGCAACCACTTCGTGCTGGGCGGCGCGACGCCGGCGGACTCGCCCTTCCTGCGCCGGCCGGACCTGTTGCGCAGCCTGATCAGCTACTGGCACAACCATCCGTCGTTGTCCTACCTGTTCTCCGGGCTGTTCATCGGCCCCACTTCCCAGGCGCCGCGGGTCGACGAGGCGCGCAACGATGCCTTGTATGAGCTGGAAATCGCCTTCGCGCAGATGCCTGAACCGGGCGAGGAGTGCCCGCCGTGGCTGGTCGATCGGCTGCTGCGCAACCTGTTGATCGACGTCACCGGCAACACCCACCGCGCCGAGTTCTGCATCGATAAGCTGTACTCGCCGGACGGCGCCACCGGGCGCCTGGGCCTGCTGGAACTGCGCGCCTTTGAAATGCCGCCCCATGCGCGCATGAGCCTGGCCCAGCAACTGTTGCTACGGGCGCTGGTGGCGCGCTTCTGGCGCGAGCCCTATGCGCCGGCCAAGCTGGCGCGCTGGGGCACCGAGCTGCACGATCGCTTCCTGTTGCCGCACTTTATCGAGCAGGACTTTGCCGACGTCATAGTCGAGCTCAATGCCGCCGGCTATCCGCTGCGCGCCGAATGGTTCGCCGCGCACCTGGAGTTCCGTTTCCCCAAGGTCGGCGATTACGCGGTCGGCGGTGTCGAGTTGGAGCTGCGCCAGGCCCTGGAGCCTTGGCATGTGCTGGGGGAGGAGGGTTCCGCTGGCGGCACGGTGCGTTATGTCGACTCGTCGCTGGAGCGTCTGCAGGTCAAGCTCACCGGGCTGGCCCCGCAGCGCTACCTGCTGACCTGCAACGGCGTCGCGGTGCCGCTGCAACCCACCGGGCGGGTCGGGGAGTTCGTCGCCGGGGTGCGCTATCGCGCCTGGCAGCCCTTCAACTGCCTGCAGCCGACCATCCCGGTGCATGCGCCCCTGGTGTTCGACCTGCTCGACACCTGGATGCAGCGTTCCCTGGGCGGTTGCCAGTACCACGTGGCCCACCCGGGCGGGCGCAACTACGACAGCCTGCCGGTGAATGCCAATGAGGCCGAAAGCCGGCGCATGGCGCGCTTCTTCCGCCTGGGGCATAGCCCCGGCACCTTGTCGGTGCCGAGCCTGACGATCAACGACGAGTTGCCGATGACACTCGATTTGCGACGTTTCTAAAGCAGGCGCGACACCCGGGTGTTTCGCATATCCGGGTGTCATGTGTCTGCGTTAATCTGACTTACCTTGCCGTCTGCCGAGCTCTCCATGCCTGACCTGCTTGACCACTACCCGCTGACGGCGGGTACCTACCACGAACTGCTCGACGCCAGCGGCGCGGTGCGCCCGCACTGGCGCCGGCTGTTCGACCAGTTGCAGCGCAGCACGCCGGCGCAGTTGATGCAGCGCCAGGCCCTGCTGACCCGGCAGATCCAGGAAAACGGCGTCACCTACAACGTCTATGCCGACCCCAAGGGCGCCGACCGGCCGTGGGAACTGGACCTGCTGCCCCATGTGATCGCCGCCGATGAATGGCAGCAGCTGTCCGCCGGGATCGCCCAGCGGGCGCGTTTGCTCAATGCGGTACTGGCCGACCTGTACGGCCCCCAGCGGCTGATCAGCGAAGGCCTGCTGCCGGCGGAGCTGGTGTTCGGCCATAACAATTTTCTCTGGCCGTGCCAGGGCATCCAGCCGCCGGATGGCGCTTTCCTGCACCTGTACGCGGTCGACTTGGCGCGCACTCCGGACGGGCGCTGGTGGGTCACCGCCGACCGTACCCAGGCGCCGTCCGGTGCCGGCTACGCCCTGGAAAACCGCATGATTGTGTCCCGGGCCTTTCCGGACCTGTACCGCGACCTGCAGGTGCAGCACCTGGCCGGGTTCTTCCGCACCCTGCAGGAAACCCTGGCCCGCCAGGCACCCCGGGACGACGAAGCGCCACTGATCGTGCTGCTGACCCCGGGGCGTTTCAACGAGAGCTATTTCGAGCACCTGTACCTGGCGCGCCAGCTCGGTTATCCGCTGGTGGAGGGCGGCGACCTGACGGTGCGCGACGCCACGGTCTACCTCAAGACCTTGAGCGGCCTGCGGCGGGTGCACGCGATCATGCGCCGGCTCGACGACGACTTCTGCGACCCGCTGGAGCTGCGCACCGACTCGGCCCTCGGCGTGCCGGGGCTGCTGGAGGCGGTGCGGCGGGGCCGGGTGCTGGTGGCCAATGCGTTGGGCAGCGGTGTGCTGGAATCGCCAGGCTTGCTGGGTTTCCTGCCGAAGATCTGCGAGCACCTGTTTGGCGAAGAACTGATCCTGCCGTCGGTCGCCACCTGGTGGTGCGGCGAGGCGCCAGTGCTGGCCCAGGCCCTGGAGAAACTTCCGGAGCTGCTGATCAAACCGGCGTTCCCGTCCCAGAGCTTTGCCCCCTTGTTCGGCCGCGACCTCTGCGAGAAAGAACGCCAGGCCCTGGCCGAGCGCATGCGGGCGCGGCCTTATGCCTATGTCGCCCAGGAACTGGCGCAGCTGTCCCAGGCGCCGGTCTGGCAGGCCGAGGACAGCCAGTTGCAACCACGGGCCATCGGCATGCGGGTGTATGCCGTGGCCAGCCGCGACGGTTATCGGGTGCTGCCGGGCGGTCTGACCCGGGTGGCCGCCGAGGCCGATGCCGAAGTGGTGTCGATGCAGCGCGGCGGCGCCAGCAAGGACACCTGGGTGCTGGGCGAGCGTGCGCCCAGCGGCGAACAGTGGAAGGGCCAGCGGACCATCGGCGTGCATGACCTGGTGCGGCGCGATCCGTACCTGCCGTCGCGGGTGGTGGAAAACCTGTTCTGGTTCGGCCGTTACTGCGAGCGCTGCGATGGCAGCGCGCGGCTGTTGCGGATCATGCTGGCGCGTTATGTCGACGGCGATGATCCGCAGGCCTTGCAGGCGGCGGTCGATCTGGGCGAAAGCCTGATGCTGCTGCCGGACGAGGGCGAGCTGCCCGAGCGTCTGTTGGCGGCCCTGCTGGGGGACGATTGGTCCTTCAGCCTGCGCTCCAACCTGCAGCGCCTGCAGTGGGCGGCGTCCCAGGTGCGCGGCAAGCTCTCGCGGGAAAACTGGCAGGCCCTGGTGGAATTGCAGCGCGAAGCCCTGGCGCTGGAGGCCCGCGAGCCGGACTTTGGCGAGTTGCTGGACTTCCTCAACCGCCTGGTGATGTCCCTGGCGGCGCTGTCGGGCTTTGCCCTGGACGACATGACCCGCGACGAAGGCTGGCGCTTTTTGATGATCGGCCGGCGCATCGAGCGCCTGCAGTTCCTCAGCAGCAGCCTGGCGGCCTTCCTGCGCGGCGCCACCGCGTTCGACCAGGCCGGGCTGGAGTGGCTGCTGGAGCTGGGCAACAGCAGCATCACCTACCGTTCGCGCTACCTGGCGGTGGCGCAGCTGATCCCGGTGCTCGACCTGTTGCTGCTCGATGAGCAGAACCCCCACGCGGTGCTGTTCCAGCTGAAGCTGGTGACCCGGACCCTCAATCGCTTGAACGACGATTTCGGGGTGCCGCGCGAGGCCGGCTTGCCCGTGCTGGTGAGGCGCCTGTCGCGCTTCGACCTGGGCTGCCTGGAGAACCCGCTGTTCGGCGAGGCCAGCGTGCGCGCGGCACTCGAAGGCCTGGCCGACCTGTTGCAGGAAATCGCCGACGCCAGCGGGCAGGTTTCCGACCGCCTGGCGCTGCGGCATTTCGCCCATGTCGACGATGTCAGCCAACAAACGGTGTCCGTCTGATGAGCGCTCATTACCAGATTTTCCACGATACCCATTACCACTACGACAGCCCGGTGTCCCTGGCCCAGCAGCTGGCGCACCTGTGGCCGCGGGCCTGCGCCTGGCAGCATTGCAGCCAGCAGGAACTGCTGATCAGCCCCGACCCCACCACCCGCCGCGACGAGCTGGATGTGTTCGGCAACCCGCTGACCCGCCTGGCGTTCGAGCGCCCCCATGACGAGTTGCTGGTCAATGCGCAGCTGACGGTGGAGGTGCTGGCCCGGCCTGCGCTGGACTTCACCCGGTCATTGCCCTGGGACGCCACCCGCAATGCGCTGACCTACAGCAGCCGGCCGTTGTCCGCGGCCTTGATGGAGGCGTGCCGCTATCGCTTCGAGTCGCCTTATGTGCACCTGAAGAAGAGTTTCGTCGAGTTTTCCGAAAGCTGTTTCCCTGCCGGGCGCCCGTTGCTGTTGGGGGTACAGGCGTTGATGGAGAAGATCTTCAGCGAGTTCACCTTCGATGCCGAAGCCACCCAGGTAGCGACGCCGCTGGTGGAGGTGCTGGAGCGGCGGCGCGGGGTCTGCCAGGACTTCGCCCACCTGATGCTGGCGTGCTTGCGTTCCCGCGGTTTGGCGGCGCGTTATGTCAGCGGCTACCTGCTGACCCAGCCACCGCCGGGGCAGCCACGCCTGATCGGCGCGGATGCTTCCCATGCCTGGATTTCGGTGTTCTGCCCGGTGCTCGGTTGGGTGGATTTCGACCCGACCAACAATGTGCAGCCGGCACTGGAGCACATCACCCTGGCCTGGGGCCGGGACTTTTCCGATGTCTCGCCGTTGCGCGGGGTGATTCTCGGCGGCGGCAGCCACGACCCGGAAGTGCGGGTGACGGTGATGCCGCTGGGCGAAGTCATCATTCCTCTGTAGCCGCTGCCGCAGGCTGCGTTCGGGCGCGTAGCGGCCGTGCTTTTGAGGCCGCAGGAAGGTTCTTCGAACCTTATCGCAGCCTTCGGCAGCGGCTACAGGCTTTACAGGAGTTTTTTATGTTCCCGGTATCGATCAAAGGCGTGCTGCAATCCCCCGAAGGGTTGGTGGTGCTGATGCTCAACGAGCGTGACGAGTGGGAGCTGCCCGGCGGGCGGATCGAACTGGGGGAGACGGCGCCGCAATGCCTGGCGCGGGAGATCGAGGAAGAGCTGGACGTGCGGGTGGCGGTGGAGGAGCCGCTGGATTCGTACCTGTTCGAGGTCATCCCCGGCAAGCATGTGTTTATCTCGACCTATCGCTGCCGGCTCCTGGGCGGGTTTGTGCCGACCCTCAGCCACGAGCACAAGGAAATCGGCCTGTTCGCAGCCGACCGACTACCGGCCAACTTGCCACAGGGTTATCGCGATTCGATTGTCAAAGCCTTGGGTATCCGAGGGTCGGCAACGGATGGCCGACCCCAGATCCCGAGGGCCTGATAGGCGTATCAGGCCTGGCGGGTCTCAGGCCTTGGGAGCCTGATCGTCTGCTGTATTGGCGTCGTCGACGGCCACTTCGTCTTCTGTATCCGGGCTCGGTGCGCCGGCTTCTTCAGCGGCCGCTTTCTTGCGTTGCAGCTTTTCCTCTTTCTTCTGCTCCTTTGCCAGGTCTCGCTGACGTTTGGCGAAGGAGTAATTGGGTTTAGCCATGGGCGATCCTCTGGGGTCGAAGGTGAGGTTGAGCGGCGCGTATTCTGCCCTGTATCGGAGCCCGGCGGTTAATCGGGTTTCTGCTCGGCCCATTTGGGGGCTATCGTGGGTTGCCAGGCTTGCAGCGCATCCAGCAGTTTGCGCGGCGATTCGCTCACTTGCAGCATGTCACGGTGCGGGGCGCGAACGAAGCCTTCGCCGACGATGTGATCGAGAAAACCCGTGAGCTTCTCGTAGAAGCCATTCACTTCCAGCAGCCCCAGGGGCTTGGCGTGGTAGCCCAGCTGGCCCCAGGTCCAGACCTCGAACAATTCTTCCAGGGTGCCCAGGCCGCCCGGCAGTGCGATAAAGGCGTCGCTCAGCTCGGCCATGCGGGCCTTGCGGGCGTGCATGCCGTCGACCACCTCCAGGCGCGTCAGGCCCGGATGGCCGATTTCCTTGTCCTTGAGGCTCTGGGGAATGATGCCGATGACTTCGCCGCCGGCCGCCAGGGCCGCGTCGGCGACTATGCCCATCAGGCCGACAGCGCCACCGCCATAGACCAGGGTCAGCTTGCGTTCGGCCAGATGGCGCCCGAGGGCTTCGGCGGCCTCGCGGTAAGCCGGGTTGGTGCCGGTGCTGGCACCGCAGAACACGCATACAGACGTTAAAGACATGCCTTACTCCATGGTCGGTGAGGGCCACAGAGTAATGGCTGGCCGGCTGCGCTCCAAGGGTCAATCCTCGCGGCGGGGGCTTTCATAGGTACCGCTGGCGCCACAGGCGTAGGCGGCGAGCAGGCTGCGGAACAGGCTGTTGAGGTGCATGGCAGACACTCCGATAGTGATGTGCGCCGAGCATAGGTCCGCGGCAGTTGGCTGGCTGTTTGATTCTCTCGATCAGGCCGATAGCGCAAAGTTGTATACAATTTCTTGATTTGAATCATAGGAACTTGTGAAAAATTCAGGCAGTCTTCACCTCCATGGATTCAGATGGATTTTGTTAACCCTGCCTTGGAGATTCACCATGTTTGCCAAACTCGTTGCGGTATCCCTGTTGACACTGGCCAGCAGCCAGCTGATGGCCGCCGAATGCAAGGTCGATGTCGACTCTACCGACCAGATGTCCTTCAACACGAAGGAAATCACCATCGACAAGAGCTGCAAGACCTTCACCGTGAACCTGACCCACTCCGGCAGCTTGCCGAAGAACGTCATGGGCCATAACTGGGTACTGAGCAAAAGCGCGGACATGGTCGGCATCGCGACCGACGGCATGGCTGCCGGCATCGACAAGGACTACCTGAAACCAGGCGACAGCCGCGTCATCGCCCACACCAAGATCATCGGCTCTGGCGAAAAAGACTCGGTGACCTTCGACGTGTCGAAGCTGACCGCCGGCGAAAGCTACGAGTTCTTCTGCTCGTTCCCGGGCCACAACTCGATGATGAAAGGCGCTGTGGTGCTGAAGTGATCCTGCATTGCTGAGAAGGCGCCTCTAAGAGGCGCCAGATAGCCACAAAAAACGCCGTGCTCTTGCAAGAGAGCACGGCGTTTTTTATGCCTGCCTTGTAGCCGCTGCCGAGCCCGCGAGGCTGCGTACGAGGACGCAGTCCTCGCAAAACCTGTCCACGCGGCCCATCGGCTGTAACGCGGTGCCTGGTTTTGCGACCGCTCCGCGGCCGTGCGCAGCCTCGCGGGCTCGGCAGCGGCTACAGGCTGTTTATGGCGCGAACGGCATCACGCGTTTGTGATGGGTCTTGTTGTAGGTGTTGCAGATGATCTTGAACGCTTCCTCGCGCACCGGCTGGCCATGGAGGAAGGCGTCGATCTCGGCGTAGGTCACGCCGTGGGAGGCTTCATCCGGCTTGCCTGGAGACAGGTCCTCGAGGTCGGCGGTAGGGATCTTCTCCACCAGCGACTCCGGCGCGCCGAAATGCCGGGCAACGGCCCGCACCTGGTTCTTCACCAGCCCGCTCAGCGGCGCCAGGTCGCAGGCTCCGTCGCCGAACTTGGTGAAGAAGCCCATCACCGCTTCGGCGGCGTGGTCGGTGCCGATCACCAGGCCGTGGGCGGCGCCGGCGATGGTGTACTGCGCGACCATGCGCATGCGCGCCTTGGTATTGCCGAGCACGAAGTCCCGGGTTACCGCCTGGTGGCCTTCGAAGGCCGCCACTTCATTGGCCAGGGACTTGACTGCCGGCCCGATGTTCACGGTGTGGCGTTCGTCGGGTTCGATGAAGTCCACCGAGGCCTGGGCATCGTGTTCGTCGAACTGCACATCGTACGGCAGGCGCACGGCGATGAAACGATAACCCTGGTCGCCGCTGCTGGCGCGCAGTTCGCGCACCGCCCGCTGGGCCAGCAGGCCCGCAGTCAGGGAGTCGACGCCACCGCTGATGCCCAGCACCAGGGTCTTGAGCCCGGAATTGAGCAGGCATTGCTGGATGAACGCGACCCGCCGGGCGACTTCTGCCTCGAGAGCGGCCTGGTCCTTGAAAGGGGGTTGGACCTTGAGCTGTTCAGCAATCTCACGCTGTACGGCTTGCATGATTCACTCCTTGCTTGATGTGCCAGAAAGGGCGGCAGGTACTTGGAAAACGTGGCGCAGATAAGCGACGAAGTTGGGATCCTTGCAATGGGTCTTGCCCGCTTCGTCGGAGATCTTGGCGACGGGCTGGCCATTGCAGGCGGCCATTTTAAGCACGATGCTCATCGGCTCGACACCGGGAATATCGCACGTCAGGTTGGTGCCGATACCGAAGCTGACATTGATCCGACCACGCAACGCGCGAAAAATCTCCAGGGATTTGGGCAGCGTCAGGCTGTCGGAGAACACCAGGGTCTTGCTCATCGGCTCGATGCCCAGTTTCAGGTAATGGGCGATGGCTTTTTCCGCCCAGACGATCGGATCGCCCGAGTCGTGGCGCAAACCGTCGAACAGCTTGGCGAAGTACAGATCGAAATCGTTGAGGAAGGCGTCGGTGGTGATGCAGTCGGTCAGGGCGATCCCCAGCAGGCCACGGTATTCGCGGACCCAGCAGTCGAGGGCGGCGATCTGGCTGTCGATCAGCCGCGGCCCCAGTTGCTGGTGGGCCATGATCCATTCGTGGGCCATGGTGCCCAGGGGTTTCATGTCCAGCTCGCGGGACAGGTGCACGTTGCTGGTGCCGACGAATCGCCCGGGGAAGTCGTGCTTGAGCACGTTCACCACTTCTTCCTGGACCCGGTACGAGAAGCGCCGGCGGGTGCCGAAGTCGGCCACCTGCAGGTGCGACAATTCATCGGCGCTGGCGTTGGCGCTCAGCCAGTCGAACTTGCGATACAGCTGCTCGCGGGCCTGTTCCAGGACGACTTCGCGGTAGCGATAGCGGTTGCGCACCTCGCTGACGATCGCCAGCATCGGCACTTCGAACAGGATCACATGCAGCCAGGGCCCGCGCAGGCGGATGAACAGCTCGCCGTTCTCGATACCGGTATGCACATAACGCAGGTTGAAGCGGAACAGCCCGAGAAAGCGCAGGAAGTCCGGTTTCAGGAAGCTGATGCGTTCGAGAAAGCTCAACTGGTCGGCGCTCAGGCTCAGGTCGGCCAGGCGCTCGAACTGGTAGCGGATCTCTGCCAGGTAGGGGCGCAGGTCTTCGCTGTTGCGGCAGCGGAATTCCCATTCGACTTCCACGTTGGGGTAGTTGTGCAGCACCGCCTGCATCATGGTCAGTTTGTAGAAGTCGGTGTCGAGCAGGTTCTGCACGATGCGATCGGCAAACACACTCTCGCTCATAACGGGAATCTCCATGCTGGCCGCGACCAAGGGCGCGGCTTTCCAGCTTGTTCAATGAAGGCAGTAGTGGCGCATATCCGCTGTGGGTTTTGCCAGCGTTTTTTGCTTTGGGGGCGATGTCCAGGCTGATGGCCTCATCGCGGGNCGATAGCGCCCGTGCGGCCTGCACCCATCCTGGATCAGGCCGGCGTCGGGCTGTCGATCTGCTCCAGCATCCAGCGTACGAAGTCCCGCACCTTGGGCACTTCGGCCGCATGTTCAGGGTAGGCCAGGTAATAGGCATCGTGGCTGGGCATGGCGTAGTCCCAGGCCAGCACCAGCTTGCCCTCGGCCAGTTCTTCCTCCACCAGGAACCGCGGCAGCAGGGCCACGCCGCAGCCGACCTGGGCGGCCCGGATGCACATATAGAAGGTTTCGAAGCGTGGGCCGTGATAGCTGTGCTCGGTGTGATAACCCTGGCTGTCGAACCAGTCATGCCAGGCCTGCGGCCGCGAGGCCAGTTGCAGCAGCACCAGTTCGGCCAACTGCGTCGGGTCGGTGAACGGCTTGTCCGGCAGGCTGCCGGGGGCGCAGACCGCCACCAGCTCTTCGCCGAACAGCTTCAGGCACTCGGTGCCGGGGCGCGAACCCTGGCCGAAGTAGAACGCCATGTCGCTGCGGCCCTGCAGCAGGTCGTCGGCTTCCTGTTCGTTGCACAGGTCCAGGTGGATCTGCGGGTGGCGCAGGCGCCAGCCCTTGAGGCGCGGCACCAGCCAGCGCGCGCCGAAGGTCGATGGGGTGGACACCCGCAGGACTTCGGTTTCGCCACCGTAGGAGCGCAGGTAATGGGTCGACATCTCGATCTGCGAGAGGATCTTGCGCACCTCCACCAGGTACAGGTCGCCGGCCGGGGTCAGCTGCAGGCGCCGGCGTACCCGGCGAAACAGCAGGTGTTGCAGGAGTTCTTCCAGCTGCGCGACCTGCTTGCTGACCGCGCTCTGGGTCAGGTTCAGTTCTTCGGCGGCGCGAGTGAAGCTCAGGTGCCGGGTGACGGCCTCGAAACACTGCAGGGCGGTGATCGAGGGCAGGTAGCGTTTATTCAGCATCGAGGGTTCCTTGTTCTTGTCTCGGCTGCGCAGCATGAATAAACGGAATGATATCTCGCCTAATCGTCGTTTGTTGGCAAGTCTCGGGCCGGCTACAACTACAGATCTGAATAGCCGTGTCAGCGGCTGCGATTTTTTTGCTTTCCATCTGTAAGGAGTGACCCATGGTTGCCGCATTGCTTGATCGTCTTGGTGTGAACCCGGCCCTGTATCAATCGGGCAAGCAGCCCGTGCATTCGCCTATCGACGGCAGCCGCATCGCCTCGGTGAACTGGCAGGGCGCAGCCGAGGTGGAACAGCAGGTCAGTCGCGCGGAGCATGCATTCGAGTTGTGGCGCAAGGTGCCGGCGCCGCGTCGCGGCGAGCTGGTGCGCCAGTTCGGCGAAGTGCTGCGCGAGTACAAGGCCGACCTCGGCGAGCTGGTGTCCTGGGAAGCCGGCAAGATCACCCAGGAAGGCCTGGGCGAAGTACAGGAGATGATCGATATCTGCGATTTCGCGGTCGGCCTGTCGCGCCAGCTGTACGGCCTGACCATCGCCTCCGAGCGCCCAGGCCACCACATGCGCGAGACCTGGCACCCGCTGGGCATTGTCGGGGTGATCAGTGCGTTCAACTTCCCGGTCGCGGTCTGGGCCTGGAACACCACCCTGGCGCTGGTCTGCGGCAACCCGGTGATCTGGAAACCCTCGGAAAAGACCCCGCTGACCGCCCTGGCCTGCCAGGCGCTGTTCGAGCGCGTGCTGAAGAACTTCAGCGATGCCCCCGAATACCTGAGCCAGGTGATCATCGGCGGGCGCGACGCCGGCGAAGCGCTAGTGGACGACCCGCGCGTAGCCCTGATCAGCGCCACCGGCAGTACCCGCATGGGCCGCGAAGTGGCGCCGAAAGTCGCCGCGCGTTTCGCCCGCAGCATCCTCGAGCTGGGCGGCAACAACGCAATGATCCTGGGGCCGAGCGCCGACCTGGACATGGCCGTGCGCGCCATCCTGTTCAGCGCCGTCGGTACCGCTGGCCAGCGCTGCACGACGTTGCGCCGGCTGATTGCCCATGAATCGGTGAAGGAAGAAATCGTCACCCGCCTCAAGGCCGCCTATTCCAAGGTGCGCATCGGCCATCCGCTGCAAGGCAACCTGATCGGTCCGCTGATCGACAAGCACAGCTTCGACAATATGCAGGATGCGCTGGAGCAGGCCCTGAGCGAAGGCGGCCGGGTGTTCGGTGGCAAGCGCCAGCTGGAGGACCAGTTCCCCAACGCTTATTACGTGTCGCCGGCGATCGTCGAGATGCCGGAGCAGAGCGACGTGGTGTGCAGCGAGACCTTCGCGCCGATTCTCTACGTGGTGGGCTACAGCGATTTCGCCGAAGCGCTGCGCCTGAACAACGCCGTGCCGCAAGGCCTGTCGTCCTGCATCTTCACCACCGATGTGCGTGAGGCCGAGCAGTTCATGTCGGCGGTGGGCAGCGATTGCGGCATCGCCAACGTCAACATCGGCCCGAGCGGCGCGGAAATCGGCGGCGCCTTCGGTGGCGAGAAGGAAACCGGCGGCGGCCGCGAATCCGGTTCCGATGCTTGGCGCGCCTATATGCGCCGGCAGACCAACACCGTGAACTACTCGCTGGAGTTGCCATTGGCGCAGGGTATTACCTTCGATTGAGTCGGCATTGATCGCGCCCGCCTGCCGGGCGCTGTAGCCGCTGCCGAAGGAGCTTGGTTCCCGATCTCCTGTCGAGCCTGCGGCGGCCTTCAGCCCGCCGCGACCGTACCGGCCGATCGCAGCCCGCCGCGACCGTACCGGTCGATCGCAGCCTGCGGCAGCGGCTACAGGGAGGTGCTGGTTCATGGTCTGTAGTTCGTTGATTTCGGAGTCTGGCAATGCCGTTACGCGAAGAATGCCTGTGGGAACAACTGACGCCGCAAAGGCCTGACAATGCCGCGCTCAAGGGCGAGGTCACTGTGGATGTCTGCGTGATCGGCGCCGGCTTTACCGGCCTGTCGGCCGCCGTGCACCTGCTGGAGCAGGGCAAAAGGGTCTGTGTACTGGAAGCCCATCGCACCGGTCACGGAGGTTCGGGGCGCAACGTGGGGTTGGTGAACGCCGGGATGTGGATCCCGCCGGACGAGATCGAAGCCGGTTTCGGCGAGGCGGTCGGCAGCCAGCTCAACCGCATGCTGGGGGCGGCGCCGGCCCTGGTGTTCAGTCTGATCGACAAATACCACATCGATTGCCAACTGCGCCGCGAAGGCACCTTGCACATGGCGCACAACGCCCGGGGCGAGGCCGACCTGCGCAGCCGGGAAGCCCAGTGGAAGCGCCGGGGCGCGCCGGTCGAGCTGTTGACCGGGGCGGCCTGTGAAACCGCCACCGGCACCAGGAAGATCGCCGCCGCCTTGCTCGATCGCCGGGCCGGCACGGTCAATCCGATGGCCTATGTCAGTGGCCTGGCCAAGGCCGCGGTCGACCTGGGGGGCCAGTTGTTCGACCACTCGCCGGTGACCCGTCTCGAACGCCAGGGCCAGCGCTGGTCGGTGCAGACCGCACAGGGCTCGGTGCTGGCCGAGCAGGTGGTGATTGCCTCCAACGCCTACACCGAGGGCGACTGGACCGAGTTGCGGCGCAATTTTTTCCCCGGTTACTACTATCAGGTCGCCTCCAGGCCGCTGACCGAGGAAGCCGCGCAGCGGATCCTGCCGGGTGGCCAGGGTTCCTGGGATACCCGCCAGGTGCTCAGCAGCATTCGCCGGGACGCCGACGGCCGCCTGCTGCTGGGCAGCCTGGGCAATGGCAACCAGAAGCCGGCCTGGTTCCTCAAGGCCTGGGCCGACCGGGTGCAGCAGCACTATTTCCCCTACCTGAAAGCGGTTGAGTGGGAGTGCACCTGGACCGGTTGCATCGCCTTTACCCCCGATCACCTGATGCGCCTGTTCGAGCCGGCGCCCGGCCTGGTGGCCGTCACCGGCTACAACGGCCGGGGCGTGACCACTGGCACCGTGGTCGGCAAGGCGTTCGCCGATTACCTGTGTAACGGAAATCCTCAGGCCTTGCCGATTCCCTTCGCCCCCATGCAGCCCTTGGCCGGCGTGGGTTTGCGCAGTTGCCTGTACGAGGCCGGGTTCTCGCTGTATCACGCGGGCCAGTGCCTGCGCATCGTTATCTGACGGAGGAAATATGTTGCGTGGTGCGGCGCTTTTCGGCGCAGCGACTAGCCTGTAGTGGTGCGGGGCGTAGCAGTCCCGCACCAGCAGTGTGCAGTTCGGTTACGCAGGCTGTTACAGGCTGGTTGCACGTTGATTTGCGCCGCGGTTGCAATGATGGCGCAGGCGGGTTGCGCCTGATGTTTTATACGGTTTCACCTTCCGCGGTTTAGACGGTTGCACGCCCAATAAAAAAGGGCTCGAAACAGTCGAAATAACAATAAAAGAGCGACTTTTTTCAGAATAAAAAACCAATGGCACGGCCCTTGCTCTGAGCATTCGGTGAAGTCGCAGTGCCAACTAAAAAAACCTTGGAGCACCACCTCATGTCCCAGACGTTTTACAAGAAAGGCTTTCTGGCCCTCGCAGTGGCAGCTGCGTTGGGCGTTTCTGCGTTTGCTCAGGCCGACCTCAAGATCGGCGTAGCGGGTCCCATGACAGGCGCCAACGCGGCATTTGGCGAGCAGTACATGAAGGGTGCACAGGCAGCGGCTGACGAAATCAATGCCAAGGGCGGCGTCAATGGCGAGAAGATCGTCCTGGTCAAGGGCGACGACGCCTGCGAACCGAAACAGGCCGTGGCCGTAGCCAACCGCCTGGTCGACCAGGACAAGGTGATCGGCGTGGTCGGGCACTTCTGCTCCTCCAACACCATCCCCGCTTCCGAGGTGTACGACGAAGCTGGCGTGATCGCCATCACCCCGGGCTCCACCAACCCGCAGGTCACCGAGCGCGGCCTCTCCGCCATGTTCCGCATGTGCGGGCGTGACGACCAGCAGGGCATCGTCGCCGGCGACTACATCGTCGACGTGCTCAAGGGCAAGAAAGTCGTGGTGCTGCACGACAAGGACACCTACGGCCAGGGCCTGGCGGACGCCACCAAGGCACAGCTGAGCAAGCGCGGCGTGACGCCGGTGCTGTACGAAGGCCTGACCCGTGGCGAAAAAGACTTCAGCGCCGTGGTCACCAAGATCCGCGCCGCCGGGGCCGATGTCGTCTACTTCGGCGGCCTGCACCCGGAAGCCGGCCCGCTGGTCCGCCAGTTGCGCGAGCAGGGCCTGAAAGACGTCAAGTTCATGTCCGACGACGGTATCGTCACCGACGAACTGGTGACCACCGCTGGCGGCCCGCAGTACGTCGACGGTGTGTACATGACCTTCGGCGCCGACCCGCGCCTGCTGCCGGACAGCAAGACCGTGGTCGACGCGTTCCGCAAGGCCGGCACCGAGCCGGAAGGCTACACCCTGTACGCCTACGCGTCGGTCCAGGCCCTGGCTGCCGGCTTCAACGGCGCCAAATCCAACAAGGGCGAAGACGCCGCCAAGTGGCTCAAGGCCAACCCGGTGAAAACCGTGATGGGCGAGAAGACCTGGGACGCCAAGGGCGACCTGAAAGTCTCCGACTACGTGGTTTACCAGTGGGACAAGGACGGCAAATACCACCAGCTGGAAAAACAGAAGTGACATGAGCGTCCGGGCAGGCCGGCCCTTCCTCCAGGGAAGGTGTCGACCTGCTGCATGCGTGTCCGTGCAGTACCTGTCTTTTCTCGTAGAGCTGCACAACTGTCGTGTTGCGCGGGTGGTTGAACCCCAGGCCGTCGTATCCGCTGTGTGCAGTCTCTCAAGTGCGTGAGATTGCGTTATGGATGGTATTTTCCTGCAGCAACTGATCAATGGACTGACCCTCGGGTCTGTCTATGGTCTGATCGCCATCGGCTACACAATGGTCTATGGCATCATTGGCATGATCAACTTCGCCCACGGCGAGGTTTACATGATTTCCGCTTACCTCGCGGCAATCAGTCTGGCTCTGCTGGCCTACTTCGGCATCGAATCCTTCCCGCTGCTCATTCTCGGTACCCTGGTCTTCACCGTCGTCGTGACGGGGATCTATGGCTGGGTCATCGAGCGCGTCGCCTACAAGCCCCTGCGCAACTCCACCCGCCTGGCGCCGCTGATCAGCGCCATCGGGATCTCGCTGATCCTGCAGAACTACGCGCAGATCAGCCAGGGCGCCAAGCAACAAGGTGTACCGACGCTGCTGGCCGGCGCCTGGAAGGTCGAGATCGGCACCGGTTTCGTCCAGCTCACCTACACCAAGATCTTCATCCTGGTGGCGGCATTCGCCGGCATGGCGTTGCTCACCTACATCATCAAGTACACCAAGCTCGGCCGCATGTGCCGCGCCACCCAGCAAGACCGCAAGATGGCCTCGATCCTCGGGATCAACACCGACCGGGTGATTTCCTACGTGTTCATCATCGGCGCCGCCATGGCTGCGCTGGCGGGCGTACTGATCACCATGAACTACGGCACGTTCGACTTCTATGCCGGCTTCGTCATCGGCATCAAGGCGTTCACCGCGGCGGTACTCGGCGGCATCGGTTCGCTGCCGGGGGCGATGCTCGGCGGGATCATCCTCGGGATCTCCGAGTCGCTGTTCTCCGGTCTGATCAACTCCGACTACAAAGACGTGTTCAGTTTCTCGCTGCTGGTGCTGATTCTGATTTTCCGTCCCCAAGGCCTGCTGGGTCGCCCACTCGTGGCGAAGGTATAAGTATGTCTGCTGCCAATAAACCGATTGATATCAAAAAGAGCGTCATCGACGCCGTGCTGGCCGGGCTGATCTCGCTGATCGTGTTCGGTCCTATCGTGGGTGTGGTACTCGAGGGCTACAGCTTCAACCTGCAACCGGCCCGCGTCGGCTGGCTGGTGGCGATCGTGATGATCGGCCGTTTTGCCTTGAGCCTGTTCCTGCAGACGCCCAAGGGCCTGAAGATCCTCCAGGGCTTCGAAAGCACGGGCTCCGGTGTGCATGTGCGGGCGCCGGACTACAAGTCGCGGCTGCGCTGGATCATCCCGGCGCTGATCGTGATCGCCATCGTCTTCCCGTTCTTCGCCAACAAGTACCTGCTGACCGTGGTCATCCTCGGCCTGATCTACGTGCTGCTGGGCCTGGGGCTGAACATCGTGGTCGGCCTGGCCGGGTTGCTCGACCTGGGATACGTGGCGTTCTACGCCATCGGTGCCTACGGCCTGGCCCTGGGTTATCAGTACCTGGGCCTGGGCTTCTGGACCGTGCTGCCCCTGGCGGCCCTCGCCGCGGCGCTGGCGGGGTGCATACTCGGCTTCCCGGTGTTGCGCATGCACGGTGACTACCTGGCCATCGTGACCCTGGGCTTCGGCGAGATCATCCGCCTGATCCTCAACAACTGGCTGTCCTTCACCGGCGGCCCGAACGGCATGCCGGTGCCGTCGCCGACCATCTTCGGCCTGGAGTTCGGACGCCGGGCGAAGGATGGCGGGGTGCCGTTCCACGAGTTCTTCGGCCTGGAATACAACCCCAACCTGAAGTTCCTGTTCATCTACATCGTGCTGTTCATCGTTGTGCTGCTGGTGCTCTACATCAAGCACCGGCTGACCCGCATGCCGGTCGGCCGGGCCTGGGAAGCACTGCGCGAAGACGAGATCGCCTGCCGCGCCATGGGCCTGAACCACGTGCTGGTGAAACTCTCGGCCTTTACCATCGGTGCTTCCACCGCGGGCCTGGCCGGGGTGTTCTTCGCCAGCTACCAGGGCTTCGTGAACCCCTCGTCCTTCACCTTCTTCGAGTCGGCGCTGATCCTGGCCATCGTGGTCCTGGGCGGCATGGGTTCGACCGTGGGCGTGGTGATCGCGGCGTTCGTGCTGACCGTGGCGCCGGAGTTGCTGCGCAGCTTCTCCGAGTACCGGGTGCTGCTGTTCGGCATCCTCATGGTGTTGATGATGATCTGGCGACCCCGAGGCCTGATTCGTATCAGCCGCACCGGCGTGACCCCGCGCAAGGGTGCCCTGACCGAGAGGAGCGCATCATGAGCGATGACATCATCCTGAAAGTCGAGAACCTGATGATGCACTTCGGTGGCATCAAGGCCCTGAGCGACGTCAGCCTGGAGGTCAAACGCAACTCCATCTTCGCCCTGATCGGCCCCAACGGTGCCGGCAAGACCACGGTGTTCAACTGCCTGACCGGTTTCTACAAGGCCACGGGCGGGCACATCGCCCTGAATACCCGGGGCACGCCGACCAACGTCATCAAGCTGCTGGGCGAGCCGTTCCGCGCGACCGACTTCGTGTCGCCCAAGCGCTTTGCCAGCCGGCTGTTCTACAAGATGTTCGGTGGTACCCACCTGGTGAACCGGGCAGGCCTGGCGCGGACCTTCCAGAACATTCGCCTGTTCAGGGAAATGTCGGTGCTGGAGAACCTGCTGGTGGCCCAGCACATGTGGGTCAACCGCCACCTGGTGTCCGGCATCCTCAATACCAAGAGTTACCAGAAGGCCGAAAGCGATGCCCTGGACCACGCCTTCTACTGGCTGGAAGTGGTGGACCTGGTGGACTGCGCCAACCGCCTGGCCGGCGAGTTGTCCTACGGCCAGCAACGCCGCCTGGAAATCGCCCGCGCCATGTGCACCCGGCCGCAGATCATCTGCCTCGACGAACCGGCCGCCGGCCTCAACCCCCAGGAAACCGAAGCGCTCAGTGCGATGATCCGGCTGCTGCGCGACGAGCACGACCTGACCGTGGTGCTGATTGAACATGACATGGGCATGGTGATGAGTATTTCCGACCACATCGTGGTGCTCGACCACGGCAACGTGATCGCCGAGGGCGGGCCCGAAGCGATCCGCAACGATCCGAAAGTGATTGCCGCCTACCTGGGTGCGGACGAAGAGGAGCTGGTATGACGACTGCACCTATCCTCGAACTCAAGGACCTGGACGTGTACTACGGGCCGATCCAGGCCCTGAAGAAAGTCTCGCTGCACATCAACGAAGGTGAAACCGTAAGCCTGATCGGCTCCAACGGTGCCGGCAAGTCCACGCTGCTGATGTCGATTTTCGGCCAGCCGCGGGCCGAGTCCGGGCAGATCGTCTATCGCGGTGTGGACATCACCCACAAGTCCTCGCACTACATCGCCTCCAACGGCATCGCCCAGTCGCCGGAAGGGCGCCGGGTGTTTCCGGACATGACGGTGGAAGAGAACCTGCTGATGGGCACCATTCCCATCGGCGACAAGTACGCCACCGAAGACATGCAGCGCATGTTCGAACTGTTCCCGCGGCTCAAGGAACGTCGGACCCAGCGGGCCATGACCATGTCCGGCGGCGAGCAGCAGATGCTCGCCATCGCCCGCGCGCTGATGAGCCGTCCCAAGCTGCTGTTGCTGGACGAACCGAGCCTGGGGCTGGCGCCGATCGTGGTGAAGCAGATCTTTGCCACCCTGCGCGAGCTGGCTTCCACCGGCATGACCATCTTCCTGGTCGAGCAGAACGCCAACCACGCGCTGAAGCTGTCGGACCGGGCCTATGTGATGGTCAACGGCGAGATCCGCCTGAGCGGCACCGGCAAGGAACTGCTGGTCAACGAGGAGGTGCGCAACGCGTATCTGGGCGGTCACTAAGCCTGCGTACCGTGGATAAAAAA
>NZ_JBQENK010000008.1:262860-290290 GCF_052044735.1 Pseudomonas sp. 22526
TGAGCTGATCGCGGGCAAGCCTCGCTCCTACAGCAGCAAGCGGCTGCGGATGACCTTGTCCACAGCTTAAAGCGCAAATTGTGGAAAACATTCTGCGCAAGCTGGCAAAGCGCGGCATAAAGACGCTGCAAATAGCTGTTTTGCCACGGTTTTGACTTGTCCCCGTTTGCTGTGGAACTGGCTGTGGGTAACGTGGGAGTAGCTGGCTGGGCGCCTTGATCGGCGTGGCCTGCAGGCGAATGGCTGTTTTTTGATCAGGGGTTTTTGCCGGACCTTGAGCCGCCGTTGTCAACCTTTTTATTGTCGCAGGCAAAGGGCGAAAACACCCTGGACAAGCCTGTGGATAAGTCTGTGATTAAACTCTGGAAAGACTCGCCCAGGCAGCGTCGTTACTGGCTTGAAGCCATCCCCCGCCTGACCGCCCGGTCACCTTCGTCGGCCGGGGCTGCATGGACGCCATGTCCGGGTCAAGCAAAAAACTTTCTAAAACCGCCTGCAGCCCCTGTGGATAGCGGCTTGCAGACTTTTGCACTTGCCCCCAAAGACTGTGGAGCGTCCTGTGGATAAGGTGCGTGCATATGGCTGTGGGCCAGGTAGGACGGGGTCTGTAGCGGGTTGGTCGTTTTTTGTACAATTCGCTGTCCCTGTAGCCGCTGCCGCAGGCTGCGATAAGGCCCGAAGGGCCTTTCAGCGATCNATCTTGAAGAGCACGCCCTCTTCGAGGTCGATCGCAGCCTGCGGCAGCGGCTACAGGGAGCAGTCCTCAGCCCGGCAGGGCAACCTCCGGTTGCCGCTGCGATTCAGGCCGGGCATGCTGCGAAACGATTTTTCATTTCCACGGCGGTTCGACGCCCAGCAAGGAGAACACCATGACTTCCACCCTGTTTATTACCGGCGCGACCTCCGGTTTTGGCGAAGCCTGTGCCCGTCGTTTTGCCGAGGCCGGCTGGTCGCTGGTGCTGACCGGGCGCCGCGAGGAGCGTCTCGACGCCCTGTGCGCCGAACTGTCGAAGCAGACCGAAGTGCACGGCCTGGTGCTCGATGTGCGGGACCGCAAGGCCATGGAAGAAGCGATCGCCAACCTGCCGCCGTCCTTCGCCAAGTTGCGCGGGCTGATCAACAACGCCGGCCTGGCCCTGGGGGTCGACCCGGCGCCCAAGTGCGACCTGGACGACTGGGACACCATGGTCGACACCAACATCAAGGGCCTGATGTACAGCACCCGCCTGCTGTTGCCACGGCTGATCGCCCATGGCCGCGGCGCCGGCATCGTCAACCTCGGTTCCATCGCCGGCAACTACCCCTACCCGGGCAGCCACGTGTATGGCGCGAGCAAGGCGTTCGTCAAACAGTTCTCCCTGAACCTGCGTTGCGACCTGCAAGGCACTGGCGTGCGGGTGACCAACATCGAGCCGGGCCTGTGCGAAAGCGAGTTCTCCCTGGTGCGCTTCAAGGGCGACCAGGAGCGTTATGACGCCACCTACGCAGGTGCCGAGCCGATCCAGCCGCAGGACATCGCCGACACCATCTTCTGGGTGCTCAACACCCCGGCCCACGTCAATATCAACAGCCTGGAGCTGATGCCGGTGAGCCAGACCTGGGCCGGCTTCGCCATCGAGCGCAACGCCAAGGGCTGAATGACCATCGCCTGTAGCCGCTGCCGAAGGCTGCGATCGACCGGGAACCGGTCGCAGGATCTTAAGATCGCCGAAGGCCCTCCGGGCCTTATCGCAGCCTGCGGCAGCGGCTACACACCTCACCTGCCGATGCTTCTGGCAACACAGTCGTTCAGGCCCGAATCAGCTCGCACAAGGTAGACTCCCGCTCCGCAATCCACCGCAGCCTTGGATCAAGGCCGCGAATTCAAAGGTTCTCGAGGAGGAAATGTGAGTAACCGAGGTGAGCAGGCACTGCTCAAACAATCGACCATCCTGATGTTCGCCGTGGCGATCGCCGCGATCGTCACGGGTTTTTTTTCCGGTTCCCAATCGATTCTGTTCGATGGTTTTTTTTCGCTGATCGCGACCGTCATCAAGGTCCTGATGCTGATCACCGCCAAGCTGATCGCCAAGGAAAGTAACCAGCGCTTTCAGTTCGGCTTCTGGCACCTGGAGCCTATGGTGCTGTTGATCGAAGGCAGCTTTTTGTTGCTGATTGCGATCTACGCCTTTCTCAGCGGTATGTTCGGCATCATCAACGGTGGCCGGGAGGTCGAACTGGGCCTGGTGATCCCTTTTGCGACGGTGCTTAGCGTCGTCTGTTTCGCCTATTTCTTCTACGTCCGTTATCGCAATCGCAGGTTGAAATCCTCGTTGATCCAGTTCGACAACATCAGCTGGCTGGTGGACGCGATGCTCTCGGTCGGCTTGCTGGTGAGCTTTCTCATCGCGTTGTTGCTCAAGACCCAGGGGTATGGCCAGTGGGCCGCTTACGTCGACCCGTCAATCCTGATCCTGCTGGCACTGAGCATGCTGCCGCCGGCGTTCAAGATCCTCGGCCCAGCCTTGCGCGATGTGCTGGGCATCGTTCCGGACCAGTTGAACGACAAGGTGCGCGGGGTGATGGACGAGGCCAAGGCCAGGCACGGGTTCGACGATTACATCTCCTACGTACAGAAGCATGGTCGGGCGCGTTTCATCGAGATCCATATCGTGCTGCCGGCGGGTTATCCCCTGCACAGCGTGGCGACCCTGGATGAACTGCGCGAAGAGATATCCACAGCCCTCGGCCAGGCCGACGCCGCACGCTGGCTGACCATCAGCTTTACCGGCGATCGCAAGTGGATTGCCTGAGGCCTTTCTGAGCGCAGGCGCTCAATCGCGATCAAGCTTCGCGTTTCTCTGTAGGAGCGAAGCTTGCTCGCGATAGCGTACTGAAGGTCAGCCGAAGTATTCAGCCAAACCGAGATAACAGGTCGCCAGGTGATAAGGCGTGGTCGACGGCATGTCCCGGCGGCTGAGCACGCCATGGGCGTCCAGGCACTCGTTCCAGCCCTTGGCATGCAGGAAGTGTTTTTGCAGCGCCAGCAACTGGTGCTGCAGGCGTTCGGCGCTGTCCTGGCGCAAGGTCAGGGCGCGCAGGTATTCGGCCTGGGCCCAGATGCGCTGGGTCGGGTCGAGCACGCCGCCCTCGATACTCAGCATCCCGCTCACCGCGCCACTGTGGTTATCCACACCGACTTGCTCGGCATAGGCAAAGGCTCGCTCCAGCGAGGCGTGCAACGGACAGCCACGCAGCAGGGCCGAGGACTGCAGCAGGAAGAACCATTCGAACTGGTGTCCCGGTTCGAACCAGTTATCCACAGCCCCCAGGGGTTTTTCCATCATCAGCCCATGCTGTGGCTCGATGAAGCGCTGCTGCATTGCCTCGCACAGGGCCAGCAAGGCGCCTTGCACGGCGGCGTCGTCACGCACGGCCAGGGTGGCGAGGAAGGCTTCGGCCAGGTGCATCAGTGGGTTCTGCAAGGGGCCGGAGGCCAGGGACGACCAGTCCTCGGCGAGGACTGCCTCGTACAGGCCGTCGCCGCTGGCAAAACGTTCGGCCACCACTTTCAGCGCGGCGTTGAGCACCGACTCCACCAGCGGCTCGCGGACCTTGGCCCAGTAATGGGCGCAGGCAAAGATGATGAAGGCGTGGGTGTAGAGGTCCTTGCGCCGGTCCAGCGGCGCGCCCTGGGCATCGATGCTGTAGAACCAGCCACCGTGCTCGGCGTCGTGGAAGTGGCGTTGCAGGGAGCGGAACAGCGCCGCGGCGCGCTCTTGGGCAAGCGGCGTGCGGCCATCGCCGATCAGGCTGGAAAACAGGTACAGCTGCCGGGCGCAGGCCATGGCTCTATAACGTTGCGGCGGCAGCGGGGCATGCTCGGCGTCCAGCGCCTCGAAGGGCAGCGCCAGCTCCGGATTCCAGCCCGGCCCCTGCCAGAGCGGCACGATCAGGGTGTGGAAATGCTGCTGCACGGCCGCAAACAGGGCGGTCGATTCAGGCGGGGAAACGGGGCTGGAAACATCGGGCATTGGCTGGCGTCGTCACGGCAGGGTGGAGTGCGCGACATGGTAGCAGAGAAGGCCCCGGGGATCGTGGTACACGCCGGTGGACGTTTGGTTGTAGGAGCGAAGCTTGCTCGCGATGCGTTCCTGGCGACAGACCNGACCGCATCGCCTGGATCGCGAGCAAGCTTCGCTCCTACAGGGGGTTGTTTCAGCCTGCCAGCAACCAGGCGCCGGTAGCGGCCGACGCCGCACCCGCCAGGCGCACCAGCGGCGCAGCGGCTTGTGGCAGGACCCGTACCACGGCGTAACCGGCCGCGTGCAGTGCCGCGGTGGCGGCGACGAAGCCTGTGGCATAGGTCCAGGGGCTGGACATGTCCGGCAGTTCCAGGCCATGGGCCACACCGTGGAACAGGGCGAACAGCGCGGTGGCGGCCAGCGCCAGGCTCAGCGGCGGACGTACCGCCAGGGCCACGGCCAGGCCGAGGGCCAATACCGACGCGGCGATCCCGCTTTCCAGGGCCGGCAGGTTCAGGCCTTCAAAGCCCAGCACGCCGCCGATCAGCATGGTGCCGACGAAGGTGCAGGGCAGCGCCCAGCGCGCCGCGCCTTGCTGCTGCGCAGCCCACAGGCCGACCGCAAGCATCGCCAGCAAGTGGTCGAGGCCGCCGATCGGGTGGCTGATACCGGCCATCAGGCCGTTGTCGCCGTGGCCCGGGTGAGCGAAGGCCAGGGCGGGAGTCAGCAGCAGGGCGAGGGTGCCGAAAATGTGTTTGAGGGTCATGGACAGGCTTCCTTGTTGAGCTGTTTGAAAAGTGCGATCAGGCCGCGGTCAGCAGTCCCTGGCGTTCGATAAAGGCGATGATTTCCTCCAGGCCCTGGCCGGTCTTCTGATTGCTGAAGACGAACGGCTTGCCGCCGCGCATGCGCTGGGTATCGCCGTTCATCATCTCCAGCGAAGCACCCACCAATGGCGCCAGGTCGATCTTGTTGATCACCAGCAGGTCGGACTTGCAGATACCCGGGCCGCCCTTGCGCGGCAGCTTGTCGCCCGCCGACACGTCGATCACGTAGATGGTCAGGTCGGACAGTTCCGGGCTGAAGGTCGCCGACAGGTTGTCGCCGCCGGACTCCACCAGGATCAGGTCAAGGCCGGGAAAACGCCGGTTCAGTTGATCCACCGCTTCGAGGTTGATCGAGGCGTCTTCGCGAATCGCCGTGTGCGGGCAGCCGCCGGTTTCCACGCCGATGATGCGTTCGGGCGCCAGGGCCTCGTTGCGCACCAGGAAGTCGGCGTCTTCGCGGGTGTAGATATCGTTGGTCACCACGGCCAGGTTGTAGCGTTCGCGCAGGGCCAGGCACAGGGCCAGGGTCAGGGCGGTCTTGCCGGAGCCCACCGGGCCGCCGATGCCGACGCGCAGAGGTTGTGTGTTCATGTGGCTCTCCAAAATAAAAGGACTTATGAACGGAACAGGCGGCTGTACTGGCGCTCATGGGCCATGCACGCCAGGGACAGGCCGAAGGCGGCGCTGCCGTATTGTTCGGGGTCGAGGTTCGAGGCATGGCGCTGGGCTTGTTGCAACAGCGGCAGCAGTTCGCTGGTCAGGCGTTGGGCTGCCTGCTGGCCCAGGGGCAGGGTTTTCATCAGCACCGCCAGCTGGTTTTCCAGCCAGCTCCACAGCCAGGCGGCCAGGGCGTCCTGCGGGCTGATGTGCCAGGCCCGCGCGGCCAGGGCCCAGCCCAGGGCCAGGTGCGGCTCGGCAATCTGCTCGAGAAAGGCCCGGGCCGGCGCATCCAGCTCGGGCAGGCCGTTCAGCAACTGTTGCAGGGAGTAGCCCATCTGCCGGCTTTCCTGGTGCAGCTCGCGGGTTTCGCGGCTGGCGCGATGTTCCTGGCACAGCTGCAGCAACTGCGCCCAGTCCTCATCGGCGGCCGCCTGACAATGGGCCAGCAACAGCGGCGCTTCGAAGCGCGCCAGGTTGAGCAGCAGCTGGTCGCCGATCCAGCGCCGGGCGCTGTGCGGGTCCTTGACCGTGGCCTGTTCCACAGCCATTTCCAGGCCCTGGGAATAGCTGTAGCCGCCAATCGGCAGCTGTGGACTGGCCAGGCGCAGCAGGGCCCAGGCCGGATTCATGGGCGCACGCCGAACTGGTGCAGCCGCGGCGCGTAGTTGAAGTCCTCGTCGCCGTGGCGGGAATGGTGATGGCCGCCGCCGTAGGCGCCGTGTTCCGGCTGGAACGGCGCCTCGATGGTTTCGGTGCTGGCGCCGAGCTGTTCGAGCATGGCCTTGAGCACATAGTCGTCCAGCAGGCGCAGCCAGCCATCGCCGACTTGCAGGGCAACGTGGCGGTTGCCCAGGTGGTAGGCGGCGCGGGTCAGTTCGAAGGCATTGCGGCAGGTGACATGCAGCAGGGTTTCCGGGCGCGCGCAGACCCGCACGATCCGGCCGTCCTCGGCTTGCAGGCATTCGCCGTCGTGCAGCGGCGGCTGGCCACGCTCCAGAAACAGCCCGACGTCTTCGCCGTCGGCACTAAAACAGCGCAAACGGCTTTTGCTGCGGGCTTCGAAGGTCAGGTGCAACTCGGCGGACCAGTCGGGTTGCGGCGCGATTCTGCGATGAATCACCAGCATTGGAAGGCTTCCAGCTATGAGCGATGCAGGGTGTAGAGCAAGTGCCTTGCCAATCGCCCGGTCTGATCGGAAACAGGTGGGAAGCGCCTGAAAATGGGGCAGGCTTCTGTTTTATTTTGTTACAAATTCAAGATTCGACCTGATTTATAGCACTGACTTGGTGCGCTGTGCTGTTTTTTGATGCGCGGCAAAGCGCCGCTCTGGCGCAGGCCATAGCGGGCATGTGAGGCGGTGGAGGAGGTGGTGCGGGTTGAGCGAAGCGGCGGGCTTATTCCGTGCTGCCCAGCCCCTGCCAATGCTTGAGGCCGATAAAGATGAAACGCAGCTGTTGGGTGATTTTCGCCTGGGGCGTGAGGTGCTCGGGCAGGGCCTCGGCAGGCGGGTCGATGATGTCCGGCAAGGTGGCGAACACGCTTTTGACGATCAGGTCGGCCATCACCGTCAGGTCGGCGATGTTCAGGTGTTGCAGCTTGGGCATCAGGGTCAGGTCGGCTGCCAGGTCGGAACTGATGTTTTCCCGCAGGCTGGCGATCGCCTGGCGCACCGGCAGCGAACCGCCGTACTGCTCGCGGGCGAGAAACAGGAACTGCGAACGGTTGGCCGCCACCACGTCGAGGAAGATTCGTACCGAGGCATCGATGATGCCGCCCATGACAAATTCGTTATGGCGCACCAGGCGGATGGTTTCGCGGAAGGTCTGGCCGACTTCGCTGACCAGTTCCAGGCCGAGCTGGTCCATATCGGCGAAATGCCGGTAGAAACCGGTCGGCACTATGCCGGCGGTTTTCGCCACTTCGCGCAGGCTCAGGCTGCCGAAGCCGCGGCCGCATTCCATCAGGTGGCGGGCAGCGTCCATCAAAGCGTTGCGAGTCTGTTGTTTCTGTTCGGCGCGGGGCAGCATCGGCTGACTGGTTTTCTGATCAAGAGAGCGGCGCACTCTAGCAAATCAACTTTGCCGGCGTCGAACCTGGTGGGGGCGGTGGGTTGAAGGCGAGGCTTGGATCGGAGTGGCACAGTGCAGGACTAAAACGACGCAGCTCAGGAAAAACAAAGCCCGATCCAGGGACCGGGCTTTTTTGTAGAGGCATCATAGGCTTGACTCACAGCTGGGTTGCGTTAGGCCAAACGGTCGTTGCCGTCTTAAACCAGACCTTTCTCTTCCAGGCGATCACGGCCGCCTTCAGCTACAGCTTGGCCCAGGGGAGTGCGATCGAAGCCGTCTTCAGCCAGGGTCTGACCTTGTGGGGTGCGGTCGCTACCATCGGCAGCCAGGGTCTGGCCTTGTGGAGTGCGGTCGCTGCCGTCGGAAGCCAGGGTCTGGCCTTGTGGAGTGCGGTCGCTACCGTCGGAAGCCAGAGTCTGACCTTGTGGAGTGCGGTCGCTACCGTCGGCAGCCAGGGTTTGGCCTTGTGGGGTGCGGTCGCTGCCATCGGAAGCCAGGGTCTGGGTGAATACCGAGGTGCTTGCCTTGACTTGTGGGGTAGCCTGTTCAGCGGCTGGCAGGGCGAAAGCGTTGGCTGCCAGAATCGAGAGGGTCAGGCTAAGCAGTAATTGGCGTTTCATGATGAGTTGCTCCTTGGGGGGGCGATAAAGTGGGTACGGAGCCAATGTTACGCGCGCTAATTCGATATAAAAGTTCATAAAGACAATGGTAATAATCAACAGAATTGATTGTTCGGCCCGAGGGCTCTAGAACGGGCGTTTTCGAAGAAGGGTTTTGCACCGGGGTGGGTATTTTCGACCCATCCGCGCCTCGCGAAAGTGCGGCGGCGGTAACGCCAAGCTGGCGCTTCGGTCAGAAAAAACCGTGCTTTTGTGGCTGATCCGCGGCTTTGGGTTAAACCTGCGAGCCGTTTGTCAGTCCTAGTTCTCATGACCGGTGGATTTCAACCCCGGCAGTTCATAAGGGCGTCGCCATCCAGGCGCCCGTCAGCAGTCAGGAGCCCTGTGCATGACGCGCACCCGTAAAATTTTCGCCTGGACAGCCGGTAGCCTTTTCCTGCTGCTGGCCGTGCTGGTACTGATCATCGCGTTCTTCGATTGGAACCGGATCAAGCCGCCACTCAATGCCAAAGTCTCCGAAGAACTGCATCGACCCTTCGCCATCAACGGCAACCTGGCGGTGGTCTGGCAGCGCGAGCCCGACGAAGGCGGCTGGCGGGCCTGGGTGCCCTGGCCGCATGTGGTGGCCGAAGACCTGACCCTGGGCAACCCCGAGTGGTCCAAGGCGCCGCAGATGGTCAGCCTCAAGCGCGTCGAATTGCGCATTTCGCCCTTGGCATTGCTGGCGCAGCGCGTGCGCATTCCGCGTATCGACCTCACTGAGCCGAATGCCGCCCTTGAGCGCCTGGCCGACGGCCGCGCCAACTGGACCTTCCAGTTCGACCCGAAAGACCCGAATGCCGAGCCCTCCAACTGGGTGGTGGATATCGGCGCCATCGGTTTCGACAAAGGGCATATCACCCTCAATGACCAAAGCCTGAAAACCCGCCTCGACCTGCTGGTCGATCCGCTGGGCAAGCCGATTCCGTTCAGCGACATCGTCGGCGACAAGGCGGCGAAGAAAGCCGAGGAGAAAGGCTCCGCGCCCCAGTCCTATGCCTTTGCCTTCAAGGCCAAGGGGCAGTATCACGGCCAGGCGCTGGCCGGCTCCGGCAAGATCGGCGGCCTGCTGGCGCTGCAGGATGCGAGCAAGCCGTTCCCGCTGCAGGTCCAGGCAACGATCGGCGATACCCGCGTCGAACTGGCCGGCACCCTGACCGACCCGCTCAACCTCGGTGCGCTGGACCTGCGCATGAAGCTCGCCGGCACCAGCCTGGGCAACCTGTACCCGCTAACCGGCGTGACCCTGCCGGACTCGCCGGCCTATGCCACCGATGGCCATCTGACCGCGCAGCTGCGCGATCCGGCCGGGGCGAAGTTCCAGTACCAGGACTTCAACGGCAAGATCGGCGACAGCGACATTCATGGCAATCTGACCTACGTCGCCAGCCAGCCGCGGCCCAAGCTGAGCGGCGCGCTGGTGTCCAATCAGTTGCTGTTCAGCGACCTGGCGCCGCTGATCGGCGCCGACTCCAACGCCGAGCAGAAGGCCCGTGGCGGCGACAGCAAGCAGCCGGCGGACAAGGTGCTGCCGGTGGAAGAGTTCCGCACCGAGCGCTGGCGCGACATGGACGCCGATGTCGAATTCACCGGCAAGCGCATCGTCCACAGCGCCGATTTGCCCTTCACCGACCTGTACACCCACCTTGTGCTCGACGACGGGCGCCTGAGCCTGGAGCCGCTGCGTTTCGGCGTGGCCGGCGGCAAGCTGGACGCGCAGATTCGCCTCAACGGCCAGGCCACGCCGCTGGAAGGCCGGGCCAAACTGACCGCGCGCAACTTCAAGCTCAAGCAGCTGTTCCCGACCTTCGAGCCGATGAAAACCAGCTTCGGCGAACTCAACGGCGATGCCGATATCGCCGGGCGCGGCAATTCGGTGGCGGCCCTGCTCGGCAGCGCCAACGGCGAGCTGAAGATGCTGATCAACGACGGCGCCATCAGCCGCAGCCTGATGGAGATCGCCGGGCTCAACGTCGGCAACTATGTGATCGGCAAGATGTTTGGCGACAAGGAAGTGAAGATCAATTGCGCCGCCGCCGACTTCGGCATCAAGACCGGCCTGGCCACCAGTCGTCTGTTCGTGTTCGATACCGAGAACGCGATCATCTACATCGACGGCACCGCGAACATGGCCAGCGAGCAACTGGACCTGACCATCACGCCTGAGTCCAAGGGCCTGCGCCTGTTCTCCCTGCGTTCGCCGCTCTATGTGCAAGGCAAGTTCAGCAAGCCGGAGGCCGGGGTCAAGGCCGTGCCGCTGATGTTGCGCGGCGCGGGCATGGTGGCGCTGGGGGTGATCGCCGGGCCGGCGGCCGGGTTGCTGGCGCTGGTGGCGCCGAGCGGCGGCGAGCCGAACCAGTGCGCGCCGCTGCTCCAGCAGATGCGCTCGGGCAAGGCGCCGGTGGCGGTCAAACCGACCCGTTAAGCTCATGCCTCCCTGTAGGAACAGCCGGTCGACGCTCGATTGCTCGCGATGAACGATAACGCGGTACTACAGACACTCCGCGGCGTCTGGATCGCGGGCAAGCCTCGCTCCTACGGGGACGGATGGCCCCAGGCATCCAGTGTAGGAGGGCATCAGCCGGCGGCGAGCATCGGATGCCCGGCCGCCTGGGCTTCTTCGCGCAACCACTGGAAAAATGCTCGCACCGGCGGATGCCGTTCGCGTCCGGGCACGCACAGCGCGCTGTAGCCCGCGCCGTCGACGTGGATCTCGGGGCGATAGGGCACCAGCAGGCCGCTGCCCACGCTTTCCGACACCAGGATATTGCTGGCCAGCACCAGGCCCTGGCCGGCGATGGCCGCCTGCAGGGCGTAGTGTTCCTCGTCGTATTCGCGAAACACCGGGCGGTCCTGCATCCAGCTTTCCTCCGCCTTGTCGCACCAGGCCTCCCAGCCATGGGCATAGAGCTTGGAGTTGTGCCAGCGCACGCTGATCAGCGTCGGTGTCTGCTGGCGGGCCAGGGCCACCTGTTCCGGCGAGCCATAGACCGCGAAGCACTCGTCGAATAGGCACAGCCCATAGAGGTTCGGGTAGTCGTCCAGGCTGTAGCGGATCACCAGGTCGACGCTCGCATCCTGCTGCAGGTCGATGACCTCGCAGTTGGTGTCCAGGCGCAGGTTGATGTTCGGATGCCGGGCATAAAAACGCCCCAGGCGCGGCACCAGCCACAGCGCGGCGAAGGCCGGCGTGGTGGAGATCATCAGGTTCGCGCCGCTGCGTTGCGGGCGCAGGCTGTCGACGCTCTGCGCCACTTCCAGCAAGGCACCGTGCAGGCTGTGGAACAGGCGCTCGCCGCATTCGGTCAGGCGCACCTGGCGCGGCAGGCGCTGGAACAGCGGCACGCCCAGCCAGCTTTCCAGGGAGCGGATCTGGTGGGAAATCGCCGTGGGCGTGACCGACAGCTCCTCGGCGGCGGCCTTGAAACTCAGGAGCCGGGACGCCGATTCGAAGGCGCGCAAAGCGGTCAGCGGCAGGTTGGCAAACATAAAGGGTCACCTTATGGATGAAATGGATTCATCCTGATCAACTATTGCTCATTTGTTCAGAGGGGCCGGCACCAATAGCTTTATTCCTTGCCCAGGAAGGCTTTTACGGTCTTCCGCAATGATCCAGGATGAGGAATGACAGATGAGCAGAATTATAGCAGTACATGGCAGCCCCCGTGGCGAACGCTCCCATTCGCGGCGGCTGACGGAAAGTTTTCTCCAGGCCTGGCTCGAGGCCCATCCCCAGGGCCAACTGACCCGCCGGGAAGTCGGCCGCGCCTCGCTACCCCATGTCAACGAGGCCTTCGTCGCCGCGGCGTTTTATCCCGAGCCCCAGGCGCGGCCCCTGTCGATGCAGGCCGACCTGGCCCTGAGCGACGAGCTGGTGACGGAGTTGCTGGAGCATGAGCTGCTGGTGATCTCGGCGCCGATGTACAACTTCAGCGTGCCCAGCGGCCTCAAGGCCTGGGTCGACCAGATCGTGCGCCTGGGCCTGACCTTCAATACCGTTCAGGACAACGGCATCGCCCAGTACGAGCCGCTGGTGCGGGGCAAGAAAGCGCTGATCGTCACCAGTCGCGGCGGCTTCGGCTTTGGCCCGGGTGGCGAGCTGGAGTTCATGAACCATGCCGATCCATGGTTGCGCACCGCGCTGGGTTTTATCGGTATCGACGACGTCACGGTGGTCGCGGCCGAAGGCGAGGAATCGGCCGAGCGCACGTTCCAGGTGTCCTGCGCCGAAGCCGAGCAGCGCCTGCTGGCGCTGGCGCGGACCTTCTGAGGAGGCGACATGGCCTGGCTGTTCTTGCTGATCGCCGCCGCCTTCGAAGTCACCTTCGCCATGGGCATGAAATACGCCGAGGGTTTCACCCGGCTATGGCCGTCGCTGCTGACGGTGGTGGCCGCGGTGGGCGGCATCTACTTCCTGACCCTGGCGATGCGTGAGCTGCCGGTGAGCATCGCCTACCCGATCTGGACCGCCATCGGTTCCCTGGGCACGGTGTTCCTCGGTTTTGCCTTGCTGGGGGAGAGCCTGACGCTGGTCAAGCTGGTGTCGGTGGGGCTGATCGTGGCCGGGGTGGTGGGGTTGAAATAGGCGCTATATGGACGAACCGCGCGCCCTTGTAGGAGCGAAGCTTGCTCGCGATGGGCTGAGTAGCAGCCCCAAACCCGCTGCGGTTCTACTGGAAGAAATGTATTGCCTGANTTCGCTCCTACGGGGTCGGGGGCGGTCCATATATCTCCAATCCCCTGTAGCAAAGCTTGCTCGCGATGGAACCCGGGGAATGTCATACAGTGGTCGTGAAGCTGTCATCTTGGCTGTCGATGCTCTTGGCTGCTGTCCTGCATCCAGCCTTGGGCGCTGATATCCCTGATACAAGTCCGATCACAAGGATGTTCCCATGTCCCAAGAGCTTGCCACGCGTTACCCGCTGGTCCTGGTCCCCGGCATGCTGGGGTTTATCCGGCTGGTGCTGTACTCCTACTGGTTCGGCATCGAGTCGGCGTTGCGTCGCGGCGGGGCCACGGTGATTGCCGTGCAGGTTTCGCCGCTGCATAGCACTGAGGTGCGCGGCGAGCAGTTGCTGGCGCGGATCGAGGAGATCCGCCGCGAAACCGGCGCCGACAAGGTCAACCTGATCGGCCACAGCCAGGGTTCGCTCACCGCCCGCTACGCCGCGGCCAAACGGCCGGATTGGGTGGCCTCGGTGACCTCGGTGGCCGGGCCCAACCATGGCTCGGAGCTGGCCGACTACATCGAGCGCCACCACTCCATCGACACCCTGCGCGGGCGGGTGCTGAGTTTTATCCTGCAGGTGATTGCCGTGCTGATGAGCTGGCTGGACACCGGCTATCGCGGGCCGAAGCTGCCGGCGGATATCCATGCCTCGCACCGCTCGCTGACCAGCGAGGGCGTGGCCCTGTTCAACCGCCAGTACCCCCAGGGCCTGCCGGAAACCTGGGGCGGGCAGGGGCCGGAAGAGGTCAACGGGGTGCGCTACTACTCCTGGTCCGGCACCTTGCAGCCGGGCAAGACCAATCGTGGGCGCAACCTGTTCGACGGCACCAACCGCAGCTGCCGGCTGTTCGCCAGGACCTTTGTCCGCGAGGCCGGGCAGTGCGATGGCATGGTCGGCCGCTACAGCTCGCACCTGGGCACGGTGATTGGCGACGATTACCCCCTGGACCACTTCGATATCGTCAACCAGTCGCTGGGGCTGGTGGGCCGGGGCGCCGAGCCGATCCGATTGTTCGTCGAGCATGCGCAGCGGCTGAAAGCGGCTGGGGTATAGCCAGCGATATCGCGTCATCGTTGATCGCGGGCATACAGATACACCTTTGTAGGAGCGAGGCTTGCCCGCGATGACTATCGATCAGGCGACGCCGACCTTACGCCCCAACACGGTGGTCCAGCGCTCGGAAAGAATCACCCCGCCCAGGGTCAGCACCCCACCCACCAGGTGATACAGCGCCAGCTGCTCATGCAGCACCACGGCGGCGATCAGCGCGGTAATCAGCGGCAGCAGGTTGAAGAACAGCGTGGTGCGGCTCGGCCCCAGGCGCACCACCGCCTGCATCCAGGCCAGCGGCGCGAGCATCGAGGCCAGCAGGCAGGCGTAGAGCACCAGGGGAATGTTGTGCAGGGTCAGGCCGGTTTTCGGCGAGGCCAAGAACAGCGGAAACAGCACCACCACGGCTACCAGCACCTGCAGGTACAGCAGCACCAGCGGCGGCAGGCGCAGCTGCCATTTTTTCAGCAGGGTGCTGTAGATCGCATAGGCCAGGGTGGCGATCAGCATCATCGCGTCGCCCAGGTTCACCCCGTGTTCCAGCAGCACCTCGAGGCTGCCGGACGACACCACCACCAGCACCCCGGCAAACGACAGCACCGCGCCGACCAGGGCCCCGGCCGTCAGGCGCTGGCCGAGGCTGGCGATTGCCATGGCCAGCGACATCAGCGGCATCAGCGAGAGGATGATGCCCATGTTGGTGGCCGAGGTCAGGGTGGCGGCGAAGTAGGCCAGGCTCTGATACACCGCCATGCCCAGCACGCCGAGGATGAAGATCTTGCCCTGGTTCGGGCGGATCACTGCCCAGTGGGCGAGCACCGCCTTGAGCATGAAAGGCGTGAACAGCAGGCCGGCCAGCAGCCAGCGATAGAAACCGATCTCCGCGGGGAAGATCGCCCCGACCGCCAGTTTGTTGATGACGGTATTGCCGGCCCAGATAAAGACGGCCAGTAACGGATAAGCGTATTGCATGAGGACAACCAGAGCGTTGATGAAGGCTGATTATCCCCCTGTCTGGATCCAGGCCTATACTTCAATCCAGACAACCCGCCCCTGAATCCGGACAGCATGAGCAAAAAACACATCGACCTGCTGCCCTTCAGCGGTCTGCCGGCCCCGGTGTACTTTCGCTATGCCGATTTCGACGCCCACAGCCATGCGCTGGAACATCGTCACCCCTGGGGCTGCCTGGAGTATTCGGCCCATGGCGTGATGCATATGGAGATCGCTGGCCAGTGCTTTATGTCGCCGCCGCAGTACGCCATCTGGATTCCGCCGGGCACCGAGCACAGTTTCTACAGTCCGCAGCCGATCGTGTACCGCGCCGTGTGCCTGGCCCCGGAGCTGTGCCGGGTGCTGCCGCAGCAGGCCTGCACCCTGGCCATCAGCGACATTCTCAAGGCGATCCTCAAGGACTTCGCCGCGCGCGACGTGCAGATCCCCGAGCAGGAGGCGGACAGCCGCCTGGCCCAGGTGATGCTCGACCAGTTGCAACAGGCGCCAGTGCATGACGGTTACCTGCCTTATGCCAGCAGCCCGGCCTTGCTCGGTGTGCTGGAGGCGTTGCAGGCCGCCCCGGGGGATAACCGCGCACTGGCCGATTGGGCGCGGCAGATCCATGTCAGCGAACGCACCCTGGCCCGGCAATTCGTGCGCGAGCTGGGCATGAGTTTCGGCGAGTGGCGCCAGCGCCTGCGCTTCCTGGCCTCCATCGAGGCCCTGGACACTGCGCGCAGTGTCCAGGAGGTGGCGTTCGACATGGGCTACAGCAGCGCCTCGGCGTTTATCGCGATGTTTCAGCGCCAGGCCGGTTGCACCCCCGAGCAGTACCGGCGCACCAGCCTACAGAACAGGTGAACCTGTAACAGGGTTTGTCTACACTGCGCTGGAGGCCGCGCCCGTCGGTGCGGTAACAAGGAGAAAACTCCATGAAGATGCTGCGTATCCCTTTGTTGATGGTCGGTCTGCTGCTCTGCTCCCAAGGGTTTGCCGCCACCGCCGCCCAACAGGCCCAACAGGACAAGATGAAGTCCTGCAATGCCGAAGCCACCACCAAGGCCCTCAAGGGCGATGAACGCAAAGCCTTTATGAGTACCTGCCTGAAAGCCGCCCCAGCCGCGGCCGCCGTCCCGGCCACGCAACAGGAAAAGATGAAGACCTGCAACGCCGACGCCACCACCAAGGCCCTCAAGGGCGATGAGCGCAAGGCCTTCATGAGCACCTGCCTGAAGAAGCAATAACCTTTTCCTTCGCAGGCGCGAGCTTGTTCACGATCCGGTCGCGGCGGTTTGCCTGACACACCCTGTATTCTTGATCGCCAGCAAACCCGCGCCTGCCGGCCTCGCATCGCCAGTGCAACGCTGGCAGACTGCCAATCCTTTCACGCTGTTTGTTTGAGGCTGTATGCCAACGTTTTCTCAGCGTCATCTGTTGTTGTTCAGTTGGGTGATCATCTTCGGCGGGCTGTTGCTGATCATTCCGCTGCGCTTGCTGCCGAGCCTGCTCGCGGGCCTGCTGGTGTTCGAACTGGTCAACATGCTGACCCCGCAACTGCAACGGCTGATCGAAGGTCGGCGGGCGCGCTGGTTGGCGGTGGCCCTGCTCGGCACCCTGGTGGTCAGCGTGCTGACACTGCTGTTCGCCGGCGCCATCAGCTTCCTGCTGCACGAAGCGGAGAACCCGGGGGCTTCCCTGGACAAATTCATGACGGTGGTGGACAAGGCGCGCGGCCAGTTGCCGCCGTTCCTCGACTCCTATCTGCCGGCCAGCGCGGCGGAGTTCCAGGTGGCCATCGGTGCCTGGGCCAGCAAGCACCTGAGCGAGCTGCAACTGGTGGGCAAGGACGCGGCGCACATGTTCGTGACCTTGCTGATCGGCATGGTGCTGGGGGCGATCATCGCCTTGCAGCGCGTGCCCGACCTGACCAAGCGCAAGCCACTGGCGGCCGCGCTGTTCGACCGCCTGCACCTGCTGGTCCAGGCCTTTCGCAACATCGTCTTCGCGCAGATCAAGATTTCCCTGCTCAACACTTTCTTCACCGGGATCTTCCTCGCGCTGATCCTGCCGATGTTCGGCGTCAAGCTGCCGCTGACCAAGACCCTGATCGTTCTGACCTTCCTCTTGGGGCTGTTGCCGGTGATCGGCAACCTGATCTCCAACACCCTGATCACCATCGTCGGCATGTCGCTGTCGATCTGGGTGGCCGCGGCGGCGCTGGGCTACCTGATCTTTATCCACAAGCTGGAATACTTCCTCAACGCGCGGATCGTCGGCGGGCAGATCAGTGCCAAGTCCTGGGAGTTGCTGTTGGCGATGCTGGTGTTCGAGGCGGCGTTCGGCCTGCCGGGGGTGGTGGCCGGGCCGATCTATTACGCCTACCTGAAGAGTGAGTTGAAGCTGGCGGGGTTGGTTTGAGCTGCGTGGGACCGATCTGACGCTATCGCGGGCAAGCCTCGCTCCTACNCAGTCTCTGTAGGAGCGAGGCTTGCCCGCGATGGGCGCGCCCCGATCCTTGATCAGCCGTAGCGTTTCTTCGCTTCGATCGCCAGGCCGCTGCCGATGCTGCCGAAGATGTTGCCTTCGACGTGGCGGGCGTTGGGCAGCATGTCCGAGACGCTCTGGCGCAGGGCCGGGATGCCGCTGGAGCCGCCGGTGAAGAACACCGTATCGACCTGGCCGACACCGACATTGGCATCGCCCAGCAACTGGGTGACGCTGCCGCGGATGCGCTCCAGCAGGCTGTCGATGGACGACTCGAACAGCGCCCGACTCAGGTCCACGCTCAGGTCCGCTTCGATGCGGTCCAGGGGCACCACACGGTTGTCGGCGTGGGTCAGCTGGATCTTGGTTTCTTCCACTTCCATGGCCAGCCAGTGCCCGGCGCGCTGCTCGATCAGCTTGAACAGGCGGTCGATGCCGCCAGTGTCTTCGATGTCGTAGCGCATGCTGCCCAGGGCCAGCTGGGACTTCTGCGAATACACCGAGTTGATGGTGTGCCAGGTCGCCAGGTTCATGTGGGTGCTGGTGGGCATGTAGGCGCCGCTCTTCATCCGGCTGCCATAGCCGAACAGCGGCATCAGGCCCTGCAGGCTCAACTGCTTGTCGAAGTCGGTCCCGCCGATGTGCACGCCGCCAGTGGCGAGGATGTCCTCGTGGCGGTTGTCCAGGCCACGGCGCTCGGGCGACAGGCGCACCAGGGAGAAGTCGGAAGTACCACCGCCGATGTCGACGATCAGTACCAGCTCTTCGCGCTCGATGGTCGACTCGTAGTCGAAGGCCGCGGCGATCGGTTCGTACTGGAAGGAGACTTCCTTGAAGCCCAGTTTGCGCGCCACTTCCACCAGGGTGTCTTCGGCTTCCTGGTCGGCGGCGGCATCGTCATCGACGAAAAACACCGGGCGGCCCAGCACCACTTCCTCGAACTCCCGGCCGGCGGCGGCTTCGGCGCGGCTCTTGAGCTGGCCGATGAACAGGCCCAGCAGGTCCTTGAACGGCATCGCCGTGCCCAGCACGCTGGTGTCGTGCTTGATCAGCTTGGAACCCAGCAGGCTCTTCAGCGAGCGCATCAGCCGGCCTTCGTAGCCTTCCAGGTACTCATGCAGCGCCAGGCGGCCATACACCGGACGGCGTTCTTCGATGTTGAAGAAGACCACCGATGGCAGGGTGATCTTGTCGTCTTCCAGCGCAATCAGCGTTTCCATGCCGGGGCGCAGCCAGCCGACAGTGGAGTTGGACGTGCCGAAGTCGATACCGCAGGCACGGGCCGCAGATGCGTTTTTCATGTCTTTCGAGTTCCGGTTAAAAAAACGGCCGCGCAGTGTATGCCAGTCGTTCGCAGAATCGAAGGCCGACTATCCGCTAAATCGAAACCTGCAAGCCTTGAAAGACTATTCTTCACCCCCAAACTTGCAGGCATGGGCCGGGCAGCCATCGGGCGGTCGCAAGAACCGCCGCCAGCTGCCGATAAACTTCTGCCGCGCCGCGTGAGTCACAGTATTGAGATCGGTCAGCCCCGACGCTGGCCAGCAGTGCATGCTGTACGTTCCGCCGCGCCACATTGATAACGGATGGTGATCCTTAGATGGACTTCAAAGACTATTACAAGATTCTCGGTGTGGAGCCGACGGCAGACGACAAGGCGATCAAGGCCGCTTATCGCAAGCTGGCGCGCAAATACCACCCCGATGTCAGCAAGGAAAAAGACGCCGAAGCCAAATTCAAGGACGCGTCGGAAGCCTATGAAGCGCTGAAAAGCGCGGACAAGCGGGCCGAATACGACGACCTGCGGCGTTATGGCCAGCACGGCCAGCCGTTCCAGGGCCCACCGGGCTGGAAAGGTCGCGCGGATACCGGCGGTTTCGGCGATGGCGGGGACTTTTCGGACTTCTTCAGTTCGATCTTCGGCAACCGCGGGCCGGGTTTCGGCGGTGGACAATCGCGCAGCGCCGGGCGCAGGGGACAAGACGTGGAAATGGAATTACCGATCTTCCTGGAAGAGACCCTGTCAGCCGAGTCGAAAAAGGTCAGCTTCAAGGTGCCGCAGTACAACGCTGCGGGTCAGCACGTCAGCAACACCAGCAAGAGCCTGAACGTGAAGATCCCGGCCGGCGTCAGCGACGGCGAGCGGATCCGCCTCAAGGGCCAGGGCGCGCCGGGTGCCGGTGGCGGGGCCAATGGCGACCTGTACCTGACCATTCGTTTCGCGCCCCATCCGAAGTTCGATATCGAGGGCGAGAACCTGATCATCACTTTGCCGCTGGCCCCTTGGGAGCTGGCGCTGGGGACCGAGGTCGCGGTGCCGACCCTGACCGGCAAGATCAACCTCAAGGTGCCGGCCGGCAGCCAGAACGGCCAGCGCATGCGCGCCAAGGGCCATGGCCTGCTGAACAAGGCCGGGCATCGCGGTTATCTGTTCGTGCAGCTCAAGGCAGTCATGCCCAAGGCTTCCGGCGACGACGTCAAGGCGTTGTGGCAGGAGCTGGCGAAGAAGGCTGCCTTCAATCCGCGGGAGCATTTCTGATCCGCAACCCATTCTGATCTGAAACAAGGAGTCGCTAACAATGAGCACCCTGATCGTTCAGCTGGATATGGAAGAGTTTTGCGAGGTGGCCGATCTGCCGGCCGCCTATGTGATGGAAATCGTCGAGCATGGGATCCTCGATCCCCATGGCTCGGCGCCCCGCGACTGGCGCTTCACTGACTACGAACTGGCGGTGGCCAAGCGCGCCGCCAAGTTGCGGCACGATCTGGAACTGGAGTGGGAAGGCGTCGCCCTGGCGCTGGAACTGCTCGACGAAGTCCGCGAGTTGCGCACGGAAAACCAGATGCTCAAGCAGCGCCTGGGGCGCCTGCTGGTCGAATGATCAGGTTTTTGGGGGTGTAGGAGCGAGGCTTGCCCGCGATCGGGGCGCCGCGTTTCTGCAGGCACACCGCGTTATCCTTCAGCGCGAGCAAGCTTCGCTCCTACAGGTGTGTGTCTGTAGCCGCTGCCGAGCCTGCGAGGCTGCGTTCGAGGACGGAGTCCTCGCAAAACCTGCATAAGCGGTTTGCCTGAAGGAAAGCAGTGCCCGGTTTACGACCGCTTCGCGGTCGAGCGCAGCCTCGCGGGCTCGGCAGCGGCTACAGAGGCTTCTGTATCTACAACGGCTCGGCGTGCGATACCCGCGGCAGGGTCACGCTGAAGGTGGTGCCATCGGTTTCGTTGGAGCTGACCTCGATGCTGCCCTGGTGGGCGGTGACCACTTCCTTGACGATGAACAGGCCCAGACCGAGGCTGGTGGAGGGGCCGCCGAGTTCTTCGTTGGCGTTGCGCACCAGCGGGTCGAAGAGGGTGGGCAGGGCTTCCTTGGGAATCGGCTGACCGTAGTTATGGATGGTCAGCAGCACCTGTTCGGCGCTGCCGGTGAGGGTGAGGGTCAGGGTACGGTTGCCGCTGCCGTGCTGCAGGGCATTGCCGATCAGGTTCTGCAGCATCTGCTCGATGCGTCCGCGATCCCAGATGCCATGGCTGTCGCCATGGAAGTTCAGCGTCGGCGTGCAGTCCGGCTGACCGGCGCAGGCTTCGTCCATGGCTGCCTTGGCGGCACTGGCCAGGTCCATGGGCGCCGGCTCGATGGGCAGGCTGCTGCCCAGGCGGCTGCGGACGAATTCCAGCAGGTCGCCGACCATCGCCGCCATGTGCCGGGAGCTGCTCTTGATCCGCGACACATAGGTCAGCGCATCGGCGTCCAGCGCGACTTTGCGCGCCAGCATCTCGGTGGACATGCTCACCGCCTGCAAGGGGGTTCGCAGGTCGTGGCCGAGAATCGCCAGGAAGATATCCCGCGAGCGGTTGACCTGTTCGGCATAGGCCGCGGTGGACTCGGCCAGTGCCTCGTCTATGGCTTCGTTGAAACGGATCATGTCCTGGAAATAGGCCAGCTCCGGCGACTCCAGGCTGGCGACCCAGAGGCGGATCACGCAAGCGCGCAAGTGGCGGAATTCCGAAGTCATTTGCACCAGGTCGAAGCCGACGTTGTGCCGCGACTCGCCATGGCTGGCGGCGGCCTCGTCGAGGCTTGGGGTTTTCTCCGGGCCTTCGCCCCGCGCCTTGGCCGCCTGTTCGCTGGCGGTCTGGGCAGTGCGCATATCGCCAGCGGCGGCCAGCAGGATGGACTTGGCGTGGTCGCGCAATTGCAGGCGGGTCAGGGAGTCGGTTTCGGGGGCGATGGATCGGGCGAACCGCTCCCATTCATCAACGATGCGATCGACATGTTGCGCGATGAAGTCGGGTAAACGCATGGCCGGAAACCCTGTCAGGCAGCAAAGAGTGAGGACGGCGTGTCGAATTTTAGTCGCGATTCACGCTTTCAACACGCTACGACGCCCGGCTTTGCTGACCGTTGGGCAGCCCGGGTGGGCGCCCGTTGGATCCAGGATTCTAGGCTCTGTACGAAAAGTGGCTGCGCTCGGCCATGCTGCGTTAAAAACAGGCTCGGAATGCTCATGTAGGCCCCTACACTCCGCTTCCTCGCCTTGTTTTTGCCTTGCCTGACCTTCGCTCGCCGACTTTTCGTACAGACCCTAGAACAGGAAGTAGCGCTGCGCCATCGGCAACACGTCCGCCGGTTCGCACCAGAGCAGCACGCCGTCGGCCTTGACCTGATAGGTCTGCGGGTCGACCTCGATATCCGGCAGGTAATCGTTGTGGATCAGGTCGGTCTTTTGCACATCGCGGCAACCCTTGACCACCGCGATCTGCTTTTTCAGCCCCAGTTGTTGCGGCACCCCGGCCTCCAGCGCGGCCTGGCTGATAAAGGTCAGGCTGGTGGCGTGCCGGCTGCCGCCGTAGCTTGCGAACATCGGTCGGTAATGCACCGGCTGCGGGGTCGGGATCGAGGCGTTGGCGTCGCCCATCAGGCTGGCGGCGATGGCCCCGCCCTTGAGGATCAGGGTCGGCTTGACCCCAAAGAACGCCGGGCGCCAGAGCACCAGGTCGGCCCATTTGCCGATTTCGATGGAGCCCACTTCGTGGCTGATGCCGTGGGTGATCGCCGGGTTGATCGTATATTTGGCGATGTAGCGCTTGACCCGGAAGTTGCTGTTGCCGGCGCCGTCGCCCGGCAGCGGACCGCGCTGGCGGTGCATCTTGTCGGCGGTCTGCCAGGTGCGGGTGATGACCTCGCCGACCCGGCCCATGGCCTGGCTGTCGGAGCTGATCATCGAGAAGGCGCCCAGGTCGTGGAGGATATCTTCGGCGGCGATGGTTTCGCGGCGGATGCGGCTTTCGGCGAAGGCCACGTCCTCGGCGATGCTCGGGTCGAGGTGGTGGCAGACCATCAACATGTCCAGGTGTTCGTCGATGGTGTTGCGGGTGAACGGCCGGGTCGGGTTGGTCGAGCTCGGCAGCACGTTGGGCAAGCCGCAGGCCTTGATGATGTCCGGGGCGTGGCCGCCGCCGGCGCCTTCGGTGTGGTAGGTGTGGATGGTGCGGCCCTTGAACGCGCCGAGGGTGGTTTCGACGAAGCCCGATTCGTTGAGGGTGTCGGTGTGGATCGCCACCTGCACGTCGTACTGGTCGGCGACGCTCAGGCAGTTGTCGATGCTGGCCGGGGTGGTGCCCCAGTCTTCGTGGAGCTTGAGGCCGATGGCCCCGGCCTTGACCTGTTCGATCAAGGGCTCCGGCAGGCTGGCGTTGCCCTTGCCGGTGAAGCCGATGTTCATCGGGAACGAGTCCGCCGCCTGGAGCATGCGCGCCATGTGCCAGGGCCCCGAGGTGCAAGTGGTGGCGTTGGTGCCGGTGGCCGGCCCGGTGCCGCCGCCGATCATGGTGGTGACGCCGCTCATCAGCGCCTCTTCGATCTGCTGCGGGCAGATGAAGTGGATATGGGTGTCGATGCCGCCGGCGGTGAGGATCATGCCCTCGCCGGCGATCACTTCGGTGCTGGCGCCGATGGCTATGGTCACGTCGGGCTGGATATCCGGGTTGCCGGCCTTGCCGATGGCGGCGATGCGTCCGTCCTTCAGGCCGACGTCGGCCTTGACGATGCCCCAGTGATCGATGATCAGCGCGTTGGTGATCAGGGTGTCGACCACCTCGACCGCCAGCAGCTGGCCCTGGCCCATGCCGTCGCGGATCACCTTGCCGCCGCCGAACTTCACTTCTTCGCCGTAGGTGGTGAAGTCCTTCTCGACTTCGATCCACAGCTCGGTGTCGGCCAGGCGCACCTTGTCACCGACGGTGGGGCCGAACATGTCGGCGTAGGCTTGTCTTGAAATCTTCATGTGCTTGCCTTGGGATTCCATTGGATTTGAGACCGCTCGCGTAGCTCGCTATTCGCGGGCAAGTCGGATCGCCGCCCGCTCGCTCCTACATTCGATCGCGTTCTTCTGTAGGAGCGAGGCTTGCCCGCGATGGCGTCAGAACAGGCAATGCACCTTAAAGGTCGCCCATGACCCGACCGGCAAAACCGAACACCCGGCGATGCCCGGCCAGGTCCACCAGTTCCACTTCGCGGGTCTGCCCCGGCTCGAAGCGCACGGCGGTGCCGGCCGGGATATTCAGGCGCATGCCTCGGCTGGCGGCGCGGTCGAAAGTCAGGGCGTCGTTGGTTTCGAAAAAGTGATAGTGCGAGCCCACCTGGATCGGCCGGTCGCCGCTGTTGGCGACGCTCAGGCTGAGGGTGCGGCGGCCGGCGTTGAGTTCGATGTCGCCGGGCTGGATCTGGTATTCGCCTGGAATCATACGGGTTGCCCCAGAGTCTTGAAGTAAATGGCGGTCGGGGTGTAGGTGCCGTCCGGGCTTTGGCAGTAGTTCGGCAGTTCGCCGACCCGGGTGTAGCCGAGGGCGCCGTAGAAGGCTTCGGCGTCCGAGCCGGCTTCGGTGTCCAGGTACAGCAGGCCGCGCTTGTGCTGATGCGCCGCCTGTTCCACGGCATGCATCAACTGCTGGCCCAGGCCACGGCGGCGTGCGTCGTGGCGCACCTGCAGCTTCTGCACTTCGGCGCGATTGAGGCCGTTGGGCTTCTGGCACAGCGCCAGTTGCACGCTGGCCAGGACCCGCTCGTCCTGCACCACCACCCACAGCAGCAGGCTGCCGTCGGTCACGCTGGCCTGGACGCTGTTGACGTAGGCGCGGGCCTGCTCATCGTCGAGGTCGGCCATGAAACCCACCGAGGCGCCGTGGCCCACGGCGTCGAACAACAGATCAATCAACCCCTGGCGATAGTGGGCAAAGCTCTCCGCATGGACTCGACGCAGTTGGGCGGCGTTCATCGGGTATCACTCCTTGTGGATAGTGGGCGGTAGCGCCCCCGGATCTAGGGTCAGTTGCATGAACGTCAGGTCCAGCCAGCGCCCGAACTTGGTGCCCACTTGCGGCATCTGTCCGGTGGTGACGAAGCCCAGGCGTTCGTGCAGGCGGATCGAGGCGGCGTTGCCGCTTTCAATGGCCGCGACCATCACATGTTTGTCGCAGGTTCTGGCGCGTTCGATCAGCGCTTGCATCAGGCGCGGGCCGAGGCCGTTGCCGCGCTGGTCGCTGCGCACATAGACCGAGTGCTCGACGGTATGGCGGAAACCGTCGAAGGGCCGCCAGTCGCCGAACGAGGCGTAACCGAGCACGCTCTGATCGGCGTCGACCGCCACCAGGACCGGATAACCCTGGGCCTGGCGGGCGCTGAGCCAGGCCTGGCGATTGCCCAGGTCCACGGCCTGCTCGTTCCAGATCGCCGTGGTGTTGAGCACTGCGTCGTTATAGATATCGCGGATCGCCGGCAGGTCGGCATGCGCGGCATCGCGGATGGAATACGTCATGGTGCGGCCTCAGGCGATCGGTTGATGGACGGTGACCAGCTTGGTGCCGTCGGGGAAGGTTGCTTCCACCTGGATTTCCGGAATCATTTCCGGGATGCCTTCCATCACCTGTTCGCGGCTCAGCAGGGTGGTGCCGTAGTGCATCAGCTCGGCCACGGTCTGGCCGTCGCGGGCGCCTTCGAGCAGCGCCGCGGAAATGTAGGCCATGGCTTCCGGATAGTTGAGCTTCACCCCCCGGGCCAGGCGCCGCTCGGCCACCAGGCCGGCGGTGAAGATCAGCAGTTTGTCTTTTTCGCGTGGGGTCAGGTCCATCGTTGGAAATCCGTTGTTGAGCAGTTGAAAGAAGGCATGGCGCGATGCATCCGTAGCCGCTGCCGCAGGCTGCGATCGGCTCCGCAGGAGACGCACCCTGGTTGACGCGGTCTGCCTGAGACACCGCGGCGTCTGGTTCGGCGCCCGCTACGCGGACGATCGCAGCCTGCGGCAGCGGCTACAGGAAAGTCGTGTCGTTGCGTCATGTGCTCCAGATCCTCGGCGGCAGCGCCTCGCGGCCCAGCAGGGCGGGGCGCAACAGGCGCCACAGGTCGATCAGCCAGGCGCGGGCCAACAGCGCTTCGCTGGCCAGGCAGCGGGCCACCAGCAGGCCGGGCAGTTGCGTCAGGTCGCCGCGCACGGCATGAGGTAGCGAACGGCAATGCTCCAGCAACTGGCTGTCGATCTCGCCGGTAGCCAGCAAGGTGGCGAAGACCGGCTGGCCATCCAGGCCGATCGGTGAGTCGAGCAAGCCGTCGCCGCCGACAATGCGCTGGCGTTCGTGCCAGAGCAACTGGCCGTCGCGGCGGATGTCCAGGTGCGACTGGAAATGCCCGAGGTCGAAACGTTCGTCGCTGGCGGGGCGGCCGAGGGCCACCAGGTCCCAGTAGAACAGCCGGGCGTCGCCTTGCAGTTCGATACGGGTGCTCAGCTCGGCCTGGGCGGCGCTGAACACAATGCTTTCCTGGGGCAGCCATTCCAGGCTGGCGCCGGCGGCGACGTGCAATTCCAGGGTCTGATAGGCCGGCCCGGCGGCGCGATACCACTTGGCGGCGCCGGGGCTGGTCAGTTGCGCCCAGGCATCGCGGTCGACGCTGGCGCGGATCTGCAGGCGGTCGCCGCCGGCAATCCCGCCGGGCGGGTGGACGATGATGTGCTGGCAGACTTCAGGGCCTTCGGCATACAGGTGCTTCTGCACTCGCAGCGGGCCCTTGTGCCGGCGCTGCACCGGGCGCGTGCTGTCGCCAAAGCGGGCGTAGCCGAGTTCCAGCTCGGCATGCCAGCTGGGGGTGAACAGGGCGGTGTGGGCAGGCAGATTCATGATTCGTGCTTAGTGTCCGGACGCTACAGGTTAGCTCGTAACTCAGATCGTAACTTAGATCGTAACCAGGCCACGTACACCCTCGGCTTCCATATTTTCACCGCGGCCCTGCTGGACGATTTCGCCCCGGGACATCACCAGGTACTGATCGGCCAGTTCGGCGGCGAAGTCGTAGAACTGTTCCACCAGGAGGATCGCCATGTCGCCGCGTGCCGCGAGTTTCTTGATCACCGCGCCGATTTCCTTGATCACCGACGGCTGGATGCCCTCGGTGGGTTCGTCGAGGATCAGCAGCCGCGGCCGGCTAGCCAGGGCCCGGCCGATGGCCAGCTGCTGTTGCTGGCCGCCGGACAGGTCGCCGCCGCGCCGCTGTTTCATTTGCAGCAGCACCGGGAACAGCTCGTAGATGAAGGCCGGCACTTCCTTGGCTTCGGAGCCGGGAAAACGCGACAGGCCCATCAGCAGGTTTTCTTCCACGGTCAGGCGGCCGAAGATCTCCCGGCCCTGGGGCACGTAGGCGATGCCGGCATGCACCCGCTGATGGGGCTTGTAGGCGGTGATGACCTGGCCTTCCCAGTTCACCGCGCCTTCCCTGGCCGGCAGCAGGCCCATCAGGCATTTGAGCAGGGTGGTCTTGCCCACCCCGTTGCGCCCGAGCAGGCAGGTGACTTCGCCGACCTTCGCCTCGAAGCTCAGGCCCCGCAGGATGTGGCTACCGCCGTAGTACTGGTGCAGCTTGTCGACTTGCAGCATTTCAAATTCCCCTCATACCTGTAGGAGCGAGG
>NZ_JBQENK010000008.1:290297-298397 GCF_052044735.1 Pseudomonas sp. 22526
CCTCGCTCCTACGGATAGCCATCAGCGGCCGAGATACACCTCGATCACCCGTTCGTTTTCCTGCACCTGTTCCAGCGACCCTTCGGCCAGCACGCTGCCCTGGTGCAGCACGGTGACGTGGTCGGCGATCGAGCCGACGAAGCCCATGTCGTGCTCCACCACCATCAGCGAATGCTGGCCCGCCAGGCGCTTGAACAGCTCGGCGGTGAACTCGGTCTCGGCGTCGGTCATACCCGCCACCGGCTCGTCGAGCAACAGCAGTTGCGGGTCCTGCATCAGCAGCATGCCGATTTCCAGGAACTGCTTCTGGCCGTGGGACAGCAGGCCGGCCTGGCGCTCCACCGAGGCCGTCAGGCGAATGGTTTCCAGCACTTCGTCGATCCGGTCTTTCTGCTCGCCGGAGAGTTTCGCCCGCAGGCTGGCCCACACCGACTTGTCGGTCTTCTGCGCCAGCTCCAGGTTTTCGAACACGCTCAGGGCTTCGAACACCGTGGGCTTCTGGAACTTGCGGCCGATGCCGGCCTGGGCGATCTGCACCTCGCTCATCTGCGTCAGGTCCAGGGTTTCGCCGAACCAGGCCTTGCCGTGGGTGGGCCGGGTCTTGCCGGTGATCACGTCCATCAGGGTGGTCTTGCCCGCGCCGTTGGGGCCGATGATGCAGCGCAGTTCGCCGACGCCGATGTACAGGTTGAGGTCGTTGAGCGCCTTGAAACCGTCGAAGCTGACGCTGATGTCTTCCAGGGTCAGGATGGTGCCGTGGCGGGTGTTCAGGCCCTTGCCGGCGGCCTGGCCGAGGCCGATGGCGTCGCGGCTGGCGCCAGCGTCTTTGTTGGGCTCCAGAATCGGTTCAAGCATGAAATCAGCCGTCGCAGTGACTCTCATTGTTCACCTCGTTTTTTCAGCAAGCCGATCACGCCCTTGGGCAGGTACAGGGTCACGACGATAAACAGCGCGCCGAGGAAGAACAGCCAGTATTCCGGGAAGGCCACGGTGAACCAGCTCTTCATGCCGTTGACCACGCCGGCGCCGAGCAGCGGGCCGATCAGCGTGCCGCGACCGCCCAGGGCGACCCACACGGCGGCCTCGATGGAGTTGGTCGGCGACATTTCGCTGGGGTTGATGATGCCCACCTGGGGCACGTACAGGGCGCCGGCCAGGCCGCAAAGCACCGCGCTCAACACCCAGACGAACAGCTTGAAGCCGCGTGGGTCGTAGCCGCAGAACATCAGGCGGTTCTCGGCATCGCGCAGCGCGGTCAGCACCCGGCCGAACTTGCTCCGGGCCAGGCGCCAGCCGATGTACAGGCTGGCCACCAGCAACAGCACGGTGGCCAGGAACAGCACCGCGCGGGTGCCCGGCTCGGTGATGCCGAAGCCGAGGATGGTGCGGAAGTTGGTGAAGCCGTTGTTGCCGCCAAAGCCGGTCTCGTTGCGAAAGAACAGGAGCATGCCGGCGAAGGTCAGGGCCTGGGTCATGATCGAAAAATACACGCCCTTGATCCGCGAGCGGAAGGCGAAGAAGCCGAACACCAATGCCAGCAAGCCTGGTGCCAGGACCACCAGGCACATCGCCCAGAGGAAGCTGCCGGTGCCGCTCCAGTACCAGGGCAATTCGCTCCACGAGAGGAAGGTCATGAACGCCGGCAGGCTGTCCCCCGCGGCCTGGCGCATCAGGTACATGCCCATGGCGTAGCCGCCGAGGGCGAAGAACAGGCCATGGCCCAGGGACAGTAGCCCGGCGTAACCCCAGACCAGGTCCAGGGCCAGGGCGACTATGGCGTAGCAGAGGATCTTGCCCACCAGGGTCAGGGTGTAGGCCGAGACGTGCAGCGGGTTGTCCGGCGCCAGCAGCGAGAGCAGCGGCAGGGCCAGCAGCACCACCAGGATCAGCGCGCCGACGGCGACCGAGACCTTGGGGCCGGCCTTTTGCGTAGCGGTAACCAATAGAGGCTGGTTCATCAGTCGATCACCCGTCCTTTCAATGCGAAGAGGCCCTGCGGACGTTTCTGGATAAACAGAATGATCAGCGCGAGGATCAGGATCTTGCTGAGCACGGCGCCGATCTGTGGTTCGAGAATCTTGTTGGCTATCCCCAGGCCGAACGCGGCGAACACGCTACCGGCCAGCTGGCCGACGCCGCCGAGCACCACCACCAGGAACGAGTCGATGATGTAGCTCTGGCCCAGGTCCGGGCCGACGTTGCCGATCTGGCTCAGGGCCACGCCACCGAGGCCGGCGATGCCGGAGCCGAGGCCGAAGGCGAGCATGTCGACCCTTCCTGTCGGTACGCCGCAGCAGGCGGCCATGTTGCGGTTCTGGGTGACCGCGCGCACGTTCAGGCCCAGGCGGGTTTTGTTCAGCAGCAGCCAGGTGAGTACGACGACAAACAGCGCGAAGGCGATGATCACGATGCGGTTGTAGGGCAGCACCAGGTTGGGCAGCACCTGGATCCCGCCGGACAGCCAGGCCGGGTTCGACACCTCGACGTTCTGCGCGCCGAACACCAGGCGCACCAGCTGGATCAGCATCAGGCTGATGCCCCAGGTGGCGAGCAGGGTTTCCAGCGGCCGGCCGTAGAGATGGCGGATCACCGTGCGTTCCAGGGCCATGCCGATGCCGGCGGTGACGAAGAACGCCACCGGCAGCGCGATCAGCGGGTAGAACTCGATGGCCTGCGGGGCGTAGCGCTGGAACAGCAACTGCACCATGTAGGTGGAGTAGGCGCCGAGCATCAGCATCTCGCCGTGGGCCATGTTGATCACCCCGAGCAGGCCGAAGGTGATCGCCAGGCCGAGGGCCGCCAGCAGCAGGATCGAGCCCAGGGACATGCCGCTGAAGGCCTGGCCGAGCACTTCGCCGACCAGCAGCTTGCGCTTGACCTGGGCCAGGCTGGTTTCGGCGGCGGTGCGCACCCCAGCATCGGCTTCCACCCCGGGTTCGAGCAGGCCTTCGAGGCGGGTGCGGGCCAGCGGGTCGCCGGTTTCACCCAGCAGGCGTACCGCGGCCAGGCGCACGGCCGGGTCGCTGTCCACCAGTTGCAGGTTGGCCAGGGCCAGGCTCAGGGCGTCATGCACGCCCTGGTCCTGTTCGGCAGCCAGGCTGGCATCGAGGAATTTCAGCTGCGCCGGCTTGGCGCTTTTCTGCAACTGCTGCGCGGCGGCCAGACGGATGTTGGCGTCGGCGGCGAGCAGTTGATGGCTGGCCACGGCGGTGTCGATCAGACCGCGCAGGCGATTGTTCAGACGCAAGGTCTTGGCTTGCCCGTCGACGGTCAGCTGGCCTTGCTGCAAGGCACCGAGCAGTTCGAGGCGCGCCGGGTCGGGNCTGCGCAGCCCAGCTTTCCAGGAGCCTGGCCTGTTGCGTGGGATTGGCCGCGACGAAGTCTTCGGCGTCTCCCGCGTGGACGGCGATCGGCAACAACAGGAGGCAGGCCAGAAGCAGGCGAAAAAGGGGCATGACTACGTCCTTGAGTGCGACAGAGAACCTTGTAGGAGCGAGGCTTGCCCGCGATGGCGGTGTACCTGATGCGCCGCCATCGCGAGCAAGGACTGGGCGTCCCCCTGCTCCTACAGAAGGGTGGATGCGGCGATCAGTTGCTCTTCACCGCGTAATCCGGCTTCTTGTCGTTGCCCGGAATGAACGGGCTCCACGGCTGGGCGCGGATCGGGCCTTCGGTCTGCCAGACCACGCTGAACTGACCGTCCGGCTGGATCTCGCCGATCATCACCGGCTTGTGCAGGTGGTGGTTGGTCTTGTCCATGGTCAGGGTGTAGCCCGACGGCGCGGCGAAGGTCTGGCCGGCCAGGGCTTCGCGGACCTTGTCGACGTCGGTGGACTTGGCTTTCTCCACCGCCTGGGCCCACATGTGGATGCCGACGTAGGTGGCTTCCATCGGGTCGTTGGTCACGGCTTTATCCGCGCCCGGCAGCTTCTTGGCCTTGGCGTAGGCTTTCCAGTCGGCGACGAACTTCTGGTTCACCGGGTTCTCCACGGACTCGAAGTAGTTCCAGGCCGCGAGGTTGCCCACCAGCGGCTTGGTGTCGATGCCGCGCAGTTCTTCCTCGCCCACGGAGAAGGCCACCACCGGTACGTCGGTGGCTTTCAGGCCCTGGTTGGCCAGCTCCTTGTAGAACGGTACGTTGGAGTCGCCGTTGACGGTGGAGATGACCGCGGTCTTGCCGCCGGCGGAGAACTTCTTGATGTTGGCGACTATGGTCTGGTAATCGCTGTGGCCGAACGGGGTGTAGACCTCTTCGATGTCCTTGTCGGCCACGCCCTTGGAATGCAGGAAGGAGCGCAGGATCTTGTTGGTGGTGCGCGGGTAGACATAGTCGGTGCCGAGCAGGAAGAAGCGCTTGGCGCTGCCGCCGTCTTCGCTCATCAGGTACTCCACTGCCGGGATCGCCTGCTGGTTAGGCGCCGCGCCGGTGTAGAACACGTTCGGCGACATCTCTTCGCCCTCGTATTGCACCGGGTAGAACAGCAGGCCGTTGAGTTCCTCGAACACCGGCAGCACCGACTTGCGCGACACCGAGGTCCAGCAGCCGAACACCACGGCGACCTTGTCCTGGGTCAGCAGCTGCCGGCCTTTCTCGGCGAACAGCGGCCAGTTCGATGCCGGGTCGACCACCACCGCATCGAGCTTTTTGCCATTGACGCCGCCCTTGGCGTTGATCTCGTCAATGGTCATCAGCGCCATGTCCTTGAGTGAGGTTTCGGAGATCGCCATGGTCCCCGACAGCGAGTGCAGGATACCGACCTTGATGGTCTCGGCGGCCTGGACGGTCCAGGTCATGCCCATCGCGGCAATGCTTGCCGTGAGTGTGAAAGCCTTGATCAAGCTGCGACGCTTCATTGTGCGATCTCCATGAACTTGTGAGTTTTCTTGGTTGGCAGATGCGGACTACTGAAGGGCTGTTTTGCAAGGGGTGTGCCTAGTCGGCACAGGGCATGAAAACGTCGCTTTTACGGAGTGGGGGAGAGGGTTGGCGCACCAATGCAGGGCCATCAGGCGTCTTTGGTGCGGGCGAATGCGCTTCGTTGGTGCTGGTGGTGGCCGCCCTTGTAGCCGCTGCCGCAGGCTGCGATAAGTCCGAAGGACTTCGACNTTGAGACCTCGCGCGCCCTTCGGTCGCGATCGCAGCCTGCGGCAGCGGCTACAGGGCACCGTCCGCCAAACCGTGCGCATTGTTCTTCTGTAGGAGCGAGGCTTGCCCGCGATAGCGGTGTACCTGATGCGCCGTCATCGCGAGCAAGTCGGATCGCCGCCCGCTCGCTCCTACACAGCCTTTCAGCGCCGCCGCATCAGGCCGATGAAAAACAACCCGCCGATGGCCGCCGTGGCCACGCCTATGGGCAGGTCTTCGGGGGCGATCAGGGTGCGGGCGGCGACATCGACCCAGACCAGGAACACACTGCCCAGCAGCACGCACACCGGCAACAGCCGACGATGCTCGGCACCGACCAGACGTCGGGCGATATGCGGCACCATCAGCCCGACGAAGCCGATGGAACCGCTGATGGACACCAGCACCCCGGTCATCAGCGAGGCGATCAGGAACACCCGCAGCCGCACATTGCGGGCATTCAAACCGAGGGTCACCGCGGTCTGCTCGCCAGCCATCAGCGCGTTCAACGGCCGCGCCATGCCCAGCAGCAGGACCAGCCCGAGCAGCACGCTGGCCGCCGGCACCGCGAGCAGTTCCCAGCGCGCCAGGCCCAGCCCGCCGAGCATCCAGAACATCACCGCCGAGCTGGCGCGGTGGTCGCCCATGAACAACAGCAGGTTGGCCACCGCCATCATCACGAAGGACACCGCCACCCCGCACAACAACAGGCGGTCGCTGTCGAGCCGGCCATGGCGCGCGGCGATGCCGAGCACCAGCAGCATGCTCGCCAGGGCGCCGATAAAGGCGGCGATGGGCAGGGTCAGCAGGCCGACGATTTCACCCACATGCAGCACCACGATCACCGCGCCCAGGGTGGCGCCGGAGGTCACGCCGAGCAGGTGCGGATCGGCCAGCGGATTGCGCGTCACCGCTTGCAGCACCGCGCCGATCAAGGCCAGCCCGGCGCCGACCAGGGCGCCGAGCAGCATGCGCGGCACGCGGATCAGCCAGACGATATGTTCCTGCCCGGCGCTCCACTCCACCTCGCCCAGGCCGAGGGCCTTGTGCAGCAGGATCCGCCAGACCACGTCCACCGGCACCCGCGCCGAACCAAAACCCAGGGACAGCACGCAGGACGCCAGCAGCAACGCGCCGAGGGCAGTTAGCAGCAAGGCATAACGACGATCGATCATGCGCCGTGGAAACCCTTGGCCAGGGTTTGCACCGCTTCGACGTTATCGATGCCCGGCGTGGCCTGCACGTAGGGGATCACGATAAAGCGCTGGTTGCGGATCGCGTCCACCGATTGCAGCGCCTTGTTGTCCAGCAGGAACTGCTGCTTCTGTTCGGCGGTGATTTCGCTGTAGTCGACGATCACTATCACCTGCGGGTTGCGCTCGACCACGGTTTCCCAATTGACCCGGGTCCAGCTGGCCTCCACATCGTCGAGGATGTTGCGCCCGCCGGCGGCGTCGATCAGCGCCTGGGGCATGCCCAGGCGGCCGGAGGTCATGGCGCGGTCTTCGCCGCTGTCGTAGAGGAACACCCGCGGTTTCTCCGTGGGCAGGTCCTGCTGGATAGTGGCGACCTGTTGCTGCATGTCGGCGATCAACTGGTTGGCGCGGTCCTGCACATCGAAGATCCGCCCCAGGTTGCGCAGGTCGTTGTAGGTGTCGTCGAGGCTGGCCGGCGGGCGCTTCATCACGAAGGCGCAGGACTCGGTCAACTCCAGCACATTGATGCCCAGCGGCGTCAGGGTCTGCGGGGTCAGGTCGCCGCCGACGCGCATGCCGTAGTCCCAGCCGGCGAAGAAGAAATCGACATTGGCGTCGAGCAGGGTTTCCACCGACGGGTACTTGGCCGCCAGCTCCGGCAGGCCGTCGAGGATGCTCCGCATCTCGGGCGTCACCGCCTTCCAGCCGCTGATGCCGCTGTAGCCGACCATGCGCGACTTGAGGCCGAGGGCGAGCATCATCTGGGTCATGTTGATGTCGTGGCTCAGGGCGTGTTTCGGCGCCTCCTTGAAGGTCACCTCGCGGTTGCAGCTGTGGACGGTCAACGGGTAACGGGTGGCTTCGGCAAGGGCCTGGCCGGCGAGCAGCGACAGGGCCAGGCACAGGCTGGAGCGAAACAGGCTGTTGAGTGAGACGCGCGGGGTCATGGTTGGGTTATCCAGGTGATTCGTGGGTAGCCGGACAGCGGGTGTTGGTCGACCAGGGCCTGGACGCCGAATACCTGCTGCAGCAGTTCGCGGGTCAGCACTTCGGCCGGCGTGCCGCTGGCGACGATGCGTCCGTGATCGATCACGTACAGGCGGTCGCAGAAAGCGGCGGCGAGGTTCAGGTCATGGATGCTGGCAAGGGTGCCAATGCCCAGGCGCTTGACCCGTTGCAGCAGCTCCAGCTGGTAGCGCGGGTCGAGGTGGTTGGTCGGCTCGTCGAGGATCAGCAGTTGCGGTTGTTGGGCCAGGGCGCGGGCCAGGATCACCCGCTGCTTTTCCCCGCCGGACAGGGTGGCGAAGGCATGCGCCTCGAAGCCCAGCAGGCCCACCGACTCCAGCGCCTGGCGGGCGATGGCGCGGTCTGCGGCGCTGTCGCCGTCGAACAGGCCCTTGTGCGGCGTGCGGCCCATGGCGACCACTTCTTCGACGGTCAGGCCGAAGGCATCGGGAAACTCCTGCAGCACCACGGCGATGCGTTGCGCGCACCAGCGCGGCGTCTGCTTCCAGACGTTGTAGTGATCGAGCCGGACTTCGCCCTGGTCCGGCCGGCTGAAGCGATAGCTGCAACGCAGCAGGCTGGTCTTGCCGCTGCCGTTGGGGCCGATCAGGCCGACGAACTCCCCCGGCGCCACTCGCAGGCTGGCCTCACGCAGTTGGAACTGGTGATGACAGTGGCCCTGGCCCAGGGGCGTCCAGGCCAGGTTGGTGAGGTTCAGCGAGGTCATGCATTCACTCTTGAAGTATGGGGTGCTACTACGGGCGTTATCGCGGG
>NZ_JBQENK010000008.1:298410-314697 GCF_052044735.1 Pseudomonas sp. 22526
TTGCCCGCGATGAGGCCATCGGCTCAAAACTGATAGTCGGCGGTCACGAAAAACGAGCGCGGTTCGCCGAGGATCCATTGCTGGCCCTCATTGTATTGGCTTTGCGCGTACTGCCGGTCGAACAGATTGTTCAATTGCAAACCGAAAGTGGTGTTGCGCAAGGCCTGCCACGACAGCACCGCATCGACCACTGTGTAGCTGGGCAGCTCGTTGCGGTTGGCCAGGTCGGCGTAACGGGTATCGACATAACGCACCCCGGCGCCGGCCCGCAGGTTATCGGTCACCGCCTTGTTCAGCCATAGGTTGGCGGTGCGCCGCGGCACGTCCACCGGGCGATTGCCGCTGCGCGAGACGAACTGATTGCCGACCTGCTCTTCGAAGTCGTCGTACTGGGCCTTGACGATGGCGGCGTTGGCTTGCAGTTGCCAGGCGTGGGGCAGTTGCAGCTCGAGGCTGGCTTCCAGGCCACGGGACGACTGCTGGCCGACCTGCTGCTTGAGCGTCGGGTTGCCCGGGTCGTCGGTCAGCAGCTTCTTCTTGACGATGTGATAGGCCGCCAGGGTCCATTCGCCGCGCTGGTCCCAGAACATCTGCTTGAGGCCGATCTCGCTCTGCCGGGCGCGGGCCAGGTCGTATTGCTGCTGGCTCGGGCTCAGGGAAATCAGGCCGCCGACGCCGTCGGTGCTGGTGGCGTACTGGCCGTAGAACGAAGTATCCGGCGTCAGGGCGAACACCAGGCCGGCCTTCCAGTTGTTGCCGGTCAGGGTCTTGTCGCTCTGGCTGCCGTCCACCAGGTCGTCGCGATCCACCTGCACGTAGTCGCGGCGTATACCTGTCACCAGCGACCAGCGCTCGCTCAGTTGGGTGCGGTTTTCGGCGAAGGCCGACATCTGCTTGGTGGTGCTCTGGAACTGCGGGCGATAGGCCGAGGCACTGTCGAAGCGGCCCTTGTCCGGGTGTTGCAGATCCAGCGGCTGGCCATCCGGCAGCGCATCCTTGAACGGCGAGTTGCTGTTGAGCTGGAAGCGGATGCGGTTGTAATCGACCCCGGTCAGGGTCTGGCTGTCGAGGCCGAACAGGCTGTGCTTGAAGGTGAAGGTCTGGCGATCGCCGACCTGCTCCTGCTGGTGCTTGATGGCGAAGTTGCCGCTGCGCAGCAACTGCTGGCCGGCGCTGTCCCAGTTGTAGTTTTCGGCGTTCTGCCAGCGGCGCTGGGCCTTGAGGTAATACAGCTCGTTGCTGGCGCTGACCGTGTCGGAGAGCTGCCACTCGCTGGTCAGGCGCGTCCACTGATCGTTGTAGTGCTGCTTGTCGTTGCCGATGTTGTAGTTCTTGTCCCGCAGGCCCTCGTGGAAGCGGCCATTGACCAGCGGGGTGCCGAAATCATTCATCGGCTGCTGGTCGCCGTAGTCGTGGGCGAGGGTGAACGCCAGGTCGTCCGTGGCCTGCCAGCGCAGCGCCGCGCTGATGAAGTCGCTGGCGCTGTCGCCGCGATCGATCCAGCCGTTGCTGCGCAGGCGGTTGAGGTTCAGGCGATAGCTCAGGGTGTCGCTCAGCGAGCCGCCGCTGTCGAGGGCCTGCTGCTGGCTGTCGTAGGAACCGTAGCCGAGGCGCAGGTGGTTTTCGATCTCGCCGGTGAAGGGTTTCTTCGGAATCACGTTGACCACCGCGCCGGTGGCGCCTTCGCCATACAGCACCGAGGCCGGGCCGCGCAGCACATCCACCCGTTCCACCGACCAGGTGTCCACCGGGAAGGTCACAGTGCCCATGCCGCTGTACAGGCGATTGCTGTCATACAGCTGCATCACCGAACCCTGGCCGGTAAAGCCACGGGCCGACAACGAAGTGCCGCCGTCGCCGGGTGTGCCGGTGCGGCTGATCCCGGTACTGCGCGACACCGCGTCCTGCACACTGCGGTCGCCCCGCTGGCGAATGCGCTCGCCGCTCAGGCTCTCGGTGCTGGCCGGGGTTTGCAGGGCGCTCAGGCCCAGGCGCGAGCCGGCAGTGGTCGGGGTTTGCAGGCTGATGTCCTGCGCGTCGATGGCGGGCGCGCTGATGGTGCCGGTGGGCAGCGTCAGGGGCGCGTCGTCGGCCTGGGCGGAGTGATTCAGGGCCAGCAGGCAGAGGCTGGACACGAGGTACCTATTTATTGAGGGGCAGTTCATTGGGGCGGTTGAATCGCTTCTTCGGGAGGAATACCCGCGGCCTGGGTGGCCGCGAGTAGGGATCATACATACAAGTGTTATAAAGTAACATTATGCATGTCGAAAATTGAAGCGACAGCAGTCTACAGATCCCTCTAAACCGCGCATCTCGCCTGATTCATGATGAAGATGAGGCTGATTCAGCCGAGCGGTTCCAGCGCGACAACAGCACGCGATCCAGCAGCCACACGGCCACCAGCGAGGCTCCGACCAGGGGAAAGGCCACGGCCAGCGCCAGCATGATCGCCATCGCGGTTTTCCATTTCGGCAGGTCGTGGCGCAGTGGCGGTACACCGAGGCGTCCCTGGGGACGACGTTTCCACCAGATCACCAGGCCGCTGACGGCGCTCAGCAGGATCATCAGGCAGATCAGCAGCACCGCGATCTGGTTGAACGGGCCGAACATCTTGCCTTCGTGCAGCATCACCCCGACTTCGGTGGCGCGGGCCACATTGCTGTACTGCTCCCAGCGCACATCGGCGAGGACCTTGCCGGTGTATTGGTCGACATGCAGGGTGGCGTCGTTGCGCGGATCGTTGGCGAACACGGCAATGGTGAACACGCCGCTGGCGGTGGTCGGCAGGGTGATGCTGTAACCGGCTTCGACCTGGCGCTGGGTGGCGATGTCCTGCACCTGCTGCAGGCTGATCACAGGAGCCGCCGGGCCTTCGTGCGCGGCGCCGTGGGCCATGTGTTCGGCATGGTCGCCGGACATCGGCATCGGCGTGTTCTCCATGGCCCAGGGCACGGTCTGGCGGCTGGCGGTGTTGAGCTCGCCGGCCTGCTGGTCGGACTTGGGCACGTCATTCCACATCGCCGCCGGAAAGCGGTTCCACAGCTCGGCGTACTGCTTGCCCCAGAAGCCGGTCCAGGTCATGCCACTGAGCAGCATCACTAGCAGGAACGCCGCGCCCCAGAAGCCGACCACGGCATGCAGGTCGCGCCACAGCACGCGGCCGCGGCTACTGAAACGTGGCCACAATACCCCGGCCGAAGACTTGCCGCGCGGCCACCACAGGTACAGCCCGGACACCACCAGGACGATGCCCCAGCCCGCCGCCAGCTCCACCAGGCGGTCGCCCAGGGTGCCGATCATCAGCTCACCATGAATGGCCCGGGCGATGGCTTGCAGATTGTTCTTGGCGTCCTGCTCGCCAAGGATATTGCCGTGGTAAGGGTCGACGAACACATTGAGTTCGCCGCCTTCCTTCTGCACCACGAACTGCGCGCTGCGCCCGGCTTCGAGCGGCGGCAGGTACTGTTTGACATGGCCTTGGGGATACGCGGCCTGGACCCGCTGGAGCTGCTCGTCGGCGCTGAGAATGTGGTGCCCCTTCGGCACCTGCAGCAGGTTGTCATACATCAGTTGGTCGAGCTGGGGTTTGAACAGGTAGATGATCCCGGTCAGGGACAGCATCACCATGAAAGGGGCTACGAACAGCCCGGCGTAGAAATGCCAGCGCCAGGCCAGGTTGTAGAAAGACACTTTGGGTTGGCTCATCAGGGAATGCTCCGCATTGGCAATTGTCTCTGTAGCCGCTGCCGACAGGCTGCGATCGGCCGGAACGGCCGCAGCGTACTCAAGATCGCTGAAGGCCTTCGGCCTTATCGCAGCCTTCGGCAGCGGCTACAGGTTTTGTTGTGATTAGAAGCTCAAATCCACCTTGGTCCAGAGCGTGCGCCCCGGTTCGTTGATGGCTTGCGGGTCATTGGCCGGGTAGCCGAACCCGGCGTTGCCGGCCAGGTTCAGGTGCTCGGCGTAAGCCTTGCCGAACAGGTTGTCGACGCCGGTGCTGACCTTCAGGTTCTTGTTGATCCGATAGGCGCCGTTGAGCGAGAACACACCGAAGCCACCGCTCTTGCCGAAGTCCTTGCCGACCACGTTGCCCTTGTTTTCGTCGATGCGGTTTTGCGCCGCCACCACCCGCCACAGGGCGCCGGCGCTCCAGTTGTCCTCGCTGTAGGTCAGGCCGAAACGCGCGTCCAGCGGCGGCATCTGCGGCAGGGGCGTGCCGTCGCTGCTGTTCTTGCCCCAGGCGTAGGCCAGAGTGGCGTCGGCCTTCCAGTTGTCGGTCAGCTTGTAGGCCGCGCCGAGTTCGCCGCCCATGATGCGCGCGTCGATGTTCTCGGCTTGCGAGGTCGTGCCCATCATCCCGGAGTGGTAGCTGAACAGGATGTAGTCGCGTACCTGGCCGATGTAGCCCGAGGCCCAGGCTTCCAGTTCCTCGGTCTTGTATTGCAGGCCGAAGTCGAGCTGGGTGGTCTTTTCCGGCTTGATCGAGTCGAAGGCGTTGACCGAACCGGCCGGGCCCATCTTCGGCGAGAACAGCTCCCAGTAGTCCGGGAAACGTTGCGCGTGGCCGAGGCCGACGTAGGCTGTGGCCGGGATATCGGCCAGATCGTGCTCGTAGCGGACGAAGCCGCTGGGCAGGGTATCGGCGCGGGTATCGCCAGCGGTCGGGTTGGGCCGGGTCATCATTCCGGAGCTGATGGTCTGGCGATAATCCTTGGCCGATGCGCGGTCCACCCGGGCGCCGCTGATCAGCCGGTCGCGGTCGGCGGCGTACCAGGTCAGTTCGCCGAACACCCCGTAGTTGTGGAAGTCGGCGTCCTTGGTGCGCGGCTGGTCCTTGTAGGTATCGATACCCATGCCTTTGCGCTGGCGGTGTTCGTTGGTCTGCGCATCGATGCCGCTGATCAGCTGCATATCGGCCCAGCGCCAGGTGGCCTTGATCCGCGCGCCGAGGGTGCGGCGGTCGACGTTGCTGGCCATGGGGCCGGCCATCATCCCGGTGCCGGACGGCGTGCGCAGGCTGTAGTTGTCCATCACGTGGTCGGCGTAGTTGTAGTAGACCTGTGCCTCGACCTTATCCAGCACCTCGCCGATGTTGGAACGCTCGAAACGCAGCCCCAGGCTTTCGCGCTTGAACTGCGAACCGTCCATGCCGCGCCCGGCGTAACGTGCTTCGCCGTCGCCCTTGCCAGCGGTGAGTTCCAGCAGGGTATCGGCGTCCGGGGTCCAGCCGACGGCGACGTCACCGTTCCACTTCTCGTAGCGTGACGGCACGGTGTCGTTGTTGCCGTCCTTGTAGTCGTCGGAATGGGCCTGGTTGCCGATCACCCGCACGTAACCCAGCGGACCGCCAGCGGCGGCATCCACCACCTTGTCGAAGCGGCCGTTGGAGCCGGCCAGGACACTGGCGTTGACCCGGGTACCCAGCTCGCCGAAGCTTTCCGGCTCGCGGTCGAAGAGGATGGTCCCGGCCGAAGCCCCCGGGCCCCAGAGCACGGTTTGCGGGCCCTTGATCACCGTCAGCTTGTCGTAGGTTTCCGGTGAGATGTAGGAGGTCGGCGCGTCCATGCGGCCTGGGCAGGCGCCGAGCATCATGCCGCCGTTGGTGAGGATGTTCAGGCGCGAGCCGAACATGCCGCGCAGCACCGGGTCGCCGTTGGTGCCGCCGTTGCGCACCAGGGCGAAGCCGGGGATGGTCTTGAGGTAGTCGCCGCCATCGCTGGCCGGGACCGGTTGGCGCGGGTCCTTGGGGTTGGTGACTACGGTCAGCGGTGAGCTGGGGGCGATGGCGGTGATCACCGTCGGGCTCAGTTCTTCTCCGTGCTGGCTGTGATCCACTGGCTGTTCGGCCGCCAGGGCCAGCGGCGTGAGCAGGGCGCCACAGAGCAGGGCGATGGCATGGCTGAAACGTACGCGAGGTTCGTTCAGGGCAAAGGTAGCGGGGGCCTGGGCAGAGCACAGGCGAGTGTCAGCAGAAAACCTGGACATAAGGGTTCCATCAATCATTTTGTAAACAACACGGCCAGCAGCCTACGGCTGTCTTTTCTACAGTCGGCCGGGTGAAGTGCGGTTGAGGGGTTTACGCAATGACTGGCGGGGCGCGGGTCCGGGCGCCGGGGAACACCGTCTGCCGGGCATGGCCCAGGCGCGGCGAGGGGGTGAGGAAGTGGCTCGACGGCGAACTGTCGAGCGCCGTGAACGACAGGCTGCCAGGCAGTGCCGGGCAGTTGAACAGCAGGCCGCAATAACCGCACTTTTCCCAGAGCGCATGGTGTTCGCCCTGGACCTTGCCGTGCTCTGCGCCGTGCGGGTTTTCACCGTGGCAGCCGGGCTCGCCCATGTTCATGTCCATCGACATGGACATGTTCATCGGCATGGCCTGATCCATCGGCATCGACTGGGAAATCAGCGGACCGATAAAGATCATCAGCATGGCGAACAGGCTGATCCAGCTGCCGCGCCGTACTTTCAGGGGCGTGCGCACGGATCGCCGGGTGCCAGGCGAGCGCAGGGAGTTCACGGTAATGACGGCCGGTACTTACTGGGCGTGCATGTGTTCCTGGGTGCCCGCGGGCGCCTGTTTCTGCACTGCTACCTCGACCGTGACGTCGCCGGATTTCTCGAAGTGCAGGGTCAGCGGGAAGCGCTTGCCGTCGCTGAGCAGGCTGCGGTCTTTGAGCTCCAGCAGCATCACGTGATAGGCCATGGGCGCGAAGGTGAGGGTTTCGCCTGGGGCAATCGCCACGTTGGGCACCTGCTGCATCTTCATCAGGTCGCCCTGCTGCACGTGTTCATGCAGTTCGGCCTTGCCCGAGATCGGCGAGTCGACGCCGAGCAGGCGGTCGGCATTCTTGCCGGTGTTGTGAATGACGAAATAGGCCGCCACCGTCGGTGCATTGGGCGGCAGCTCCTGCGACCAGGGGTGGGCGATCTGCAACTCGCCAGCCTTGTATTCATGGGCGGCGGCAAAACCAGCGGGCAACAGCAGGGCGGCCAGCAGCAGAGCTTGCAAGGCCTGTACGGATTTCAACATGGCAGTTCTCCAGAACGATTCGACACGCAGATCAATTGCGAGGTGGAATCAGACTAGAGGAGAGGCGCGGGGATTGAGGCTCGGCCATTGCTGGCGCGGTGTGGGCATGACCAGCGCGGGTGGCGCGACGCTGCGGTTGGATTCGAAACGGGCGAAATACAACTGCGGCGCATGGCCTGGCAGGGCGACCAGGGGCGCCGAGCCGGAACAGCACCAGCAGTGCTGCATGGTGGAGTGATCGTCGTTCTGCGGGGCTTGCTGTTCCAGCTTGCCCAGGGAAATCGCCACCAGCTTGGTGCCGCTGGAGGAACAGAAACTGCCCCACAACAGTTGCTCGGCAGGTGTTCGATCGGTCTGCTGCATGGCTCCCGAAAGCGGCATGGCAAGCATGTTGAACAGCACTGCGAAGCAGGCGATCCAGGCAAATGCGAGCCGTTGTCGGGACATGGTGACGATCCGTCAGGTTGAGCGAACAGGGGGGTATTTAGCCTGAACGCTGTGGATAAGTAAAAAGGCGCTGTGCGGTGTGGTGTCGCAGCGCCATCTGGATATACCGTTCCTCAGTGAGCCGGTACCGCGCGGACCTCGATGGCAACCCCGAGCTTGGCGCGGATGGCGGCAAAGATCGCGGCCAGGTTGTCCATGCTCGGGTTGCCGCTGGCGGACAGCATGCGATGCAGGCTCTTGCTCGGCTTGGCGGTCTCCCGGGCCAGCGCTTCGAAGCCGACGGTGGCGTTGATCAGGTCGCGCAGAATGATCCGCGACATCTCCGGTTCGCCGTTGAGGAACAGCGTAGCAGCCTCGTCCAGCAGCGCCTGGGAAAACGCCGGGTCGCGTTCGGCGCGTTCGGCAATGCTGTGCTTGAAGCTTCGAGTCAGTGCCATGGGTGTCACCTCGTTTTCAGTTCGGCCTTCTTGCGGTGATGGAATTCGGCGATCAGTTTTTTCGCCCGCCTGATGTCTGCCTGCTGGGTGGACTTGTCGCCACCGCCAAACAGGATCACCAGGTGCCGGCCTTCCTGGATCAGGTAGATTCTGTAGCCCGGGCCCCAATCGATGCGGTATTCGCCAAGCCCGTCGAACCACTTGATGTTGGACGTGTTGCCCATTTCCAGGCGTAGCAGCGCGGTGGAAACCTTGACGGCTGCCTGGGTATCCAGCGTTTCGAACCAGCGAGCGAAGGGGCTGCGCTGGTTCTCTTGCTGGTATTCCTCGACTGTGATCATCGCCGGCCTTAAAGGTAACAAATAAGTTACTATATGGATAGGCCTTTGATCGTGACGCAAAGCCTGTTCGTGGCCAACGCCGCAAGTGTTTCCTCTGTCTTCAATACGCGAAGGCCCCGTGGCGCGGCGGCCGGGGCTGCGCCTTACCGTTCAGCGGGGAACGTCTGATGGCTTGGTAACTCGATGTATCGACTGCGCTTTTGCGCGCCGGGAGGTCAGCGCAGAGCCTGGAGCAACTCGCCCAGGTCATGGAATTCCCGATCGACGGGTGGCAATGGCGGCCGCCGCAGGATCAGCACTGGCACCCCACGCTCGCGCGCCACTTCCAGCTTGGGTTCGGTGGCGCTGCTGCCGCTGTTCTTGCTGATCAGCACGTCGATACGGCGGCGTTCGAACAGTTCGCGTTCGCTGTCGATCAGGAAGGGGCCGCGTGCACCAATCACTTCGCACCGCTCATTGCCGGGGTACTGGTCGAGGGCGCGCAGGGTCCAGAACTGCTCGGCGGGGATCTCATGCAGATGCTGCAAGGGTTCGCGGCCCAGGGTGAACAGCGGGCGCTTGAAGGGTTCGAGCACCTGGACCAGTTCGGCCCAGTCGCCAACTTCGCGCCAGTCGTCACCGGCCTGTGCTTGCCAGGCCGGTCGGCGCAGGGCCCAGCAGGGGATGCCGCACAGCCGCGCGGCCGTGGCGGCGTTCTGGCTGATCCGGGCGGCGTAGGGATGAGTGGCGTCCAGCAGCAGCTCGATGCCTTGCTCGCGGATGAACTGGGCCAAACCCTCGGCGCCGCCGTATCCGCCGACCCGCACCTGGCAGTTCAGGTCAGCGGGCACGCGGCCGATACCCGCCAGGCTATAGATGTGCTCCGGCCCCAGGGTGCGGGCGATGGCCAGGGCTTCGGTCACGCCGCCCAGCAGCAATATGGGTTTCATCGAAAGGCTCCGGCATGGCCGACGATGCCGCCCTGGCGATCGATGGCGAAGACTTCGACCTGGACCTGCGGCGGCACCACGCTGCGAGCGAAATCCAGGGCGTGCTGGCACACCGCGTCGCCCAGGGCGATGCCGGCGGCGCTGGCCATGGCCAGGGCCTGCTGGCTGGTGTTGGCGCCACGGATGGCGTTTTGCAGCGTCTGGTCGGCGCCGACCGCAGCGGCCCATTCGGCCAGTTGCGGCAGGTCGATGCTGGAGTGACGGCTGTGCAGGTCCATATGCCCGGCCGCGAGCTTGCTGATCTTGCCGAAACCGCCGCACAGGCTGAGCTTGTCCACCGGCACTTTGCGCAGGTGCTTGAGCACGGCGCCGACAAAGTCGCCCATTTCGATCAGGGCGATTTCCGGCAGGTCGTAGACGCGGCGCATGGTGTCTTCGCTGGCGTTGCCGGTACAGGCGGCGATATGCAGGTAGCCGTTGGTCTTGGCGACGTCGATGCCCTGGTGGATCGAGGCGATATAGGCCGCGCAGGAAAACGGCCGCACGATGCCACTGGTGCCGAGGATCGACAGGCCGCCGAGAATGCCCAGCCGCGGGTTCATGGTTTTCAGCGCCAGGGCTTCGCCGTCCTCGACGTTGACCGTGACTTCGAAGCCGCCCGGGTAGCCCCGTTCCCGGGCCAGCGTTGCCAGGTGCTCGCTGATCATCCGGCGCGGCACCGGATTGATCGCCGGCTCGCCCACACCCAGCACCAGGCCGGGTCGGGTCACGGTGCCCACGCCTTGGCCGGCGATGAAACGAATGCCGCTGTCCGGGCTCAGGCGCACCTGGGAATAGAGCAGGGCGCCGTGGGTCACGTCGGGGTCGTCGCCGGCATCCTTGATCGTGCCGGCTTCGGCGCCGTTGTCGGTAAGGCGGCAGAACTCCAGGCGCATCTGCACCTGCTTGCCCTTGGGCAGGACGATCTCCACGGCATCGGCGCTGGTGCCTTCGAGCAGCAGGCGTGCCGCCGCCAGGCTGGTGGCGGTGGCGCAGCTGCCGGTGGTCAGGCCGCTGCGCAGCGGGGTGGGTTGCTCGGCGGTTTCTTCACGCATGCTGCGCGGCCTTGTGTAGGAGCGAGNGAGCAAGCTCGCTCCTACAGGGGAGGGCAGGGTGCTCATAGCGGTTTGACGAGGTCGAGCAAGGTAATGGGCAGCGCCTGGCGCCAGGTGTCGAAATCCCCCAGCGGCAGGGCCTGGGCGACATGGATGCGGGTCAGCTCGCCGCCATGCCGTTCGCGCCAGGCCATCAGGGTCGTTTCGCTTTGCAGGGTCACGGCGTTGGCCACCAGCCGGCCACCGGGCTTGAGCCGGGCCCAGCAGGTGTCGAGCACGCCGGGGCGGGTCACGCCGCCGCCGATGAAGATCGCGTTCGGGGCTTCCAGCCCGTCCAGGGCCTGCGGCGCGCTGCTGCGAATCAGTTGCAGGCCGGGCACGCCGAGGGCGTCGCGGTTGTGTTCGATCAGTTGCTGGCGGCCGGGGTCGGCTTCGATGGCCAGGGCCCGGCAGCTGGGGTGCGCGCGCATCCATTCGATGCCGATCGAGCCGCTGCCGGCGCCGACATCCCACAGCAACTCGCCCGGGACAGGTGCCAGGCGGGCCAGGGTAATGGCGCGGACATCGCGCTTGGTCAACTGGCCGTCGTGCTGGAAGGCCGAGTCCGGCAAGCCGGCCAGGCGCGACAGGCGCGGCGTATCGGGCTCGGCCAGGCATTCGATGGCCACCAGATTGAGGTCGGCGATGGCCGGGTCGCTCCAGTCGTTGGCGCTGCCGTCGGTCCGCCGTTCGGCTTCGCCGCCCAGATGTTCGAGCACGCTGAGCCGGCTCGGGCCGAAGCCGCGTTCGCGCAACAGCGCGGCGATGGCCGAGGGGCTGAGGCCGTCATTGCTCAGGACCAGCAGGCGCACGCCGCTGAACAGCTGGGCGCTGAGGGCCGCTACGGGGCGGGCGACCACCGAGAGCGTCACCACCTCTTGCAGCGGCCAGCCCAGGCGCGCGGCCGCCAGTGAATAAGAGGAAGGCGAGGGCAGGACGTGCATTTCCTCCTGGGCCACCTGGCATGCCAGGCTGGCGCCGACACCGAACAGCATCGGGTCGCCGCTGGCTAGCACGCACACCGGCTCGCCACGCTTGGCCAGCACCGGCTCCAGTGAGAAGGGGCTCGGCCACAACTGCCGCTCGCCGCGGATGCACACCGGCAACAGGTCCAGTTGGCGCTGGCCGCCGACGATCCGCGAAGCGCCCAGCAGGGCGCGCCGGGCGTTCTTGCCCAGGCCCTTGAAGCCGTCTTCACCGATTCCCACTACTGTCAGCCAGGGCGACATCGCTATTCCTCGAGGGTAAAACCTGTTCTTCCGACAGGCAGGCTTTTCATGCCTTCGGACAAAGCAGGCATAATACCGCGCCTTCGCCCGCGAAGCGCCTTTCCCACACAGCCGGTCACCCCCTTGAACGAACGCCCGATGTCCACCGCCTTACGCCCCTCGGCCTGTCCGGGGTTGCTGCGTATCGTCCCGGCGCTGGACGGCGGTATCTGCCGGATCAAGCTGGCCGGCGGGGCGATCAGCGCGGCCCAGGCCCGCGCGGTGGCCGCTGCGGCCGAGCGGTATGCCGGCGGGGTGATCGAGGCGACCAACCGCGCCAACCTGCAGATCCGCGGCATTGGCGCCGAGCACCAGGCGCTGATCGCCGAGCTGTTGGCCGCCGGCCTGGGACCGGCCACCGCGGCCGGCGACGATGTGCGCAACCTGATGCTCAGCCCCACGGCCGGAATCGACCGGACGATGATCGTCGATACCCGGCCCCTGGCCGGGCAGATTCTCGCCACCTTGCAGAGCCATCCGCGTTTTCATGAGTTGTCGCCCAAGTTTGCCGTGCAGCTTGACGGTGGCGAGGCCCTGGCCATGCTGGAGCATCCCCATGACCTGTGGCTCTCGGCGTTCGAAGGCGCGGGCGAGCCCTGGCTGGCCTTCGGCCTGGCCGGTTGCCCTGGGGACCTGCCCCTGGCCAGCGTAGCGCTGGAGGATGGGCTTGCCCTGGTGGTGGCGGTGCTGGAGCTGTTTCTCGACCTGGCCCGCCCCGAACAGACCCGCATGCGCCAGCTGTTGGCGGAGCACTCGGCGGACGCGCTGCTGGCGCAGGTATCCGCGCGCTTGCCGGGGCCGGTGATCCGGGTGGGCGATTGGCAGCGCGTGGCCCCTTCCGAGCCGCTGCATATCGGTACTTATCCACAGCGGCAACCGGGCCAGGTCTATGTCGGCGCCGTCACGCCCCTGGGGCGGCTGGACCCGCCGATGCTGCGCGGCGCAGCGCAGCTGGCCGAGCAATGGGGCGACGGCAGCCTGAGGTTCACCCCCTGGCAAAGCCTGCTGCTGCCGAACCTGCGGGCCGAGGACGCCGCTGAAGTCACGCGCCGCCTGCAACAACTGGGTTTTCTCTGCTCGCCAGAGCAGCCCCTGGCTCACCTGATTGCCTGCACCGGTTCCAGCGGCTGCGGCAAGGCCCTGGCCGACACCAAGGGCGACGCGGTAAAGCTGGCCGCCTTGCTCCAGCGCCACGGCCAGCGCCTGGACGTCCACCTGTCCGGCTGCTCGCGTTCCTGCGCCGCCGCCCATGTGGCACCGGCCACCTTGCTGGCCGTCGCCCCGGGTCGTTACGACCTCTATTTTCGCGATGCCGCGCAGCCGGGTTTCGGCACGCTGCACGCACGCAACCTTTCCCTTGAAGCGGCCGGCGCATTGCTCGATGCCCGCCCACGGAGCACCCTTGATGATTGATTACATCCGCGACGGTCAGGAGATCTATCGCAACTCCTTCGCGATCATTCGCGAGGAGGCCAGGCTCGATCGCATCCCCGCGGACCTGGAAAAACTTGCGGTGCGGGTGATCCATGCCTGCGGCATGGTCGATGCCATCGACGGTCTGCAATTCTCCGAAGGCGCGGGCAAGGCCGGGCGCACTGCCCTGGCCGCCGGTGCGCCGATCCTCTGCGATGCGCGCATGGTGTCCGAAGGCATCACCCGCGCCCGTCTGCCGGCGAACAATCAGGTGATCTGCACCCTGCGTGACGAGAGCGTGCCGGAGCTGGCCCGCGAGCTGGGCAACACCCGCTCGGCGGTGGCCCTGGAGCTGTGGCGGCCGTACCTGGAAGGCAGTGTGGTGGTGATTGGCAACGCCCCGACCGCGCTGTTCTACCTGCTGGAAATGCTCGACGCCGGCGCACCGAAACCGGCGCTGATCCTCGGCTTCCCGGTAGGCTTCGTCGGCGCGGCAGAGTCCAAGGCGATGCTCGCCGCCAACAGCCGCGGCGTGCCTTTTGTGATCATGCAAGGTCGCCTGGGCGGCAGCGCCATGGCCGCCGCCGCCGTCAACGCCCTGGCCACGGAGATCGAATGATGCAGCAACCTGGACGTTTGATCGGCCTGGGCGTCGGCCCCGGTGATCCGGAACTGATTACCGTCAAGGCCCTGCGCCTGCTGCGCGAATCGCCGGTGGTGGCGTACTTCGTCGCCAAGGGTAAAAAGGGCAATGCCTTCGGCATCATCGAAGCGCATTTGCAGGACGCGCAGACCCTGTTGCCGCTGGTCTATCCGGTGACCACCGAAGTGCTGCCGGCGCCGCTGTCCTACGAGCAAGTGATCAGCGACTTCTACGACAGCGCCAGCGAGCAGTTGGCCGAACACCTGGACGCTGGCCGCGACGTGGCGGTGATCTGCGAAGGCGACCCGTTCTTCTACGGCTCCTACATGTACCTGCACGACCGCCTGGCCGAGCGTTACCAGGCCGAAGTGGTGCCGGGCGTGTGCTCGATGCTCGGTGGCGCCTCGGTGCTGGGCGCGCCGCTGGTGTATCGCAACCAGAGCCTGTCGGTGCTCTCCGGCGTGCTGCCCCATGACGAACTCAAACGCCGCCTGGCCGATGCCGACGCGGCGGTGGTGATGAAGCTGGGGCGCAACTTCCCCAAGGTGCGCCAGGTGCTCGAAGAACTGGGCCTGGCCGAGCGCGCGCTGTATGTCGAGCGGGCGACCATGGCCAACCAGAAGATCGTGCCGCTGGATGAAGTGGAGCCGATGTCTTCGCCGTATTTCTCGCTGATCATCGTGCCCGGTGAAAGGTGGCAAGGTTGATGGCCCGTTCCGCGCCGGCCATCGTCATCCTTGGCCAAGGCAGCCTGGCGACTGCGCGCAAACTTCAACAGCTGTACCCGGACGCGCTGATCCACGGCCTGGCCGAACGGGTCGAGGGCGCCGACCGCTCGTATCAGGAGTTCGGTGCGACCCTGCGCCAGCTGTATCAGCAGGACACGCCGATCATCGCCCTGTGCGCCGCCGGCATTGTCATCCGTACCCTGGCCCCGCTGCTGTTGGAGAAGGGCGCGGAGCCGCCGGTGCTGGCCGTGGCCGAGGACGGCAGCGCGGTGGTGCCGTTGCTCGGTGGCCTGGGCGGGGTGAACGTCATGGCCCGGGAAATCGCTGCTGGCCTGGGCGTGGCGGCGGCCATCACCACCAGCGGCGAGCTGCGTTTCGGTACCTGCCTGCTCAACCCACCCAGCGGTTATGCCCTGGGCGATCTGGAACTGGGCAAGCGTTTCGTTTCGGACCTGCTGGGTGGTGAAAGCGTGCGCATCGAAGGCGCCGCGCCCTGGCTGGCCGAGGCCCGGTTGCCGGAAGACCGGCACGCTCGGCTGACCATCCGCGTCGGCTCGGCCGAGCGTGAGCCGGCCGCCAACGAACTGCTGATCTACCCGCGCAGCGTGCTGATTGCCTGTAACGGCAAGATCACTGGCGCCGATGCGCTGCGGGATGCCCTGCACCAGAAGAAGATCGCTGTGCAATCCGTCGCCTGCCTGCTGGCCGCCGACAGTGACATGACCAGCCTTGTCTTGCGCGAAGTCGCCGCCGAGCTGGGCGTGCCCCTGCGCTTCGCCCCGGCGGCCAGCAGTGTGGCCGAACTGGCGCAACAGGCCGTGCCGCAATTGCTGCCGCCCCTCAACGTGGGCGAGGACATTGCCATTGCCGTGGCCAGCCAGCCGCTGGACCCGCAGCAGATCGGCCGCCCCCGTGGCCGCCTGGCGGTAATTGGTCTGGGCCCTGGCGCCGCCGAGCTGATGGTGCCGGCGGTGAAAGCCGAACTGGCGCGGGCCAACGATATCCTCGGCTACGAAACCTATGTGCGCATGGCCGGCCCGTTCCGTGCCGACCAGGTCATGCACTGCACCGACAATCGCGAAGAAATGCAGCGGGCGCGCCACGCCTTCGAACTCGCCGCCCAAGGCCGTTCGGTGGTGGTGGTGTCCTCCGGCGACCCGGGTGTGTTCGCCATGGCCGCGGCGGTGCTGGAAGCGCTGCACGAATCCAGCGAGCCGAGCTGGCATCAGGTCGAGCTGGAAATCCTGCCCGGGGTTTCCGCTTCCCTGGCCACCGCCGCGCAGGCTGGCGCGCCTTTGGGGCACGACTTCTGTGTGCTGTCGCTGTCGGACAACCTCAAGCCCTGGGCGATTATCGAGAAGCGCCTGGACCTGGCGTCCCAGGCTGATCTGGCGCTGGCGTTCTACAATCCGATTTCCCGTTCGCGGCCGTGGCAATTGGGGCGTGCCTTGGAGATCGTGCGTCAGCATCGGACGCCGGAGACGCCGGTGGTGTTGGGGCGGGATATTGGTCGGCCGGGGCAGAGCCTGCGGGTCACCACCCTTGGCGACCTGACCCCGGAGCAGGTGGATATGCGGACCATGGTGTTGGTGGGGTCTTCCACTACCTGCGTATTCCCCAAGGCTGGAGGTGGGGAGTGGGTGTATACGCCGCGCTGGTATCCGTAGCGCGGGCTTGGGGGCTTCTGTAGGAGCGAGGCTTGCCCGCGATAGCGGTGGTGATGTCGCTGGTGATGTTGGACGGAGTACATATCCGTTTCTGCGGTAACGGCCACTTATGGTTCCGCCCTTACGGCGGGTCACTTTTGGCAAACGCCCCAAAAGTAACCAAAAGGGCTTGCCCCTGCGTACGGCCTTCGCTGCGCTCAGGTTCCCTCGCTCCGGCGTCCATCAGGGGGCATCGACTCCGGTCGGCTTCG